>CAJFNY010000048.1 GCA_904395865.1 uncultured Oscillospiraceae bacterium
CACATCCGCCACCTGCGGGAGAAGATCGAGATCACGCCCTCGGAGCCGCGGTATCTGAAGGTCGTCTGGGGCCAGGGCTACAAGATGGAAGGGGGAACGGGGAGATGAAGAAGCTGCGGAGCAGTTTGGCCGCGAAGATCTGCGCCTGGGTGCTGACGGCCGCGTGCCTGACGGCGGCGGGCATTTCGCTGCTGCTGGCGGCCTTCGGCTGGGACGGCGGCGTCTACCGGAGCGGCGGGGCCGGCTTTTTCGACACGTCGTACGCCTACAGCGCCATGTACCGCTTCGCCGCGCAGCAGGTGGAGGGCGTCTACCAGGGCGGCGGCGACCTGGAGGAAATGGAAACGTTTTCCGACAGCGACCGGTGCAACTTCCGCTACTGCCTGACCCTGGAGGACGGCACCGTCGTCTCCTCCACCCTGGAGGACGGCAGCGCCGGCGCCTCCGTCACGTACCTGGCCGACTGGGGGGACGGCCGGGGCTACGAGATCCGCGTGGCCCTGAAGCCGGACCTGCCCAACCACAGCGACGATGTGTACCGCGCATGGCAGGCGTTCCGCTTCGTGGAGGCCAACGCCTGGCAGGTGATGGCGGTGCTGGCCGTTTCGGCGGTGCTGGCCCTGCTGCTGATCGTCTACCTGGTGGCGGCCGCCGGCCACAAGGTCCGGGAAGGGCAGATGGTCCTGGCGGCCAACACCCTGGATAAGATTCCGCTGGACGTCTACACCGTGGCCCTGGGCCTCCTGGCGGGCCTGCTGCTGGCCGTGACCGTGGAGTGGAATCTCTACGGCGCCGACCTGCTGCTGTCCGTCGTCCTCCCGTCGGCAGCGCTGCTGGCCGCGGCCCTGGTGGCCCTGGCGTGGCTGCTGTCCTTCACCACCCGGGTCAAGCTGGGCAAATGGTGGCGGAACACGGTGATTTACCGGGTGCTGCGGATCGTCTGGCGGCTCCTGCGGCGGGCGGGCCGCGGGCTGCGGGACGTGTGCCGGGCGGCGCCCATCGTGTGGAAGCTGCTGGTGGTGACGGCCGGGCTGCTCGTCCTCCTGTTCATCCTGGGGCTCCTCTCCTACGAGAGCGGCGCCATGATCTTCCTGGACTTCCTGCTGTGCCTGGCCATCCTGGCCGCCGTGGGCCTGGCGGGCCTCCAGCTGCGGACGCTCCAGAAGGGCGGCGAGGCCCTGGCCGCCGGCGACCTGGACGCCCGGGTGGACACCTCCCGGATGTTCTGGGACTTCAAGCGCCACGGTGAGAACCTCAACGCCATCGGCGACGGCATGGCCATCGCCGTGGAGCAGCGGCTCAAGTCGGAGCGGCTCAAGACGGAGCTCATCACCAACGTCTCCCACGACATCAAGACGCCCCTGACCTCCATCCTCAACTACGTGGACCTGCTGCAGCACGCCGAGACGGAGGAGCAGAAGCAGCAGTACCTGGAGGTGCTCCAGCGGCAGGCCGTGCGGCTCAAGAAGCTGACGGAGGACCTGGTGGAGGCGTCCAAGGCGTCCACCGGGAACGTGACCGTGACGCTGGTGCCCACCAACGCCGTGGAGAGCGTCAACCAGGCTCTGGGCGAGTACGCCGAGCGGCTGGCCGCCGGGAACCTGACGCCGGTGACGGACTTCCCCGAGGACGGCGTCACGATCCGGGCCGACGGACGGCTTCTGTGGCGGGTGCTGGACAATCTGCTGAACAACATCTGCAAGTACGCCCTGGCCGGCACGCGGGTCTACGTGACCGTGGCGGCGGAGGAGCGGGAGGTGGTGCTGACGCTGAAGAACATCTCCCGCCAGCAGCTGAACATCAGCGCCGACGAGCTCATGGAGCGGTTCGTCCGCGGCGACGCCTCCCGCACCACCGAGGGCTCCGGCCTGGGCCTGAACATCGCCAGGAGCCTGACGGAGCTGCAGAAGGGGACGCTCCGCCTGGAGGTGGACGGCGATCTCTTCAAGGTGGAGCTCCGCTTCCCCAAAGTGTAAGCCCTCGGAACAGCGGCCCGCCGGAAATTCCGGCGGGCCGCTGCCTGGACAAAATGCTGAAAATCAAAACGGGTTTTTGTGCAGAATCAATGATTTTTGCGTTTTTCCGCGATTGGATATTGCCGTTTTGGAAAAAGCGTCGTATACTCACATCAGGAGAAGGTGCGCCGGCATCCTCGGCAGCCGGCCGGCCGTGCGCGTCTCCGTTTTTTTCTCGGCAATAAATTAAGTGCCTTAACAAATTTCTCACGAAAAGAGGACGCTTATGGAAAAAGAAATGCTGCAGCAAGTGATGACGGCGCCGGGCGAGATCATCTTCCGGAAGGTCCCGGTGCCCCAGCCGCAGGAGAATGAGGTGCTGATCCGCATCATGGAGATCGGCATCTGCGGCTCCGACATCCACGTGTACCACGGCAAGCACCCCTTCACCAAGTATCCGGTGACGCAGGGGCACGAGGTCTCCGGCGAGATCGTGGCCCTGGGCAGCGGCGTGACCGGCTTCCAGGTGGGCCAGAAGGTGACGGTCCAGCCCCAGGTGTTCTGCGGCAAGTGCTACCCCTGCACCCACGGCAAGTACAACCTCTGCGAGGAGCTCAAGGTCATGGGCTTCCAGACCACCGGCATGGCGTCGGAGTACTTCGCGGTGGACGCCTCCAAGGTGACGCTGCTGCCGGAGACCATGACGTACGACCAGGGCGCCATGATCGAGCCGCTGGCCGTGGCCGTCCATGCGGCCCGCCGCCCCGGTGACGTGACCGGCATGAAGATCGCCGTCCTGGGCGCCGGCCCCATCGGCATCCTGGTGGCCCAGGCGTGCAAGGCCCTGGGGGCCGCGGAGGTCATGGTCACGGACGTGTCCGACTTCCGGCTGGACAAGGCCAGAGAGTGCGGCGCCGACCACGTCTACAACACGAAGAACCGCAACTTCGGCGAGTGCCTGGTGGAGGCCTTCGGCCCGGACAAGGCCGACGTGATCTTCGACTGCGCCGGCAACGACATCACCATGGGACAGGCCATCGCCTACGCCCGCAAGGGCAGCATCATCATCCTGGTGGCCGTCTACGCCGGCATGGCCAACGTGGACCTGGCCGTCCTCAACGACCACGAGCTGGACCTGAACACCACGATGATGTACCGCAACGAGGACTACGTCAAGGCCATCGAGCTGGTGAACGAGGGCAAGATCCATCTGGAGCCCCTGATGAGCAAGCACTTCGCGTTCCGGGACTATCTGGCGGCGTATCAGTACATCGATGCCAACCGCGAGACGTCCATGAAGATTCTGATCGACGTCCAGAAATAACGAAGGGAGAGCTG
This sequence comes from uncultured Oscillospiraceae bacterium, assembly GCA_904395865.1. Classification (GTDB taxonomy): domain Bacteria; phylum Bacillota; class Clostridia; order Oscillospirales; family Oscillospiraceae; genus Avoscillospira_A. The sequence goes on from CAJFNY010000048.1 coordinate 3,294, forward strand.
ATACCATGTCGTATTTGGAGGAAATGTTCAGCCTGAAGGGCAAGACTGCCATCGTCACCGGTGCCGGCCGCGGCATCGGCCAGGTGGTGGCCCGCGGTATGGCCAATGCCGGCGCGGAGATCGTCATCATCTGCCGCCACGGTGCCGACGAGACCATCAAGCTCATCGAGGGCGACGGCAACAAGGCGTACTACGTCCAGGCTGACGTCACCGACGAGAAGCAGGTGGATGCGGCTCTGGCCGAGGTCATGAAGCGTTCGGGCCACATCGATATCCTGTTCAACAACGCCGGCATCTGCATGCACCAGACGACCATGGAGGCCACGGTGGAGGAGTTCCGTGAGGTGATCGACGTCAACCTAACGGGCGAGTTCATCATGTGCAAGGCCGTGGGCAAGATCATGATCGACAACGGCATCAAGGGCTCCATCGTCAACATGGCGTCCATGTCCGGCTCCATCGTCAACATCCCCCAGTGGCAGGTTTCCTACAATGCCTCCAAGGCCGGCGTCATCCACATGACCCGTTCCCTGGCCGCCGAGTGGGTGCCTTACGGCATCCGCGTCAACAGCCTGAGTCCCGGCTACATCTCTACCCCCATGTCCGTGGATGTGCCCAAGGAGCTCATCGACGCCTGGATGCCCCTGATCCCCATGCACCGCATGGGCAAGCCCGAGGAGCTGATCCCGGCCGTGCTGTACCTCTGCTCCGATGCGGCCGGCTATACCTCCGGTCAGGATCTGATCGTCGACGGCGTCTACACCTGCATCTGATGGTTTTCTGAATCTCCATGCAGCCGGCGGCAGGCTTGCCGCCGGCTGCATGCAATGCCCGTTTGCAGCCATTCAGCAGAAAAGGATTTTAGCTATGTTGGTTTCAGCCCGTACAACCCGGCTCCGCCGGGATCAGTCCAGCAAAATCAATGTGCTCCGCTGCATCCAGGCCCGGGGGCCCATCAACCGCTCTGCCATTGCGCAGGAGGTGCATCTGAGCATCCCGGCCGTCATGTCCATCACCGACGAGCTGGTGCGCCGCGGGATCCTGGTGACGGTCGGCCGAACCGGCTCCGGGGTTGGAAAGCATCCGGAGCTCTACGATATTTCGGGGGAGCGCTTCCGCTGCATCGGCGTCGACATCGGCCGCACCATGGAGCGGACCGTCATCACCGGCCTGGACGGCAGCCTGCTGGCCTGTGACGCGGTGCCCACCGAGATGGTCGACGACCCGAGACGGTTCGTGGACCGCGTCTGTGAGCGGATCGTGGCCACGGTCCGCAAGGCGCGGATCGACGAGTCCACGGTGGTGGGCGTCTGCGTGGCCATGCCCGGCCTGATCGAGCAGGGGAGCGGCCGCGTCGTCTTTTCCCCCAACTTCGGCTGGCAGGATGTCCCCATGCAGGAGTGGATGAACCAGCGGCTGCCGTACCAGGTCATCGTCGAAAATGCCAACCGCGCCCAGGCCTTCTGGGAGGTGCGCCCCGGCCGCGGCAATGAGGGGCAGACTGTGTTCTGCGCCGGCCTGGGCTACGGCATCGGCGCGGCCCTGATCCAGAACGGCCAGGTCTATTACGGCTCCAGCGGCACCAGCGGGGAGTTCGGCCATATCACGGTCTGCGCCCGCAACGGCCGCCAGTGCTCCTGCGGCAACACCGGCTGTCTCGAGTCGGTGGCTTCCGGCGCCGCCATCGCGGCCCAGGGCCGGGAGCTGGTGGAGGCCGGCCGCGCGCCGCTGCTGGCGGAGCTCTGCGGCGGAGACGCTGACCGGGTGGACGCCAGGCTCGTCTTCCAGGCAGCCGACGCCGGCGACGCCGACGCGGCGCAGCTGGTGGAGATGGCGGCCGAATACATCGGCATCGCCCTGGCCATCTCCATCAATATGCTCGACCCCGACGAGATCTACCTCTGCGGCGGCCTGATGAAGAACGGCGACCGCTTCCTGGAACGGATCAAGTATCACACCCGACGGCGGCAGATGCACTTTGCCGGCCGACACGTGGTCATCCGCGCCGGCAGCATGGACGACTGGCACGTGGCCAGAGGCGCGACCCTGATGCTTCTGGAAAATGGTCAGAAGTTCGATGCCATCTCGTTCCTCTATTGAGACGAGAAAAACTGTATATTTGAACAAATTTTGACGAAGAATTCTGTCTCAATTGCTGAATTTGACCGAAGCAATTGACATTCCCGGTGAAATATGCTAGGTTGTCTTACAGAAGATGATTGATTGCTGCTGCACCCACAGGATTGCATAAGCCGTCAGTCATTTTTATTCCGGTATTATTTAAGTTAGTTTACTTAACAAGCGGAATGCGGGAAGCAGAGTCCCGGCAAGCAAAAAGATCAGTGAGGTGTACCATGAGTAACGAAAAGAGAGATTCCAAGAGCGTTGCGACAGGGGGCGTGCAGCAGGTTTCCCTGGTCAAGCGGTTCTTCCTGCAGTCGTATTCCAGCGCCATCGTGGCGTTCGTGCTGCTGTTCGTGATCTTCTCGGTGTTCACTGGTTCGTTCCTGAGCCAGTACAACCTGTTCAACCTGTCCCGTACCGCTGCCATCTACGCCTTCATCGCGGCGGCGCAGCTGTGGGTGGCCGTCATCGGCGGCATGAACCTGGCCGTCGGCGCCACCGGCGCCCTGTGCACGGTCGTCATGGGCGAGCTGATGCAGAACATGGGCTGGGCGACGCTGCCCACGATCCTCGTGACGATCCTCGTCGGCGCCCTCTGCGGCGTCGTCAACGGCTGGCTCATCAACAAGCTGAAGCTCCAGCCCTTCGTCATCACCCTGGCCATGTCCTTCGTCTACGACGGCATCGCTACCGGCATCTCCCACGGCATGCCCTACGAGCTGAACGACGGCTTCTCCACCCTGGGCCGGATGTCCGTGGGTCCCACCTCGATGCTCTTCATCCTGATGATCGTCCTGGTGCTGCTGCTCCTGGTCTTTTTCCGGTACATGCGGGTCGGCCGCGACGTGCTGGCCGTCGGCGGCAACGCCACGGCGGCAGAGCTGTCCGGTATCCGCGTGGATCGCGTGAACATCCTCTGCAACACCCTCTCCTGCGCCTTCTCGGCCATCGCCGCGCTGCTGTGGGCCTCCCGCTCCGGCTCCGCCACCTCGACGACCGGCTCTGACTGGATGCTCTACTCCTTCGCCATCTGCGCCATCGGCGGCATCCGCCTCAACGGCGGTAATTTCACCGCCATCGGCTTCTTCTGCGGCGCCTGGATCCTGACGATGATCCGCAACGGCCTGACCATGATGAACGTCGACATCTACTACGAGCAGGCGTTCCTGGGCGCCATCATCCTGCTGGCCGTCTCCCTGGAGAGCATTCGCGTGAAGATGGCCGAGCAGATGAAGTAAATTTCAGAATCCGTTTTCCCGGCTGGGGAGCCAGCCAAAAAATAAATGGAGGTAAGTACACAATGAGGAAAATGAACCTTCGGCTTCTTGCCCTCCTGTGCGCGCTTGTGATGGTGTTCAGCCTGGCGGCCTGCGCCAGCGACACCACGGAGCCTGCTCAGGACGACACGAGCAGCACTGACACCACGGATACCACGGATACCACCGAAACCACCGAGACCGAGGATACTACGGACGAGACCCCGGTGGAGTCCGCCGTCGACTCGGAGGCCATCGCCGGCCTGACCTGGGACTTCCAGCAGGACGAGTACAAGCTGTGCTGCTACTGGCCCGGCCCCGACGAGTTCTTCGACAACTACGTGCTCGAGGGCATCAAGGGCTTCGAGGCCGACTTCGGCCAGCATGTGGAGTATGCCGTCGGCACCGAGTGGACCCAGGACGTGGAGAACCAGACCGTTGAGGCTCTGGCCGCGCAGGGTTACGACTGCTTCATGATCTTCGGCGCGGACACCGCCGGCGCCAACGGCCTGTACGAGGAGCTGTACAACAACGGCTGCCAGGTCATCAACTACGCCGGCCTCGTCAACGACCCCCAGGAGTCTGCCCTGACCCTGGCCTCCGACGTCTACACCCAGGCGTATGAGAGCGCCAAGCAGCTCTGCGAGTACATGGGCGGCGAGGGCACCATCATCAACGTCCTGGAGAACCTGGGCGACGTCAACACCGTGACCCGCCAGCAGGGCGTTGAGGACGCCGTTGCCGAGTATCCCGGCATGTCCATCGTCCAGACCGTCGCCGACATCACCACCGTCGACGAGGGCTACACGAAGGTCTCCGACGCCATCACCGCCAACCCCGGCGTGGGCGGCATCATCGCCACCGGCGGCACCGCCTCCAAGGGCGTTGCCAACGCGCTGAGCGACTACTACGGCGTCAACCCCGACGCGGAGCACATCTACGCTGCCACCCAGGACCAGAGCACTGAGGTCATGAACGCCATCGCCAACGGCTACATCGACCACACGGTCGGCCAGAACGGCTACGGCATGGGCTACGTCTCCAACGTCCTGCTGATGTACCTGAAGGACGGCTGGGTCCCGCAGAACTGGGGCGAGCACATCGACACCGGCATGGTATTCATCACCAAGGACAACATGGACACGTATCAGGAAGACATCGAGCAGGTCACGAACGACCTGGTCGCCACCATCGAGACTGAGATCCTGACCCAGGAGGGCTAAGCCTCCCTTACTCAAGCACCTGCTGCTGGCCGGGGAACTCCGGTTCCCCGGCCAGTCCTGAAGAACTGAGAACCGGATGCGGAACTGCCGCCATCCCTGAGATTGAGAGTCATTCCCCACGAAACTGCGCAACAACTGATTGCTTTGGTATTTGAATTCGAAACTGACACGCGGTACCTGCCCGCGTTTTTTACGGAGGCACGGCTATGCTGGAATTAAAACACATCTCGAAGTACTTCCCGGGCGTCAAGGCGCTTCAGGATATCTCCGTTGATTTCCGGGAGGGCGAAATCCATGCCATCCTCGGCGAAAATGGTGCAGGCAAGAGCACACTGATGAAGATCATCTGCGGCATCTACCAGGCCGACGAGGGCACGGTGTCCCTCAACGGCAAGGAGCTGCACCTGAAGGGCTACAAGGATGCGGTGAACCACCACATCAGCATCGTCAATCAGGAGATCAACCTGATTCCCGATGCCAGCATCGCCGAGAACGTCGTGCTGGATAAGATGCACCGTTTCACGAAGGCCGGCATCGTCAACTGGAAGGGTGTCTATGAAACCGCCTCCAAGTATCTGCAGATGGTCAAGCTGGATCTGGATCCGCGGACGCCGGTGCGCCACCTGAGCGCCGCCAACAAGCAGCTGATCCAGATTGCCAAGGCCCTGAGCTCTGAGGCGGAGGTGCTGATGCTCGACGAGCCCACCTCGTCCCTGACCCAGTATGAGGCAAACATTCTCTTCGATCTGGTCCGCGACCTGAAGAAGCGCGGCGTCATCATGATCTTCGTCTCCCACAAGCTGGAGGAGGTCCAGATGATCTCCGACCGGGTGACGGTATTCCGGGACGGCTGCCTCGTGGGCACCGACCGGATCGAGAACATGGACCGCGACCGCATCGTCCAGATGATGATCGGCCGCAAGACGAGCGTCATCTACCGCGGCCGCCTGGATGCGTACGACAATGAGGTCGCGCTGGAGGCCCGGAACATCAGCTCCAAGCTGTACGGCTTCGAGAACCTGAGCTTCCAGGTCCGCAAGGGCGAGATCCTCGGCTTCTACGGCCTGGTCGGCTCCGGCCGCACCGAGCTGGTCCGGACGGTGCTGGGCGTCGACAAGAAATCCGGCGGCGAGGTCTACGTCAACGGCCAGCTGGCCAAGACCGACTCCCTGGCCGTCAGCCTGCACAAGTACAAGATCGGCTACGTCACCGAGAACCGGAAGGAGGAGGGCCTGTTCCTCGACAACTCCATCCGGATGAACATCTGCATGAATTCTCTGCAGAAGGACTACGTCAGCGCCTCGCTCCCGTTCATCAGCGGGAAGAAGGAGTCGGAGAATGCGGAGCTTTACCGGCAGAAGCTGGAGATCCGTTCCCCGTCCATCAACACGAAGGTCGGCAGCCTCTCCGGCGGCAACCAGCAGAAGGTGAGCATCGCCAAGTGGCTCTCCGCCGAGTGTGACACCATCATCATCGACGAGCCCACCGTCGGCGTGGACATCGGCGCCAAGGAGTACATCCACCGGCTGATCTGGGATCTGGCGGCCAAGGAGAACAAGGCCGTGATCCTGATCTCCTCGGACATGAACGAGATCATCTCCCTGGCCCGCCGCATGCTGATTTTCAAGGATAAGAAGATCGTCAATGAGCTGAAGGGCGAGGAATTCTTCGCGCAGCCCGGCGAGGTCATCAGCGCGGAGATCGGCAAGTTCTTCGTGTAACTTTCCGGAATTTCTACACGATTAGGAGCGATCAACATGGAAGACAGGAAGATTGTCAGACGCGGTCAGATCATCGGCGTCAAGAAAGAAAAGCTGCAGGAGTATCTGAATCTGCATGCGAATATTCCCGAGGATATCCATCAGATGCTGCTGGACGCCGGCTTCCAGCGCCTGGAGATCTTCGTGCAGGAGCTGCCCAACGGCGACTGCTACCTGTTCCAGTACAATGAGCGGGTGCCCGGCAACGAGAAAGCGCTCGACAACGACCGCTACCGCGAGTGGCTGCGGATTACCGGCGAGTGCCAGGCCCCGCTGCCCGGCGAGACCTTCTGGAAGGACATGGCACCGGCGTATACGCTGAAGCTGAAATAACCGCCAACGAAAGGAAGTTACCATTATGAAGCGTTCGGAAATCAATGCAGCCCTGGCCTGGGCCAAGGATCTGCTGGCCAAGAACAACATCCGCCTGCCGGATTTCGCCTACTGGACCATGGACGAGTGGAAGGCCCACAAGGATGAGATCGGCGCCATCAAAAAGACGATGCAGGGCTGGGACATCACTGACTACGGCACCGGCAAGTTCGACGAGGTCGGCTGCGTGCTGTTCACGGTCCGTAACGGCATCCAGGGCGACGACTCCGTCGGCGTGCCCTACTGCGAGAAGTACCTCCTGTTCAAGGAGGGCCAGCGCCTGCCCAACCACTACCACGTCTACAAGACCGAGGACATCATCGTCCGCGCCGGCGGCGAGATGGCCATCAAGCTGTTCTCCACCGACGAGAGCGGCAAGATGACCGGCGAGCCCGTGAAGATCTACCGCGACGGCATCCCGTATACGTATGCCAGCGGTGAGGAGTTCTACGTGACGGCCGGCAACAGCGTCACCCTGACGCCCCACATGGCCCACATCTTCGGCACGAAGGTCGGCACCGGTGATCTCGTCTGCGGAGAGGTCTCCAAGGTCAACGACGACAACACCGACAACTACTTCCTGGAGTCCACCTCCCGCTTCGCTGACATCGAAGAGGACGAGCCGATCCTGCACCCCCTGTGCAACGAGTACGACAAGGTCCTGTAAGCATGCAAAAGAACACCCGCCGGGCATCTGTGGATGCCCGGCGGGATTTTGTTTTTGGCAGATGCAGTCAGCCGTAGAAGTCCGGCAGGACCTCCCGGATCTTGGCCTGCAGGCCCTTCAGGTCCCGGAAGGTGTCCGGCCGCTTCGCCACGTCCCGCAGCAGGGCTGAGGGGTGGAACAGGGCCGTCATCCAGAGGCCGCCCTTCTGGTACCAGCGGCCGTGGTCGCGGGTGATGCGGAAGCCGGGCTCGATGAGCCGCATGGCCGCGATGCGTCCCAAACAGACGAGAATCTTCGGCTGCAGCAGCCGCGTCTGCTGGCGAAGGAAGCCGATGCAGGCCTCCTGCTCCGTCTCCAGCGGGTCGCGGTTGTGGGGCGGGCGGCACTTGACGATGTTCGTGATGTAGCAGTTCCGGCGGCTCAGGTCGATGATGGAGAGCATCTCGTCCAGCAGCTGCCCGGCCGGGCCAACGAAGGGCTCGCCCTGGAGGTCCTCCTGCTGCCCGGGACCCTCGCCGACGAACAGAATCGGGGAGGGATCCGGGCCGACGCCGAACACCACGTGGTGCCGCGTCACCGCCAGCGGACACTGCTGGCAGGCGAGGCATTGCTGACGGAGCTCGTCCAACGTCATGGCTGATCCTCCTCATCCTCCCGGCGGCCGGGGAAGTCGATGACCTCGCCGCGGCGGCGGGCACGCTCCAGCTGGCGGCGGCGCCGCCGCCGGGCACGACGGACGTTGTTGATGACGAGATACAAAATGAACAGCAGCACCACGGCGCCGATCAGCAGCAGCCAGAAGTGCTCGGAGAGGAAGCTCTGGGTCGACGCCGCCGTGGCGGCCAGCTCCGAGCGCGGCGTGTCGGTGATGGCCACCAGGTCGGCCGTGCCAAGGTCGGTGCCGAGATAGCGGACCGTCACGGTGCCCAGCACCTGACCCTTGGTGACCGGCGCCTCGACGCCGTCCGGTGACGTCAGCTGGATGTCCAGCTCCACCAGTGATTCGTCGAAGTCTGCGGGCAGAACGGCTGTGATCTCACGGCTGGCAGCCAGCACGGCGGCGTCAGAGCCGGCGGACATGAATACCGGAATCTCCGTCACCGGGTTGGCCTCCAGGACGGTCGCAAAGGCGAAGTTGTCGAAGCCCCACTCGAACATGGCCTCCGTCTCAGTGAAGTTCTGCCCCTCCTCCGACGCGCCGCACAGGACCGACAGCAGGTGCAGCTCCGAGTCCGGCCGCTGGGCCGTGGAGATCAGGCAGCGGCCGGCCGGCGTCGTGAAGCCGGTCTTGACGCCGGAGGCGTACTCGTAATAGTAGTCGGTGTTGGGCGTCTCCAGCAGGTTCGTGGTGAACAGCTGGCGCTCCTCCGAGAGGTTGGTGGCCGGGACGGTGTACGTCACCGTCGAGGTGATCTCCCGGAATTTTTCGCTCTGGAGCGCCGCCGTGGCGATGATGCTCAGATCGCGGGCGGTGGTGTAGTGGTTTTCATCGTGGAGCCCATGGGGGTTGGCAAAGTGGGTGCCGGTGCAGCCCAGGGCGGCGGCCTCCTCGTTCATCAGCTCCACGAAGGCATCCACCGATCCGGAGACGTACTCCGCCGCCACGTTGCACGCCTCGTTGGCCGAGGAGAGCATCATGCAGTACAGCAGCTGCTCCACCGTCAGCTGCTCGCCCTCCAGCAGGCCGGCCGTGCTGCCTGCGGCGTCCAGGTTCTGCAGAGCCGTCTCCGAGACGGTCACGACGTCCGTGAGCGTCCCGTGCTCCAGCGTCAGCATGCACGTCATAATTTTCGTCAGGCTGGCCGGGTAGATCTGCGCGTCGGCGTTCTGCTCCAGCAGCACCTGCCCGTTGCTCAGCTCAATGAGCATGGCGGACGTGGCCTGCACCGTATGGGTCGGCGCGGAGGCGGCGTCCGAAGCGGCGGCGTCCGCTGCGGCATCCCCGGAGCCATCGGTGCTGCCGGCGGAATCGGAGGCAGTTTCGTCCCCGGCTGCCGAATCAGCGGCAGCCGCGGCAGACGCAGGCACCAGCAGAGAGACCAGCAGGGCCAGCAGCAGGAGAGCGGACAGCAGTTTCGTCTTTTTCATGGTTCACCCCTGTGAAATCCGGCCGCAGCCGTTGCGTGGGCAGCGGCGGTTATGGTATACTGTCAGTATGGGCGGAGACGGACTCCGCAACTGTCTCTATGATTATACCAAACTTTTCGGTTCTGTCAACGGAAGGAGGCGGCCAGTTGGACGGAAAGCGCACCGGAGCTTCCCGCAGCGAGCGCGTCATCATCGCGCTGACGCTGCTGCTGGTGGGGCTGACTGCCGGCTACTTCGCCGGCCGTGCCACGGCCACGCCGGACGGGACGGTGGCAGTCACCGTGGAGCAGCCGCCGGCGGCAGAGCCGGCAGAGCCCGCCGAGCCGGCGGCTGCGCCGGACCAGGCGCCTCCGGAACCCATGGATCTGAACGATGCCGACCTGGCAGCGCTGACCACGCTGCCGGGGATCGGGGAGACGCTGGCCCAGCGCATTCTGGATTACCGGGAGGAGCACGGGCGGTTTTACTCGGTGCAGGAGCTCCTGAATGTGGCGGGCATCGGTGAGAAGCGGTTGGAAGCCATTGCGGAATACGTATATGTGGGAGAATGAAGTATGAAAATTCTGGTAGTCGACGACGAGCAGCTGCTGGTCAAGGGGATCAAATTCAACCTGGAGAACGAGGGCTACGAGGTCCTGCCCGCGTACGACGGCGAGGAGGCTGTGGAAATCGCCCAGAGCCAGCCGGTGGACCTCATCATTCTGGACCTGATGATGCCGCGCCTGGACGGCCTGGGGGCGTGCCGGAAGATCCGGGAGTTTTCCAACGTGCCGATTATTATGTTAACTGCCAAGGCCGACGACATGGACAAGCTCATGGGCTTCGAGCACGGGGCTGACGACTATCTGACGAAGCCCTTCAACATCCTGGAGCTGAAGGCACGGGTGCGCGCGCTGCTGCGCCGTGCCGGCCCGCGGCAGCCGGACGCCCAGGCGCGCCTGGTCCACGGGCACATCACCATCGACCCCGCTGGCCGCAACGCCTACAAGGGCGACCAGATGGTGGACCTGACGGCCAAGGAATTCGACCTGATCGAGCTGCTGATGCGCAACCCCAACCGCGTCTACTCCCGCGAGACCCTCCTGGATACCATCTGGGGCTACGAATACCGCAGCGACATCCGCACCGTCGACGTGCACATCCGCCGCCTGCGGGAGAAGCTGGAGCTGAATCCGGCGTCGCCGGAGTATATCCTGACAAAATGGGGAGTGGGCTACTATTTCAAAGCTTAAACGGCGGCTGCTGCACCTGCGCAGCAGCTCCCAGTTCCGATTTGCGCTGACGTACGTACTGATCACCTCGGTGTTCCTGGTGTTTCTGAACGTCTACTCCACCGCCACCACGCGGAACCTGATGGTGCGCACGAAAGAGGCCTCCCTGCAGAACAAGGCGCAGCTGGTGGCCTCATCGCTCTCGACGCTGGACCGGCTCAGCGCCGACACCGTCACGCAGGTGGTGACGCAGCTGGGCGATCTGGACACGACCCGCGTCGTCATCACCGACGAGCGTGGCCGCGCCCTGTACGACTCGCTGGCCATGGGCAATGCCGCCGGAAAGGTCGCGCTGTTCCCGGAGGTGGTGGCGGCGCTGCAGGGGAACGATGTGTTCTACTGGACGTACCGGGACGAGGCACTGGAAAGCCGCACCTGCATCCCCATTTACACCAGCGGCAGCCTCATCGGTGCCGTCTACCTGATGGAGTACGACGCCGACCTGGGCGGCCTGGTTTCGGTGCTGGAGACGAACCTGATCCGGATCTCCGTGGTACTGGGTGCGGTGGTGCTGCTGATCTCCCTGATCTCGTCGCTGATGTTCTCGCGGCGGATGCGGCTGATCCTCCAGTCCATCCAGCTGCTGCGGGAGGGCGAGTACAGCCATCGGATCGCCCTGCGGGGCCACGACGAGGTGGGCATCCTGGCCGAGGAGTTCAACAAGCTGACGGAGCGGCTGCGGACGTCGGAGGCTGCCCAGCGGCAGTTCGTCTCGGACGCCTCCCACGAGCTCAAGACGCCGCTGGCCTCCATCAAGCTGCTGGCCGACTCGATTCTCCAGAACGAAATGGACATGGAGACCGTCCGGGAGTTCGTCGGCGACATCGGCAACGAGGCCGACCGGCTCACGCGCATCGCCCAGGATCTGCTGGAGCTCAGCCGCCTGGAGGCCGCGCCCAAGGGCGACTTCGAGGTGATGGAGCCCGGGCCGGTGGTGGAGAAGGTCGTCCGTCTGCTGACGCCGCTGGCCGGCCTGCGGCAGATCCGCCTGACGACGCGGCTGGAATCGGACTGCACCGTCGTCACCCGGGAGGACGACGTCTACCAGATCGCCTTCAACCTGGTGGAGAACGGCATCAAATACAACGTGGACGGCGGCGAACTGGACGTCCGGCTCTGCCGTCAGGAGGACGACGTGCTTCTGGTGGTGGAGGATACCGGCGTCGGGATCCCCGAGGAGTCCCTGCCGTACATCTTCGACCGGTTCTACCGGGTGGACAAGGCCCGCTCCCGCCAGGCCGGCGGCAGCGGCCTGGGGCTGTCCATCGTCCACGATCTGGTGGAGCGGAATTACGGCACCGTCACTGTGGAGCGGCGGCCGGAGGGCGGCACGCGCTTCACGGTTACGTTCCCGTTCTTCGGCATGGAGGGGGAGGTATGAGGAAAGCTGGACTGCTGCTGGGGCTGCTGCTCCTGCTGCTGGCGGCTGCGGCCTGTGGGCAGACAGCCGACCAGCCGGACGACGATACCCTCCTGCTCTACTACCTGCAGGCCGACGACGAGGCGGCCTACGGCGCGGACACCGGCGTTCTCGGCTTCGAGACGTGGGAGCGGAGTGCGCTGCCGGAGTCGTACGAGAACTTCCTGAACGCCTACTTTTCCGGCCCCGGGGAGGAGGGGCTGCGCTCGCCCTTCCCCGAGGGGCTGCGCTGCCTGGAGACGTCCCTGGATGAGACGGTTCTGACGGTCATCCTCAGCCGTGACTTTGACGAGCTTACCGGCATCGCCCGGTCACTGGCCGCCGGCTGCATCGTCCGGACGCTGGCCCAGTTCCCGGAGATCACCGGCGTCTGTCTCGAGACGGAGGGGGCGGAGACGGGCCGCGAAGCCCAGGTGCTCAGCGCCACGGACTTCGTGTTCCTCGACCTGGGCGCCGTCAATACGGAGACGACGGTTCGCCTCTACTTCTCCGACGCAAACGGCCGTTACCTCGTGACGACGGAGCGGCAGCAGTACTTTGAAAGCGTCGATGAGATCCCGGCCTACGTCGTCGATCAGCTGATCGCCGGCCCCACCGAGGAGGGGCAGATTGCGACGATGCCGGAGGGCACGTCCCTGCTGGGGCTGGAGCTGGGGGAGGACGGCGTCTGCACGGTGGACCTCTCCTCGGAGTTCCTCTACAACCGGCCTGCCACCGGGCTGATGGAGCGGATGACGGTTCTCTCCCTGGTCAATTCCCTGACGGAGCTGGAGCCGGTCAAGTCGGTGCGCATTCTCGTGGAGGGGGAGACCGTCGGGGCGTATACCTGTATGGATCTCGACCGTGAGCTGGTCCGGGACGCCTCCGCCATCGACATGGTCCGCGAGGGACTCAACGAAGTGGATGCGACCATGTACGTCCGCGGCTGCAGCGCGTCGGTGCTGGCGCCGGTGCCGACGGCCATCCGCACCACGGATCAGCTCTCTGCGGAGGAAACGCTGCTTCAGCAGCTGACCGGCTTCTCGGCGATCAACGGTCTGACGAACCCGCTGCCGTCCGGAACGGTCCTTCTGAGCGCTGAGACGCGCGCCGGCATCTGCCGGGTGGACTTCTCCTGGGCGCTGATGTCGTGCGCCGGCAACGCTGCAGAGGAGCGGATGGCCGTCCAGGCGATCACCGAGACGCTGGCGTCTCTGGACGGCATCCGCGGCGTACGGATCACCGTCAACGGCAGCAGCGACGGCTTCCGGTACTATCCGCTGGACCGGCTGTATACGGTGGACGATTTCCGCACACCGTGAACCGGAACGAATCTCGGAACAGCGAACAGCCCGCCCGGGGCTTCCGAAAGGAAGCTCCGGGCGGGCTGCTGATGTGAAGCGCCGCGGCGGGACGTTGCCCCGCCGCGGCGCTTTCGTTTCGGTTATGCGCGCTCGCTGAGCGGAATATACTCTTGGTGCTGGAACAGTGCGCGGTAGGCCGGGCGCATGATGCGGCCGCCGGTGACGACCTCCTCGATCCGGTGGGCGCACCAGCCGGTGATGCGCGCCAGGGCAAAGACCGGCGTGAACAGCTCCTGCGGGATGCCGAGCATCGTGTAGATCAGGCCGGAATACATATCGACGTTGGCACACATCTGCTTGTCCTTGCCTGTGACCTCGGCAAAGAGGGCGGGGGAGAGGCGCTCGATGGACTCCATCAGCTCCAGCTCGTCCAGCATGCCGGTTTTTTCTGCCAGAGAGCGGGCATACTTCTTCAGCATCAGCGTGCGGGGGTCGGAGACGGTGTAGACCGCGTGGCCCATGCCGTAGATCAGGCCCGAGTGATCGCCGACCTCCTTCCGCAGGATGCGGCGCAGATAGCCGGCCACCTCCTCATCGTCCTTCCAGTCGTGGACGGCGGCCTTGATCTCGTTGAACTGGTTCATGACCTGCCGGTTGGCGCCGCCGTGCTTCGGGCCCTTCAGGGAGCCCACGGCCGCGGAGATGGCCGAGTAGGTATCGGTGCCGGTGGAGGAGAGGACGCGGCAGGTGAAGGTGGAGTTGTTGCCGCCGCCGTGCTCCGCGTGGGCCACCAGGCAGAGATCCAGCAGACGCGCTTCCTCCTCGGTGTACTTCATGTTGGGGCGGATGCAGCGGAGGAAGTTCTCGGCGATGGACAGGCCGCTGACCGGCCGGTGGAGGAAGAGGCTCTTGTCGTCGAAGTAGTGCAGCTTGACAGCGTAGGAGTGGGCAATGATCGTCGGGAATCGGGCGATCAGCTGGAAGCACTGGCGGACCATGTTCTCCAGGGAGGTGTCGTCAGGGTTCGGGTCGGCCGAGTACAGCGCCAGCACCGAGCGGCCCAGCTGGTTCATGATGTCGCGGGAGGGGTGCTTGAGGATCATGTCCTCGGTGAAGTTGGGCGGCAGCGGCATGTTGTCGTACAGGAAGTTCTGGAACTTCTGCAGCTCCGACGCGTTGGGCAGCCGGCCCAGCAGCAGCAGGTAGGCAACTTCCTCGAAGCCGAAGCGGTTTTCCTCCTGATAGCCGTTGATCAGGTCCACCACATCGTAGCCGGCGTAGGAGAGGTGACCTTCCATGGGAACGCGCTCGCCGTCGACGATGGTATAGCCGGAAACGTTGCCGATCCGGGTATAGCCGATCATCACGCCGGTGCCGTCGGCGTTGCGCAGGCCGCGCTTGACCTGCACGTCGTCGCGCATCATCCGGCTCAGCGTTGCGGTGGTATTGCGGTCAATACCGGCAATCAGGCTGCGGACGTACTCGTTGTCGCGCTCATATGCAGCACTTGGAGTCATGTCATTCATCCTCTCGCATTTTTGTTCTGGAATCATCATAGCAGATAAGAAATGATTCGTCAATATAAAATGCAAGAAAAATAATGATAAAATTCAAAATAAATGGAGAGCTGCCGGAGATACCGCGGAAAAATGAAACATCATGATATAAATTATGCAAAACAAAGGAGGAAATCATGAAAAAGGCCTTTTTTGCAGGATGCCTTGCAGCCGCGTTGCTGCTGGGGCTGGCACCGCTTCTGCTGCAATCTGCATCAGCTGAACTTGCAGATTCGACGGCGGTGTCAGCGCCGGAGGCGCTGGACGGTCTGCCGGAGACAGAGCCGGCCACGGAGGCGGCCGGCCTGTGGGATGCAGCGCAGACGGTGACGGTCCGGATGGACGGTGCGCTGGAGACCATGACCATGGCGGACTATCTGGAGGGTGTGGTCCTGGGGGAGATGCCGGCGTCCTTCCCCCTGGCGGCTTTGGAGGCCCAGGCCGTGGCGGCCCGGACGTTTACGCTGCGCCGCCGTCTGGCGCCGAAGCACGACGATGCAGACGTCTGCGCAGACGGCAGCTGCTGCCAGCAGTACCTGACGGCGGAGGAGGCACAGGCGCGTCTGGGCAACGACTGGGAGGCTGCCGCCGCGCAGGTCCGGGCGGCCGTGGAGGCCACGGACGGGCTGGTGCTCGTCTATGACGGGGCGCTCATCGACGCGGTGTATTTCTCGTGCTCCGGCGGACGGACGGAGGACGCAGCTGCCGTCTGGGGCGGCGAGGTGCCGTACCTCCAGTCGGTGGAGAGCCCGGGAGAGGAGACGGCCGCGCCGTACCAGGACACCGTCTCCGTGCCGCTGGAAACCTTCCGTTCGGCCATTCTGGAGCAGGCGCCGACGGCGGACCTGTCGGAGAACCCGGCGGCCTGGTTCGGCGGCGTGACGTACACGGAGGGCGGCGGCGTGGCCACGATGCGAATCGGCGGCGAATCCTTTACGGGGACGGAACTCCGGACGATGTTCGGCCTTCGCTCGGCGCAGTTTGCAGTGGCGGTGGAAGCAGATGCCATCGTCTTTGAAACCCGGGGCTACGGCCACCGGGTCGGCATGAGCCAGTACGGCGCCAAGGCCATGGCGGAGGCAGGCGCCGACTTCCGGGAAATCCTGACCCATTACTATACCGGCGTGGAGCTCGTCCCGGCGGCAGCGCTGACGGCGCAGCCGTGAGCTGCACAAAAAAGCGGCGCGGCATGCCATTTGGCATACCACGCCGTCGTTCATCTTCGGTTGCCGTCCGCGAGTCTCCGCGGACCGGGGCCATTACAGGAGATTCAGCACGAAGGTGCAGACCAGGAACACCGCCGCAATCCACTTGGTGGCGCGGGCGATCTTGGCGTCCCAGGTGTGGCTCTTGTTCCGGCCCAGGAAGGAGTCGGACGAGGAGCCGACGAGCGCGCCGGACAGGCCCTCACTCTTGCCGGACTGCAGCAGCACGATGCCGATGAGCAGCACGGCGGAGATCACGAGGATGATGGTGACAATGATTGCAGGAACAGACATGACTTCCTCCAGTTTCAGCGGACCGCCGCCGGCGGCCGGGAATGCGCAGCGGAGCTGCGGGATAATCGCAACAGAAATCATACCATATTTCTCCCGCCAATGCAAGGGGCGGGCGGAAGAAAAATGGTTTTTCGGTTATTTTGTGGCCCAGGTGCCGGTGGCGGCGCACGTCAGATAGGCGTTGATGAAGCCGTCCAGGTCGCCGTCCATGACGGCGTTGATGTTGGTGGACTCAAAGCCGGTGCGGGTGTCCTTGGCCAGCGTGTAGGGCATGAACACGTAGCTGCGGATCTGGCTGCCCCATTCGATCTTCTTCTGGTCGCCCTTGATGTCGGAGATCTTCTCCAGGTGCTCCCGCTCCTTGATCTCCACCAGCTTGGAGCGGAGCATTTTCATACACGTCTCCTTGTTCTGGAACTGGCTGCGCTCCGTCTGGCAGGAGACGACGATGCCCGTGGGCTTGTGGATCAGCCGGACGGCCGAGGAGGTCTTGTTGATGTGCTGGCCGCCGGCACCGGAGGAGCGGTAGACCTGCATCTCGATGTCCTCGGGACGGATGTCCACCTCCACGTCGTCGGGAATCTCCGGGATGACCTCCACGGCCGAGAAGGACGTGTGGCGCCGGCCGGAGGCGTCGAACGGGGAGATGCGCACCAGGCGGTGGACGCCGGATTCACTCTTGAGGAAGCCGTAGGCGTCCGGCCCCTCGATCATGATGTCGGCGGACTTGAGGCCGGCCTCGTCGCCGTCCAGATAGTCGAGGATCTTGTACGTGTAGCCGTGGCGCTCGGCCCAGCGGGTATACATGCGGTAGAGCATCTGGCACCAGTCCTGCGCCTCGGTGCCGCCGGCGCCGGCGTGGAACGAGAGCAGGGCGTTGGAGTGGTCGTACTCGCCGGTCAGCAGCGTCTCCAGCCGCGCCGACTCCATGGCCTGCTCCAGCTTGCCGTAGCCCTCGGTCAGCTCGTCGAGCATGGAGTCGTCGTTCTCCTCCTGAGCCATCTCACAGATGGTCATCAGGTCGTCCCAGTCGGCACACATCTTCTGGTACCGCTCGGCCTTGGCCTCCAGCTGGCGGGCGCGCTTCATGACCTTCTGGGAGGTCTCCTGGTCGTCCCAGAAGCCGGGGGCCTCGATCTGGGCGTGGAGCCGCTCCAGCTCCTCGCCGTCGGCCTCCAGGTTCAGCGAGGCGGCCAGCTCGTCCAGCTTCGGCTTCAGGCTGTTGAGCTTGCCTTTGTATTCGTCGAACTCGATCATCATACGGAATTTCACTCTCACAGTCGGATATAGAATGGATTATCAAAGAAATTATAGCCGAAAAAACCACAGCTGTAAAGAGGAAAAGGCGAGCCTTTCGGCTCGCCCCGTTATCGCTGACTGACGGTATTTTCCACGTCGGCGAAGATCATCTCATCCACATCCCCCTGACCGGGGGACGGCACCGTGATCATCTGCAGATCCCTCCCTTCGCGCAGCACATGTTATTCTATGCGCCCCGGAGGGAATGTTCCATCGAATTCTTGACAGCCTGCCGGAAGTGCAGTAAAATATCGTCACACCCGCCCCCGTACCTCACCAGGATAGAGGGTCCGCCTCCTAAGCGGAATGTAGTGCGTTCGAGTCGCGCCGGGGGTGCCACGTCGGAGCA
>CAJFNY010000049.1 GCA_904395865.1 uncultured Oscillospiraceae bacterium
CCGGCCGAAGGATTCGGAGGGAGGGAAAGTGTGAAAGGCTGCTCCGCAGAGCGTGCCGGAGCGCAACCGCCCGCAACGCGGGCGGCGCTTGGCGCGGAGGCGGGACCGTCAGGGTCCCCTGAAGGTGAATTGGCCGAAGGCCAAGAGAAGCCGGTCTGGACCGTTCGCGTTCAATCAAACCCGAATTTGCAACTTTTGAAGTTGCAAATTCGTGCGCAGCTTGTCAAAAAATTCTCATAAGAGACTTTTTTGACAAGCTGCGGCCCGGCGCAGAGCGCCGGGCCCTTTGGTGTCTTGATCAGGTGTTGCCGATGGCCAGGTTCTCGACGATGTCGGCCACGTCCTCGCAGGCGTCGAAGCAGCGCTCGAAGAAGTCGTAGATCTCACGCCAGATCACCAGCTGCAGAAGATCCTCCACGCCGGTGTGCAGGCGGCGCATGGCCTCCATGTACATGGCGTCGCCCTCCTCCTCGATGTGGTTGACGAGGATGATGTACTCGTTGAGCTTCTTGGACTTCTTGAAGTGCCGGAACTCCTGGAGCAGCTGCCGCGTGGCGTCGGTGCAGCGGACCAGCAGCTTGGCGAAGTCGGCCGCGTCGCTGCGCATCCGGCGGACGCCGGTGATGCGCATGCGGATCAGGATGTCCTCCACCGAGTCGGTGACGCTGTCCACGGCCTGGATCAGCGTCAGGATGTCGTCCCGCTCCAGCGGCGTGATGAACGCCCGGGAGACCTTGGAGACCAGCTCATGCTTGACCTCGTCGCCCCGGTGCTCGATGGCGTGGAGGTCCTCCAGCTGTGCCGGCAGCTTCTCCGGATCGTAGTTGATGATGGCGTCGTGGACCATGGCTGCCGCGTCGCAGGAGGCCTCGATGCCGCGGACAAAGGCGTCAAACGTAAAGTCCTCGTTTTTCTTGGGCATTGTGCACGCATCCTTTCCTAAAACAGGGCGATAAAGAGCTTCGCCATGAAGAATCCGATCAGGCCGCAGCCGGGGAACGTCAGCACCCAGGTCAGCACCATGTCCCGCACCACGTCGAAGTGGATGGACGACAGCCGCCGGGAGGCGCCGACGCCCATGATGGCCGTCGTCTTGGTGTGGGTCGTGCTGACCGGCAGGCCGAACACCGACGAGACCAGCAGGCACGTAGCGCCGGCCATGTCGGCGGCGAAGCCCTGGTACGGCTCCAGGTGCACCATGTCCATGCCCACCGACTTGATGATCTTGTAGCCGCCCAGGGACGTGCCCAGGGCCATGATGGCCGAGCAGAGCAGCATCATCCAGACCGGGAGCACGAACGTTCCGGTATTGGCGTCGCCCCGGGCCAGGAACACGCCCAGCATCAGGACACCCATGAACTTCTGCCCGTCCTGGGCGCCGTGCATGAACGACATGGCCGCGCCGCCGAACACCTGCGCCCCGCGGAAGAAGCCGACGGTCCTGCGCCGGTCCATGTTCCGGCAGACGAACTCCGTCAGCCGCGTGTAGAGGAAGCCGGTGCCGAAACCCAGCACCGTGGAGAGCACCAGGCCGTAGATGACCTTCATCCACTCCCCGCCGTTGATACCGGCGGTGCCGCCGTGGAGCGCAATGGCCGCGCCGGAAAGGCCGGCGATCAGCGCGTGGCTCTCACTGGTGGGAATACCGAAATACCAGGCGACGACGGCCCAGAGGATGATCGCGAACAGGGCCGCGCAAAGGGCGGTGGTGGCTTCGCCGGTGTTGCCGCCGAAATTCACCATGTTGGTGATGGTGGCCGCAACGGTGGCATTGATCAGCGTCATCAGCAGCACGCCGAGGAAATTGAACACCGCCGACATCAGCACCGCCGCCCGCGGAGAAATGCAGCGGGTCGCCACACACGTGGCAATGGCGTTGGGTGCATCGGTCCACCCGTTGACGAAAATGACGCCCAGCGTCAGGAGCACGGTGACGAGCAGCACCGGGCTTCCGCCCAGCTGCTCCAGGAACCATGAGAGTGTGATCTCCACCGTTTCTCTTCCTCCCCAGTCTTTTGGATGCAGGACTCTGTAAAATGCGATACTGCCCTTTTTATGATATCGAAAATCCTCGTAAATTTCTATTAAAATTCTGTCGAATATTGTAAAGATTTCGTTAAATTTTCGGAGTATTCTGAAAACTGCCGCCTTTTCCCGTCCGGAGCGGCGGCAAAGGGCGCAAAAATGCCCGGCACTTCCTTGCAAACCGCCGGGCGCTGTGCTATCATCAGAATACGCAGGCCCCGCCTGCGAGTTCAGAAAGACAGAATCGTTAGGAGGAACCACATGATGAAACGCTTTGTCAAGCTGCTGGTGCTCACGGTGGCGCTGGCGGCACTGCTGGCGGTTTCCGCCTTCGCAGCCGACTTCACACACTGTGCCGACGCGCTCCATGAGTTGGGCCTGTTCCAGGGCACCGACGCCGGCTACGACCTGGATCGCGCTCCCACCCGCGCCGAGGCGGCCGCCATGCTCGTCCGCCTGCTGGGCGCCGAGGAGGAGGCCCAGGCCATCGAGGCGTACACCGCCCCCTTCACCGACGTCCGCGAGTGGGCGCAGCCGTACGTGCAGTATCTGTATGACAACGGCCTGTCCAACGGCATGGACGATACCACCTTCGGCGCCAGCCGTCCCTGCACGGCCCAGCAGTACGCCACCTTCCTGCTGCGCGCCCTGGGCTACTCCGACGCCGAGGGCGGCGACTTCACGTACGCCACGGCTCTGGACTTTGCCCGGGAGCTGGGCGTCGTGGACGACCTGAACTGCGATCCGCAGAACTTCCTGCGGGACGATGTGGCCGCCATGAGCTTCACGGCCCTGGCCACGGCCCCCAAGACGGGTGAGGCCGACCTGCTGACGAAGCTGGTGGACGACGGCGCCATCGACGACGCCAAGGGCTACGACGAGATGTTCGAGGCGTACCGCGCCTACGTCGCCGCCTCTGCCTCCTCTGCGGACGAGACGAACGTCTCCATGTACCTGGAAATGAGCATGGACGTCACCATCGCCAACGCGCCCCTCATGTCTGCGGAAGTGAGCACCGACGTGGCCATGATCGCCAACCCGGAGCAGATGGATGAGACCCAGATGGCCTACACCATGGATATGACCATGACCATCGACCCCGACATGGCCGAGTCGGCCGGCATGACCGCCGAGGATGCCACCACCCAGGTCACCGTCAACTGCTACTACACCGACGGCGCCCTCTACATGGACTCCATGGGTCAGAAGATCCGGATGCCGCTGTCCTTTGAGGAGTACATGGGCCAGATGCCCGCTGCCGCCGAGTCGTCCAGGGAGCCGCTCTCCGCGTTCTCCGACATCACCCGCACCACCCGCGGCGGCATCACGTACTACGAGGTGACGTACGCCACTGCCCCGTTCAACAGCCTGATCGGCACGGTGCTCTCCATGATGCCCACCGAGGAGATGGGCATGTCCGGCGAGCTGTCCATCGGTGAGCTGACCATGACCATGGGCTTCCGCGGCGACAGCCTGGAGACCATGGAGATGACGATGGCCATGACCATGGAGGCCGAGGGCCAGACCGTCACCGTCAACATGACGGCCGACATCTCCGACATCGTCCTGGGCGACGCCGTCACCGTCACCCTGCCCGACGATCTGGGCACGTACGTTGACGTTTCCGACATCGCCGCCGCTTCGCCGGAGCAGGAAGCTGCCTCCGTGTAAGCGTCCCAGTTTCCGCATACCGCGTGCCGCAGGGTTCCCCTGCGGCACGTCGTTTTTGTAGCCGCCTGTTGCCGGACTGTAACCGTTCTGTGGTTGCATTCCGCGGGGCGGCCGGTGTAAACTGAGAAAAAAGGAGGGAGCTCCATGAAACGCACGATCCGCACGCTGGCCGCGCTGCTGGCCGCGGTGCTGCTGCTGGCGCCGGCGGCGCTGGCCGCAGACCTCTCGGAGCACGCCAGCCTCCTCCGCTCCGCCGACCTGCTGCTGGGCACCGACCGCGGCCTGGAGCTGGAGCGCGCCCCCACCCGGGCCGAGGCGGCCGCCATGCTCGTCCGTCTGCTGGGCGCCGAGGAGGCGGCGCTGTCGGCGGAGGCGTACACCGCGCCGTTCACCGACGTCCGGGACTGGGCCGCACCGTACGTCCAGTACCTCTGGGAGCGCGGCCTCGTCCGCGGCATCGACGGCGACACCTTCGGCAGCGCCCTGCCGTGCACGGCCCAGCAGTACGCAGCGCTGCTGCTGCGTGCCCTGGGCCGCGAACCGGACTACGACGCGGCGCTGGCCGAGGCAGAGACCCTGGGCATCGTCAACGCCGTCACGTGCCCCGGCGGCTCGCTGACCCGCGAGCAGATGGCGGCCATGAGCTGCGCGGCCCTGGCCTGCGCCCCGGTGTCCGGCGGGCCGGACCTGCTGGCAAACCTGGAGGCGGCCGGCGCCATTCCGGAGCAGGCCCGGCTCCGCGAGGCGGTGGACGGCTGGAACGCGTACCGGAGCGCGGCGATCTCCCTGCCCCAGGGGCCGTACACCGTCACGGCGGTGCTGCTGCTGGACGGCTACTGGACCATGACCACCGATGACGGCACCGTGGAGGGCCGCCGGGCCGAGGCCACCGTGACCGTGGACCCGGCTGCGGAGCAGTTCGTCTGCACCGTCTCCGGCGAGGATCCGGAGCTGCCCGGCTGGCCGGCAGCGCCGGTGACGATGGCCTGGGCCGACGGCTTCCTCTACGTGGACGACGGCACCTCCCGCACCCGCCAGCCCCTGTCCTTCGCCGACGCCCTGGCCCGGACGCCGCAGCGGATGGCGGCCAACGCCGCGTCCGTCAAGCCCCTGGGCTCGTACTACGCGGCCACGGCGACGCCGGATGCCTGGCGCGTCCAGCTCTGCCCAGGCGTATACGGCCTCTGGGACGGCCTGCATCCCACCGGCACCGAGACGCTCAGCGAGGAGCTGACCGTCGGCCCCGGCGGCGTCCTCCGGACGGTGGCGGCGGACCTGGGCGCGTACACGGTGGCCTCCGGCCGGCAGACGTACACGGTGCATCTGACGGTGGCGCCGGCCGCCGCCGTGGACCTGCCGGGCGACCTGGCCGAATACGGCGACCTGCCGGCGCAGTGAGCGCAGAGAAAAGAAGCCCTCCGGCTCCCATGCCGGAGGGCTGAGACTGCCAAAAAACCGTTCTGGCTGAAGGATTCGGAGGGAGGGATAGTGTGAAAGGGAACCGTCAGGGTTCCCTTTCGCGTTCAATCAAACCTGAATTTGCAACTTTTGAAGTTGCAAATTCGTGCACAGCTTGTCAAAAAATTCTCGTGAGAGACTTTTTTGACAAGCTGCGCCCTCCGGCTCCCATGCCGGAGGGCTTTCTGCGCGCTATTGCTCCACCCGCTCGACCTTGATGATGACGGGGCGCAGCCCGTCGTTGCACGAGCAGATGGCCACGCCCCTGTGCCGCGGGTCGATCCAGTCGTCGTAGTACCAGCCGTCCTCCACCCCGTGGGCCAGGGCGAACACGTACTGGTAGATGGCCTTCCACGCCTCGTCGCAGAAGCCCTCGGGCCGGGAATAGTCGGTGTAGAACACCTGCCCCTCCCGCATCAGCGGGCACGGCCCCAGGCCCGGCACGCCGTACTCCCGGGCCAGGTCCTCCTGGAGCGTCGTCCGCAGGACGGTCAGCTTACATTTCTTCATCATAAGACGCTTCGCCTCCTTCCCGTCCAGCATACCAGAAACCGCCCCCCTTGACAAGGGCGCGGCCGTGTGGTATATTGGCATCACTATTTAGTATTGCAAAACAGCAATGCCTAGGAGGTGTGCCATGGACGGCAAGACGGTCCAGCAGTTCAAGAAGGGCTCCCTGGAGCTGATCCTCCTGAGCCTCATCGGCCGGGGGGAGACGTACGGCTACGCCCTGCTGGAGGCCCTGAACCGCGGCGGCGCGGCGGTGCTGGGCTACGCCCGGGAGGGGACGGTCTACCCGATCCTCTATCGGCTGGAGCGGGCCGGCCTGGTGCGCAGCCGGCTGGAGAAAGCGGCCGCCAACGGCGGCACCCGGAAGTACTACGCCCTGACCGACGACGGCCGCCGGCAGCTGCAGGCGCTGCGGGACTTCTGGCAGGCGTACCGGGCGTGCGTGGACGGATTTCTGGAGCAGCAGGAGGAGATGCAGCCATGACGAAGCAGCAGCAGGCGTACGTGCGCCGGGTGACGGAGACGCTGCCCCGGCGCTTCCGGCCGGAGGTGCGCCGGGATCTGGAGGAGGCGTTCGCCGAGGCCGCCGCCCGCGGCGAGCCGGCGGAGGCCGTGCTGGCGCGGCTGGGGCCGGCGGCGGAATACGCCGCGGCGCTCCGGGAGCAGCTGGGCGTCCGGCCGGTGCCGGTGTGGGTGCCGGCGGCGCTGCTGCTGGCGGCGGCCGGTCTGCTGGGGCTGTTCGCCTACCGGGTGGCCATGGCGCCGCCGCCGGATGCCATCGGCTACGCGGTCAGCGTCACGTCCATCCAGCTCACCGGGTCGGGGCTGCCCAGCTGGTGCCTGCCGGTCCTGGCAGCTGCGGCAGTGGTCGCGGCAGTGCTGCTGTGGCGGAGGTGCCGCCGGTGAGGCGGGCGGCGGCCGTCCTGGCGCTGCTCCTGCTGCTGAGCAGTTGTGCCCCGGCGCAGCCGCCGCTGGAGGGGACGTGGCGGCTGTTCACGGCCCAGACCGGCCCGGACGGCGCCGTGGTGGCCTGCGCCCCCGGCCTATGGGCGTGGGATGGGGCGCGGCAGGTGGACGTGACCATGGCCGTGGGCGACGGGACGTTCTCCATCACCGGCGGCGGCAGCGGCACCGACGGCGCGTGGCAGCGGGACGGCCGGTTCTACACCTTCGACACCGGCGCGGCGTCCGGCCCGGCATCGTGCAGCTGGACCGTCTACGACGACGGCAGCCGCCGGGCCACGCTGGTCGTCACCCTGGGGGAGTACAGCCTGACGTTCTACCCGGCGGACGATTTTCCGGCATAAGCCTGTCCCGGCGCGCATATACAATGGCGAGGAGCAAAACGCTCCCCGCCTTTTTGCTTGGAAGGAGGATCCCCATGGCAGCATATCCGCAGGAAGACAAGTCCCTGGAGCTGCCCCACCGGCTGGTGCTGGAGGGCCGCAGCAAGCTGAATCTCACCGGCGTCACCGACGTGGAGAGCTTCGACGAGAACACCGCCGTGCTCCACACCACCCGCGGCACCCTGGTGCTCCGCGGGCGGCAGCTGCATCTGTCCCTGCTGAGCCTGGACGGCGGCCAGGTCCACGTGGACGGCACCGTGGACTCCATGGTCTACGAGGACGACCAGCGGACGGCCGGCGGCTTCCTGGCCCGGCTCTTCGGCTGAGATGGAGCTGCCCGTCGCCCTGCAGGCCGCCCAGTTCCTCTGCGCCGCCGCGGCCGGCATCGGCCTGGCCCTGGTCTACGACGTGCTGCGGGCCCTGCGCCGGGGCTTCCCGCGGCTGACGGTGCTGCTGGACGCGCTGTACTGCCTGCTGCTCTTCCCCGCCCTGGTCCTGCTGGCGCTGCTGGCCGGCCAGGGGCAGTTCCCCCTGTTCTTCTATCCGGCGCTGACCCTGGGCGCCGGGGCGTATTTCGTCGCCCTGAGCCCGCTGGTGCTCCGTGCGCTGGGGCTGCTGGGCCGCGGAATCCGCCGGCTTTTCGCGCTCCTGACCCTTCCTCTGCGCGCGTTATACAAAAAAGCCAAAAAACTTGCAAAAAATCTCTTTTCAACGGCGGCCAAATGGGTTAGAATAAGGAGTGGGCAGAGGCAAGCCGCCCGCCGGCACCGTGAAACGACTGGAGGAGTCCCGCATGAAGTTCAAGAAGACATCGCTTTGGATCAAGCTGCTGATGCTGGTTCTGGTGGTGTACGCTGCCATTACCCTCGTCTCCCTCCAGCCGCAGATCGACGCCGCGCAGAGTCAGGCCGCGCTTCTGGCCGAGTCCAAGTCCGCGCTGGAGCAGGAAAACCAGGAGCTCCGTGACGACATCGCCAACATGGACACGGACGAAGGCGTGGAGAAAATCGCCCGCAGCAAGCTCGGCATGCGCTACAACGGCGAGATCGACTTCCGCGACGCCGGCAGATAGCTTCCGCCGCCGGACCTGGGCGACACCAACAAGGGGGACATTGCACAGAATATGGATTTCACAGTAGGAACGATTGTTGACGGCAAAGTCAAAAGCATCACCAAATTCGGCGCTTTCATTTCGCTCCCCGGCAACCGTACCGGCATGGTACATATCTCCGAGATTGCCCATGCCTACGTCAGCGACATCCACGACCACCTGACCGAGGGCCAGGACGTCAAGGTCATGGTCATCGCTGTGGACCCTGCCGGTAAAATCAACCTCTCCATCAAGCGCACCCTGGAGCCGCCCCGGCAGCAGTCCGGCCACGGCCCCTCGTCCGGCCGGCCGGCATCCGACCGTCCCCGCGGGCGCGCGTCCGACCGTCCCCGCGCGGAGTCCTTCCGCCCGTCCCAGCCCAGAGAGCCCCAGTCGTTCGACGACATGCTCAAGCAGTTCATGCAGGACTCGGACAGCAAGATCTCCTCTCTGAAGCAGTATTCGGATCACCGGAGCCGCAGCCGGCGCCGCTGATCCGTCGCGCCCCGCCGCCCGCCGCGGCGGGGCGCCGGTTCGTCTTACCCGCCGCAGCAAGGAGGGCTTCATGCACATCATCGTCACCGGCGGCAGCCGCGGCATCGGCGCCGCCGTCGTCCGGCGGCTGGCCGCCCGGGGGAACCGGGTCTCCTTCCTCTACGCCGCCCGGGAGGACGCCGCCGCCGCCGTGGCCGAAGCCACCGGCGCCGAGGCCGTCCGGG
The DNA here is from genome assembly GCA_904395865.1 of uncultured Oscillospiraceae bacterium. Taxonomy (GTDB): domain Bacteria; phylum Bacillota; class Clostridia; order Oscillospirales; family Oscillospiraceae; genus Avoscillospira_A. Next base: position 8,820 of record CAJFNY010000049.1, read on the forward strand.
CCGACGTGGCCGACGGCGCCGCCGTCCGGGCCGCCATCGGCCGCCTGCCGCCGGCCGACGGCCTCGTCTGCTGCGCCGGCATCGCCCACTACGGGCTGATCTCACAGATCTCCGAGGCGGAGTGGGACCGGCTGTTCGCCGTCAACGTCCGCGGCATCTATCACTGCGTCAACGCCGTGCTACCGGCCATGCTGGCCCGCCAGGGCGGCGCCATCGTGACGGTCTCGTCCATGTGGGGCCAGGTGGGCGCCTCCTGCGAGGCGTGCTACTCGGCCACCAAGGGCGCCGTCATCGCGCTGACGAAGGCCCTGGCCAAGGAGCTGGGCCCCTCTGGCATCCGCGTCAACTGCGTGGCCCCCGGCGTCATCGAGACGGACATGGTGGCCGGCCTGGGGCCGGAGACCATGGCCGAGCTGGCCGCCGAGACGCCCCTGGGCCGCAACGGCACGCCGGACGACGCGGCCAGGGCCATCGTCTCCCTGCTGGACGCCCCCTTCGTCACCGGGCAGGTGCTGGGCGTCAGCGGCGGCTTCGTGGTGTAGGCGCCGCGCATCGCAACTGCAAAGCGCCCCGGGCGGCAGTGCCGCCCGGGGCGCTTGATGCTCTTATCCGATCTCCGCCGCCAGGGCCAGCAGCTCCCGGTGAGCCTCCGGCGTGCCGGCGGCCAGGGAGCAGGGGCGGTCGAACCGCAGCGGGCTGCCGTCCAGCGCCGTGACGGCGCCGCCGGCCTCCTGCAGGATCAGGCTGCCGGCCGCGTAGTCCCACGGCGACAGCAGGTACTCGAAGTAGCAGTCCATGCGCCCCGCCGCCAGATAGCACAGGTCCAGCGACGCCGCGCCGATCCGCCGGACGTCCATGGCCCGCAGGAACAGCGCCCTGCCCAGGGCGAACGTCCGGTCGGCGTACTGCCGGTAGTACGGGGAGGTGCCCAGCACGACGACGCTGTCGGCCAGGGACGCGCCGGACACGTGCAGGGGCCGGCCGTTGCAGAAGGCGCCGCCGCCGCGGACGGCCGAGAACAGCTCGTCCAGGTACGGGTCGTAGACGACGCCCAGCTCCATGACGCCGCCGCGGGCCAGGCCCACGGAGATGCCGCAGTGGGGCAGGCCCTTGACGAAGTTCGTCGTCCCGTCAATGGGGTCGACGATGAACACCGTCTCCCGCCCGACCGGGGCATCGTCCCCCAGGTCCTCCTCGCCCAGGAAGCCGGCCTCCGGCAGCAGGGCCAGCAGCTCCGTCTCCAGGAACCGCTGGATCTGCCCGTCGTACCGGGTGACGAGATCCTGATGGGCGCTCTTTTCCCGGACGCCCTTGTCCCCGTGCACCTCCAGGAGCTGCCGCCCCGCCCGGCGCACGACGGCCTCTACGGCCTCAGAAAGTGCGCTCATTTCCCCTCGTACGCCATCATCTTCTCCACGCGGCGGGCGTGGCGGCCGCCCTCGAAGGCCGTGTCCAGGAACGTGTCGACGATCTCCAGCGCCAGCTTCTCGCCCACCACGCCGGCCCCCAGGGCCATCATGTTGGCGTCGTTGTGCTGGCGGGTCAGCCGGGCGCTCATCAGGTCCGACAGCAGGGCGCAGCGGATGCCGTGCACCTTGTTGGCGGTGATGGACACGCCGATGCCGGTGGTGCAGCAGACGATGCCGCGGTCACACTCGCCGGAGGCCACGGCCTCGGCGGCCGGGCCGGCAAAGTCGGGATAGTCGCAGCTGGCCGCGGAATCGGTGCCGAAGTCCCGGTACGTCAGGCCGCGCTCCGTCAGGTGTTTCTTGATGGCCTCCTTCAGCGCCAGGGCGCCGTGGTCACACGCAATCGCAATCATGTTCATTCCTCCGTCGTAAAATTTTCGTCGGGGTGCCGGCGCAAAGCGCCGTCACCACACGATCCAGGACGCCGTGTACTGCCCCAGCAGCAGGGCCAGCAGCACGCAGCCGCCGAACAGGGCCAGCCGGGGCCGGCCGCGGCTGCAGAGCGTCCCCCAGACGCCGCCCAGACACAGCATGCACCCGAAGGGCGCGGCGTATACGCCGCCCAGGATCCACAGGGCCAGTAGAGCCGCCAGCCACAGGGCCGCCATGAGCCCGCGGAAGTCCCGCCGGCGCACCAGCGCTCCCACGGCGGCGATGCCGGCCGCCAGGCCGCACAGCAGCAGCGGCCAGTCGCGCAGCAGCGTCACCAGCCAGGCCGGCGACGCCGTGAACGTGTTCGTCAGGCCCGTGCCGATGCTGCGGGCCGCGAAGGCGTAGAATTCGCCGGAGACCAGCAGCTGCGGCACCGGCATCCCGGCCGCCGCACCGGCGGGCACCCACGCCAGCACGGTCGTCACCGCCAGTGAGAGCAGTGCCGCCGCCAGCCCCTTCAGCAGCCAGCCGCGGCCCAGCTCCACGAAGCGGCCGGCAGCGCCGGCCAGCAGCAGGAGCAGCAGCACCGCCGGCACCACCGCCAGGCCCGGCACGGCCCGCCACCCCACGGCGCTGGCCGCGAACGCCAGGATCAGCCGCAGGCAGACGGCGCCGAAGGGCGCTTCGGCCGGCGCCGTCAGGTACCGGACCAGCAGCAGGGCCGGCACCGCCACCAGCAGCACCACCAGCGGGTCGGCCGTCAGGTCGAGGCCCAGGGTCAGCGCCGCCAGCAGCGCCGCCATGGAGCTGCCGTAGAGGCCGCGGATCAGCACGTACGCCGCCGCCACCGTCAGCACCGGCAGCAGCCCGTAGTACACGGCCATTTCCCAGACGGCCGCCGCGGGAAGCCCGCCGTCGGGGTACAGCGCCCGGACGCTCTGCCAGGCCGCGAAGCCCCAGGCCGCCAGGCTCACCAGGCAGGCGGCCGGCAGCGCCAGCGCGTCGCGCCGGCCCAGCCGCTGCCAGCGGCCGGCCAGAGACAGGGCCGGCCGGTCGTACCGGGCGATCCACTCCAGCGTCCCGGGCCGGGGCCGCAGGGCGCGGCAGCAGACCGCGCCGTACAGCGCCACCAGCAGCACCAGGAAGGCGACCATGGCCGCCGCCTCCCACCCCAGGGACGCCACGAATGCTGCAACCACAGGCAGCCCTCCCTTCCCGGAATATCCGGGACTATTGTACCAAAAATCCCCCGGGAAGGCAACGCATATCCGCGCGGCGCCGGAATTTTCCCGCCGCCGGGGGCGTCACACCACGCGGCGCCCCGCCTGATAGACGGCCGCCACGTCCCACAGCGCGGTGATCTCCCCGGCGGGATCGCCCTTCACCAGCAGCAGGTCGGCCAGGTACCCCTCACGCACCTGCCCCAGCCGGTCGCCCAGGCCCAGATGGTCGGCGGCGTTCTTCGTGGCGCACTCGATGGCCTCCAGCGGCTTCAGGCCGCAGCGGACCATGTACGTGCACTCCAGCGCGACCGGGGACGCGCCGCCGAAGTCGGTGCAGTCGGTGTCGGTGCCGGTGGCCACGCGGACGCCGGTGTCGTACAGGGAACGGAAATTCTGCCGGTACGCCGCCAGGCAGCTGCTCAGATAGGCGTCCACATCCGGCTTCTCCTGCAGGAAACGCGGCGGCGACGGCGCCTTCTCCTGCAGGCGGTGCAGGATCGCCTGCTCCGTCTCCTGCTGCTCCTCGGCGTTCTCCCGGACGTAGTGGAACACCAGCACCGTCGGCACCCAGGTGATGCCCTTCTCCCGCATGCGCCGGGCCTGCTCCACGGTCAGATGGGTGCCGTGCTCGATGGAGTCGAAGCCGGCCTCGATGCACATGTCCAGGGAGCGGCCGTAGCCGGCGTGGGCCGCGGCCTTCCGGCCGAAGCGGTGCGCCTCCCGGACAATGGCGTTCAGCTCCTCCTGGCTCAGCTCCTCGCCCCGGAAGCCCTCGCTGGTCAGCACCTTGATGCAGTCGGCCCCGTGCTTGAGATTCCGGCGCACGGCCCTGCGCACCTCGTCGACGCCGTCGGCCTCGATGACGCCGCCGGGCAGCGCGTCAGAGCCGTGGCCGCCGGTCATGCAGATGCCCTGCAGGCAGGTGAAGATCCGCGGCGCGGGAATGTGGCCGTCGGCCGCCGCCCGCTTCAGGGCCGGGCCGATGCCGTCGGCCGAGCCGCAGTCCCGGACCGTGGTGACGCCGGCGGCCAGCGTCGCGCGCATGCGTCCGGCGGCGTACAGCGCCCGCAGGGAGACGCCGTTGTACGGATTGTGGTAGTCCGGCTCCGACGTGCAGGCCAGGTGGACGTGCAGGTCGATCATCCCCGGCATCAGCGTGCAGCCCGGGAACGTCTCCACCGGCTCCTCCGGGTACGCCGCCTGCAGCTGGGCCAGGCTGCCGATCTGCCGGATGGCGCCGTCCTGGACGCAGACCGCCCGATCCTCCCACACCGTCGTCCGGTCGCCGGCAAGAATTCTGTCCGCATAGAGAATCATGTCTGTACTCCTTCCGTAACGTGTGCAGGCACCGGCTCCTCCGGGGAGCCGGTGCCTCTGCGGCGCTCCCCCGTGCGAGGCGCGTCAAGCCTTTTCCTGGATCCAGCGGCGCAGGCAGCCCCCCGCAGCGCGCCGCATCAAAGCTGCGGTCTGTGACACATGCACCAGTGGCCGTCCCCCCGGTCGGTCCACGCCGGCTTCGTCTCCTCGCAGGTGTCCTGCCGGTACGGGCAGCGGCCGGCAAAGCGGCAGCCCTTCGGCATGTCGTACGGCGAGGGCAGGTCCCCCTCCAGCAGGATCCGCTGCTTCCGTGCCTTCTCCTCCCGGGTGAACGCCGGGACGGCGGAGAGCAGCGCCACCGTGTACGGGTGCATCGGGTGGGAGAAGATCTGCTCGGTGGTGCCGTACTCCACGATCTCGCCCAGGTACATGACGGCCACCTGGTCGCTGATGAACTGGACGATGTTCAGGTCGTGGGAGATGAAGAGGTACGTCAGCCCCATGCGCGCCTGCAGGTCCCGGAGCAGATTGATGATCTGCGCCTGGATGGAGACGTCCAGGGCGGAGACGGCCTCGTCGAGCACGATGAAGTCCGGGCTGGTGGCCAGGGCTCTGGCGATGCAGATGCGCTGGCGCTGGCCGCCGGAGAACTGGTGGACGTAGCGGTACGCCTGCTCGGGGAACAGGCCGCACTGCTCCATCAGCTGATGGACCCGGTCGTCCAGCTCGGCGCGGGTCCTGCACAGCTGGTAGGAGACGAGGCCCTCGGAGATGATCTCGGCCACGTTCATCCGCGGGTCCAGGGACGAGAACGGGTCCTGAAACACCATCTGCATCCGCCGGCGCAGCTCCCGCTGGCGGCTCTTGGACGCCTTGCTCACGTCCTCCCCGTCGAAGCGGATCTCGCCGCCGGTCCTGGGGCTCAGGCCCAGCAGGACGCGCCCGGCCGTGGACTTGCCGCAGCCCGACTCGCCCACCAGCCCCAGCACCCTGCCCCGCTGGATGGAGAAGCTGACGCCGTCCACGGCCCGGACCTCCGCCACGGTGCGGCCGAAGAAGCCGCCCTTGATGGGGAAGTATTTTTTCAGATCCTTGACTTCCAGTAAGTTATCCATGGCGCACGCTCATTTCTTCGCATAGTTCCAGCAGGCGACGGTGTGCCCCTCGGCCACCGTCGTCTCCTCCGGGAACGCCTCCCGGCAGCAGTCCCTGGCGTCGGGGCAGCGGGTGTGGAACGGGCAGCCGGTGGGCTTGTTGCTCAGGGAGGGCACGTTGCCCGGGATCACCGGCAGCCGGTCGGCCTGCATCCCGCGGTACGGCCGGGAGGCGATCAGCCCGCGGGTGTACGGATGGTACGGGTGCTCAAAGAGCGTGTCCGTCTCGGCGCACTCGCAGACCCGCCCGCCGTACATGACCACCACCCGGTCGGCCATCTCGCTGATGACGCCCAGGTCGTGGGTGATGAAAATGTACGAGCAGCCGTACTCCCCCTGCAGCTGGCGCATCACGTCGAGCACCTGGGCCTGAATCGTCACGTCCAGGGCCGTGGTGGGCTCGTCGGCAATCACCAGCTCCGGATTCGTCAGCAGGGCCATGGCGATCATCACCCGCTGGCGCATGCCGCCGGACAGGTTGAACGGGTACCGCTGCAGCACCTCCCCCGGGTTGGGGATCCGCACCTTCTCGAGCATCTCGCAGCAGCGGGTCCAGATCTCGCCCTTGCGGAGCTTCGTGTGGAGCTTCAGGACCTCGCCCATCTGGTCGCCGATGGAATAAAGCGGATTCAGGGCCGTCATCGGCTCCTGGAAGATCATCGAGATTTTCCGCCCGCGGATCGTCTGGAGCTGCTTCTCGGTCATGGTCAGCGTGTTCTCGCCGGCGTAGCGGATCTCGCCGCCCTCGTACCGGACGTTCTCCCCCTGGACCAGCTTCAGGATGGACATGCAGCTGATGCTCTTGCCGCAGCCCGACTCCCCGACGATCCCCAGGGTCTCGCCGCGGTTCACCGTGAAGGACACGTCCTCCACGGCGCACAGCAGCGCCCGGTCCGTCTGGAAGCTCACCCGCAGATGGGAGACCTGCAGCAGCGGCTCGCCGGCGGCAGGCACGCCGTTGGCTCTTTCTTCGTTCATGGGACCACCTCAGGACTTCAGGCGCGGATCCAGCGCGTCGCGCAGGCCGTCGCCGACGAGATTCAGGGAGAGCGCGCTCAGGGCAATGGCCGCGCCGGGGAACAGCAGCAGGTGCAGGTGCCCGTCGAGCATGGAGTCCCGCGCCTCGTTGAGCATGGCGCCCCACTCGGGCGTCGGCTGCTGGACGCCCATGCCGATGAACGACAATCCGGCGGCCGTGAGCATCATAGAGGCCACGTTCATGCTGGCCTGGACGATGATGGGACCCATGGCGTTGGGCAGCACGTGGCGCAGGATGATTTTCCCGTTGCGGGTGCCGCACAGGCGCGCGGCGTAGATATAGTCCTGCTCCACGATGGAGAGAATCACCGACCGGATGACCCGCACGTAGCTGGGCACACTGATGATGGTGATGGCGATGATGAGGTTCATCATGTCCGCGCCCAGGGCCGCCACCACCGCCAGGGCGAACAGCAGCGCCGGGATGCACATGACGATGTCGCAGATGCGCATGACGACGGCGTCCAGCTTGCCGCCGTAGAAGCCGCAGCACGCGCCGATGAGGCCGCCGATCAGCACCGACAGCAGCGTCGTGCCGATGCCCAGGGACAGGGAGCGGCGGCTGCCGTGGACGATCTGGGCGAACACGTCGCGGCCGTACTTGTCCGTGCCGAAGATGTGCTCGGCGGTGGGGCCGGAGAGGCGCACCGACGCGTCCTGGGCGATGGCCTTCTCGTACGGGACGATCACGTCGGCGAACAGCGCCATCAGCACGAACAGGATCAGAATGGCCAGGCCGAACAATGCCGCCTTGTTCTTACAGAACAGCCGCCACGTCTCCCGGGAGTGCTCCCGGCGCTGGTCGCGCTTGCGGCGGGCGTGCTCCGTCTGCAGTTTGCTCATGGAAATCCCTCCTCAGCGGGTGACCCGCTCGCGGATGCGGGGGTCGATGACGGCGTACAGCACGTCCACCAGCAGCATGATGACGCAGAAGATCAGCGACAGCACCACGGTGGACGAAAGCACCACCGGGATGTCCTTGGAACGGATGGCCGTCAGGATATACGTGCCCATGCCGGGCAGGGAAAACACGGTCTCGCAGATCACGGCGCCGCCCATGACGCTGCCGGCGTTGATGCCCATGACGGTGATGACCGGCAGGATCGCGTTCTTCAGCGCGTGCTTCCAGGTGATGCGCCGCTGGGAGCAGCCCTTGGCGCGGGCGGTGCGGATGTAGTCCTGTCGCACGGCTTCGAGCATGGTCGTCCGCGTCAGGCGCTGGACGATGACGGTGTTCGACAGGGTCAGCGTGATGACCGGCAGCACGTAGCTGCGGATGCCGTCGCTGCCGCCGAAGGTGGGGAACCACCCCAGCTGCAGCCCGAACACGTAGATCAGCACCATGCCCAGGAAGAAGCCCGGGATCGACGCGAAGAGGATGGCCGTGGTGGAACAGAAGGTGTCGGCAAAGGAGTACTGCTTCACGGCCGAGAGGATGCCCAGGGAGACGCCGAGGATCGACGAGAGGACGAAGGCCGCCAGGCCCAGCTTCAGCGTCGTGGGCATCCGGCCGGCCAGCTCCGTGGTGAAGCCGGTGCGGGTCCGGTACGACGTGCCCATGTCCCCGTGAAGGAGGTCGCCGCAGTAGTCAAAGAAGCGCACCAGGAACGGCTGGTCGTACCCCAGCTCGTGGTTCAGCTGGTCCACCTGCTCCTGGGTGGCGGCCGTCCCAAGGATCGTCCGCCCGGGCGAGCCCGGTGTCATCTCCATCACCGTAAACACGATGAAAATGATGCCCAGCAGCGTGGGGATCATCAGCAGCAGGCGCTTACAGATGTATTTCAGCACGCACATTCGCTCCTTCCGGCCGGCGCAAAGCCAAATGTCCCGCGCGCCCGGACGGACGCGCGGGCCCGGTTTGCCATCTCCGGGTGATGCGCACAATACGACATGATTTATTATACGTATTATACGTACTTCACTCCTGCAATGTAAAGAAGTTTTTCACACAAATTCTGAAATTGTGAATTTTGAATGACCTAACCGGCCGGTTTTCTCCCTCCGTTCGCCGTTTTGCCCATTGACGGGCCCGGCAGAAGGAAATACTATATATAATTGGTATTTTACATACATAAAACAGAAAGAAGGAGTTTCCCATGCCCAAAACCATGAAGCGTCTGCTGGCCGCCGCACTGGCGCTGACGATGCTGCTGGCCTGCACCGCCTGCAGCTCCGACACCGGCTCCGGCGACACGGCGTCCGCCGCCGACACCAGCAATCTGAACATCCGGATCCCGGACGCCTTCGCCACCCTCGACCCCCACAACTGGTCCCTGGACACGGACTTTACCCTGTGCTTCCAGATCTATGAGCCCCTCTACAGCGTGGACGACGAGACGAACGAGCACCCCGTCCTGGCCACGGGCTACACCGTCGCCGACGACGGCATGTCGTACACGTTCACCCTGCGGGACGACGCCTACTTCACCAACGGCGAGCAGATGACCGCCTCCGACGTGAAGTTCTCCATCGAGCGGGCCGTAGCCAGCGCCTACCTGAACAGCAACGTCTCCACCGTGGAGGCCGTGGAGGCCGACGACGCGGCCAACACCGTCGTCGTTACCCTCTCCGAGCCGACGCCCGGCCTGATTGAGGGCCTGTCCCACGTGCTGATCGTCAACCAGAAGTACGTCGAGGAGCATCAGGACGAGAACGGCATGCTGGGCTTCAACGCCTGCGGCACCGGCCCCTATATGCTCAAGGAGTACACCCAGGACGTGTCCGTCATCATGGAGGCCAACCCCGACTACCGCGAGGGCGCCCTGGCCGTCGACACGCTGACGTTCCAGCTGATCGTCGACGAGAACACGGCGCTGACCGCCTTTGAGGCCGGCGAGCTGGACATCGCCCGTTTCAACATCTCGGCCTGGGACCGCCTCAAGACCGACGACCGCTTCGGCACCGCCGAGCTGACCACGAACCATGTGACGTATATGATCATGAACCTGAACCAGGCGCCGTTCGACGACCCGCTGGTCCGGGAGGCCATCGCCTGCGCCGTCAACCGCGACGACATCATCACCATGGCCATGGACGGCATGGCCACGCCGACGTACACCCTCGTCACCTCCCTGATGACCAGCTACGCCGACATCGAGCCCGACTACACGTACGACCCCGACCGCGCCCGTGAGCTGCTGGCCGAGGCCGGCTACGCCGACGGTCTCGACATCGGCCAGATCCAGGCGCCCAGCGGCACGTACTTCGCCGACGCCGCCGTCGTCCTGCAGCAGCAGCTGGCCGAGGTGGGCATCACCAGCACGCTCCAGGAGCTGGAGATCAACACGCTGGTCGCCAACGCCATGAGCGGCAACTTCGGCATGTGCGCCATGGGTCAGACGAACACCTACGACATGAGCTGGGTGTCCACGTACTACGGCACGGAGCACATCGGCTCCATGAACATGGCCGGCTACTCCAACCCCGACGTGGACGCCAAGCTGCAGGAGGCCAGCACCTGCATGGACCCCGAGGAGCGCGTCTCCCTCTACCAGGCGCTGCTGGAGCAGCTGGATGAGGAGTGCATCTACGTGCCGCTGTTCAACAAGACCCTCTGCATCGCCTGGAACGCCAACCTGAACTACACGCCCACCGTCCGCGCCGAGCGGTTCGCCGACGTCAGCTGGAACACGACGACGCAGGAGGGAGCGTGATCCCATGAGCAGGCAGGATTGGCAGCAGCTCCTGGAGGAGGTCCGGACGCGGTTCCACGTCCCCTCCTTCAGCGCCACCATTTACCACAACGGCCAGGTGTTCTCCGTCTCCGGCGGGCAGCGGGACGCGGAGGCCGGCCTGCCGGCCGACGCGGAGACCCTCTACGCCATCGGCTCGTGCACCAAGTCGTTCGTGGCCGGGGCCGTGTGCGCCCTGGCCGATCAGGGGCTCCTGGGCCTGGACGACCCCGTCCGGGACTACATCCCCGAGTTCGAGATGTACGACCCGTACGTGTCGCGCCACCTGACGGTCCGCGACATGCTTTGCCACCGCTGCGGCCTGCCGCGGCACGAACTGTCGTGGTACGCCCGGCTGGATGTGCTGACGGAGGAGGACATCGTCCGGATGTTCCGCTACCTGAAGCCCAACCAGCCCTTCCGCTACAAGTGGCAGTACAGCAACCAGATGTTCGCTCTGGCCGGCTTCCTGATCCGCCGCATCACCGGCAAGCCGTGGCAGCAGGTGGTGCGGGAGCAGCTCTGGGAGCCGCTGGGCATCACCCGTGCCGCCTTCGGCCCCGCCGAGGCCCAGGCCCTGGGCAACTGCGCCGTCCCCTACCTGTACGACGAGGGCCGGGGCGCAGCGTACGCCGTGCCCCACGCCGACATCGGCGCCATGGGCTCCGCCGGCTCCATCTACATGGCCACCTCGGAGCTCATCAAGTGGGACCGGATGCTCCTGAACGGCGGCGTGTACGACGGCCGCCGCGTCCTCTCCGAGGCCATGTGCCGGGAGATGACGTCGCCGCAGATGATCCGCACCAACGACGAGGACAACGCCGCGCCCCTGCGTCCCCTGATCACGAACCTGGGCTACGGCCTCGGCCTGATGACGGAGGTGTTCCGCGGCCACCGGGTTGTCCAGCACGGCGGCCACATCGACGGCTTCATGGCCGACCAGAGCTTCCTGCCCGACGACGACTTTGCCTGCGCCATTCTGACGAACCTGGGCGAGGTCCGCGGCGCCATGGTCATGCGCTACGTGGCACTGGAGCACGTGCTGCACGGCGGCCGCGACTGGTCGCAGGAGCTGGAGCAGTTCTACCGCCAGCAGACCGCGGACCAGGCGGCTGACCGCGACGCCCTGTGGGCCCGGCGCCCGCAGAACGCGCCGTGCCCCGTGCCGCCGGAGGCCATCGCCGGGCAGTACCACGACGACGGCTACGGCACCATCACCATCGTCCCCAACGGCGCCGACCTGGACGTCCACCTGGGCACCGCCGTGCTGACGGCCGTCCACTACGCCAACCAGTACTTCTACCTGGAGGCGCCGCACGTGCTGCCCGGTGTGCTGATCGAGGCCTGCGTCGACATCGACGCCCAGGGCCGCGTGACGGCCTTCCGCGCCGCGCTGGACGTGGAGGGACCGGAGAAAATCTGCTTCGTCCGCTGCGGCGGGAAGGAGGAAACGCGATGAAAATCACCGACATCACCTGGGAGAAGCTCCACATCAACCTGCTGGAGCCGTTCAAGATCGCCTTCACCGAGATCGACTACGCCGAGGTGGTCCTCATCAAGGTCACCACCGACGAGGGCCTGACCGGCTACGGCGAGGCCGCGCCCTTCGCTCCGGTCACGGGCGAGACGCCCGACGGTGTCATCGCCGTGCTGGAGATGCTCAAGCCCGGCCTGCTGGGCATGGATCCGTTCTGCATCGAGCAGATCCACGCCATGATGGACCACGTGATCTACAGCAACGGCGCGGCCAAGTGTGCCGTGGACCTGGCCATGTTCGACCTGATGGGCAAGGCCTGCGGCCAGCCGGTATACAAGCTGCTGGGCGGCTATCAGAACGAGGTGCAGAACGACATCACCATCGGCATCAGCACCCCGGAGCAGATGGCCGAGGCCGCCGAGCGGTGCGTCCGCCGGGAGGGCTTCCACATCCTGAAGATCAAGTGCGGCATCGACCCCGACGCCGACATCCGCGCCCTGGAGCTGATCCGGCAGAAGGTCGGCCCCGAAATCCGCCTGCGGGTGGACGCCAACCAGGGCTACAACATTCCCCGCGCCCTGTACGCTATCGAGGGCTTCCGGCGCGTTGGCGTGGAGGCCGTGGAGCAGTGCCTGCCCTACTGGGACCACGCCGGCATGGCGGAGCTGCGGGCCAAGGCCGGCGGCATGCAGCTGATGCTGGACGAGTCGGTCCACGACCCCAAGGACGCGGCGGCGTTGGTCCGCGGCGGCTGCGCCGACATCCTCAACATTAAGCTGATGAAGTGCGGCGGCCTGCTGCCGGGCCTGAAGATCAGCGACATCGCCGAGGCCAGCGGCGTCACCTGCATGGTGGGCTGCATGCTGGAGACGAAGCTGGCCATCACCGCCGGCGTCAGCCTGGTGGCCGCCCGGAAGAACATCACCGAGGCCGACTGCGACAGCTTCCTGTTCTACCAGGACTCGGAGACGGGCATGACCGGCGGCTTCCGCCGGGAGAACGACCGCTTCATCCTCCTGGACCGCCCCGGCTTCGGCGTCGACATCGATTTCTGAATCCTTTTGCGCAGAAAAACTGGCGGGAGCCGCGGCTCCCGCCAGTTTTTTCTTTCTCAGCCGGCCGAAACGATGCGGATCTGGCCGCCCTCGTCGGCGTCGCGGTCGGCGTACAGCGTCAGCGTCAGGCCGTCGGCCAGGACCGTGGCCAGGGCGTCCGCGCCGCTGTCCCAAAGCTCCGTGCTCTCGTAGTACACCTGGACACCGTCGGCCACCCGGAAGATCTGGCCGTCGGTCTCCACGTACCACTCGCCGTCCTGCTGGTAGAAGTCGCCGGCGGACGCGCCGTCCAGCTCCGTCAGCGTCCGGACGTCGCCGGCCCGCTCGTACTGGCTGCTGTACCGCCCCAGAGCCACGGCCGCGAAGCTCCCGCTGCGGATCGACCGGGTGCAGAGGAACTTGTCGGTGGTGCCGTCGCTGTTCGTCAGGACGCCGACCATCTCCGCCTGCACCTCACGGTACGGATACGCGGCGGCCACCTTGCAGTCGTCGGTCAGCAGCAGCGTCACCCGCTCCCCCAGCTCCAGCTGGCCCAGCGTGTCCCAGGCGCACTCCAGCACCTCCAGCGTGCAGCCGGCCACCGTGACGGTCTCCGCGGCCGTGACGCTGGGCGAGGCGTCCGTCAGATAGCCGGAGATCCGGTAGTCCGAGACCCGCAGCGTGCCGGAGGCCGCGTCGTAGTAGCCCACATCTCCGGCGGCCACGTCGCCGCTGGCGGCCGCTCCGCCGTTCTTCGTAATGGCGTATGAGCCGCTGAGGCCCAGGCTCCGGGCCAGGGAGGCGGCCGAGGCGGCCGTGGCCACAGCCGCCTCCGACGTGGAGGCGGTGCCGCCGGAGAGGTACACGTATGCCACGGCGCCGGAATCGCTGTAGTACGGCGTGTCGGAGCCGTTGACCTGGGCGCAGAGGGTCCGGTACAGCAGCACAGCCGTCTCGCCGCGGGTCACGTGGTCGTACGCGCCCAGGTTCAGCCCCTCGGAGAGCTCCAGATCATCACAGAAGCCGGTGTAGTCCAGCGGCCAGATGGAGCCGACCTCGGCGCTGGTATACCCCAGCAGCCGCAGCAGGATCGTGGCCAGCTCACCGTACGTGACCGGATCCTCCGGGCTGAAGGTGCCGTCGCCGTTGCCGTTGACGTAGCCCTGGGTGTAGGCCAGGTTGACGTAGCCGTTGTACCAGGCGGCGGGCGCCACGTCGGAGAACATGGTCCGCCGGGCGTACGTACTCACCTGACTGCTGAGGCCCGCGGCACGGACGACCATGGCGCAGACCTCGGCGCGGCTCACGGTCCGGTCCGGCCGGAAGGTCGTGGCCGAGGTGCCGTCCACGACGCCGAGGCCCTGGAGCACCGCGGCGGCCACGGCCGTCTCCCCGTCGGAGATATCCGTAAAGGCCGCCGACGCGCCGGCCGGCAGGACTGCCAGACAGAGTGCCAGGCAGAGCAGAATGGAAATGCAGCTTCGTTTCAAGAAAATCCCTCCCGATGTTGCGGGGCACCCGCCCCGAATTCAGTCGGCCCGCAGGGCGTCCACCGGCTGGAGGCCGGAGGCCTTGACGGCCGGGTACATGCCGAAGCCCACGCCGATGGCCAGGGAGAAGGCAAAGGCCGCCATTGCCATCCACGCCTCCGGCAGCAGAATCATGTCGTAAATCAGCTTGCCGAGGATCAGCGAGCCGCCGTAGCCGATGAGGATGCCCAGCACGCCGCCGCAGCCGGAGAGCACCGTGGACTCCACCAGGAATTGCCCGATGATGACCGGCCGCTGGGCGCCGATGGCCTTCTTGATGCCGATCTCCCGGGTGCGCTCGGTGACGGTGACGAGCATGATGTTCATGATGCCGATGCCGCCCACCAGCAGCGCGATGGCCGCCACGCCGCCCAGCACCGCCTGGAGCGAGGCCGTCTCATCCTCAGCGGCCTCCATGGCGTCGTTGCCGTTCTCCACGGTGTATTCGCCGGTGTTCGTGTCCACGTTCTCGGCCAGCCAGGCCTCCACCCGGTTCATGACCGTCGTCATGTCGGTGGAGGCGGCCACCTTGACCGTGAACTCGCTGACCGTGTCGGTGCTGAGCATCTGGCGGTTGAGGGTGTACGGGACGACGACGGCGTCGTCCATGCTCTCCTCGGCGCCGCCGTCCTTCTGGTAGAAGATGCCCACCACGGTCAGCGGCGTGCCGTTGACCATCAGCGTCTGGCCCACCGGGTCCTGGAGGCCGAAGAGCGTGTCGGCCGCGTACGACCCGATGACGCAGACGAGGCTCCGCCGCTCCACGTCCGCCTCCAGCAGATCCCGGCCCTGGTCCAGCGTGTAGTTGTTGCAGGCGGACCACTGCTCGTTGCCGAAGCAGAGGACGGCCGTGTCGCTGGAGGCGGTGCCGAAGGAGAGCGTGCCGGTGGTGGAGTAGCCGGGGGTGACGCCGGTGATGTAGTCGGCCAGGTTCTCCCCGACCCAGTCCAGGAATTCACCGGACTGGTCGGTGGTGTTCGTCCGGTCGTAGCTGATGATGGAGACGTTGACCTTGTTGACGCCCTGCTTCTCGTAGTAGGCCGTCAGGTCGGCGTTGTAGCCCTGGACGACCGAGACGAGGATCAGCACGGCGCCCACGCCGATGATGATGCCGAGCATCGTCAGCAGGGAGCGGATCTTTTTGTCCAGAATGGACTCGAATGCCATTTTGACGCTGTCCAACAGGCTCCCCCCTTACACGTTGGCGTTGAGGGCGCGGCCCTCGTCGGGGACGTTGGGCCGGTCCTCCACAATGTGGCCGTCCTGGAGGCGGACCACCCGCTCGGCCTTGGCGGCAATGCCGTTGTCGTGGGTGATGAGGATGATGGTGGTGCCCAGGCTGTGGAGGCCCCGGAGGATGTCCAGCACCTGCCGGCCGGTCCTGGAGTCCAGGGCGCCGGTGGGCTCGTCGGCCATGATGATCGGCGAGGCCGTGGCGATGGCCCGGGCGATGGCCACCCGCTGCTGCTGGCCGCCGGAAAGCTGGCCTGGCCGGCTCTCGGCCTTGGCCGTGATGCCCACGGCCTCCAGGGCGTCCATGGCCCGGCGGTACCGCTCCGCCGGCTTCACCCGCTGGTACGCCATGGGCAGGGCCACGTTCTGCCAGACGCTCAGGGACGGGATCAGGTTGTACCCCTGGAAGATGAAGCTGATCTTCCGGCTGCGGATGTCCGCCAGCTCCCGCTCGGTCCGGTGGGCCACGGGCACGTCGTCCAGGACGTATTCCCCCCGGGTCGGCACGTCCAGGCAGCCGAGGATGTTCATCATCGTCGACTTGCCGGAGCCTGAGGAGCCGACGATGGCCACGAACTCCCCGTAGTCGATGGAGAGGCTGACGCCGTCCAGCGCGCGGACCTCGTTCTCCATGCCTTCGGCGTAGATCTTGTACAGGTCGGTGATCTCAATGAGTCCCATGGCGCACCTCACCGGCCCATGCCGCCGGGCATGCCGCCGCCCATGCCGCCGAAGTTGGGCATGCTGCCCATGTCGCCGAAGTCGGGCATGCCGCCGGCGTCCGAGCTCCCGGAGCCGTCGGCGGAGGTGGTGTCGCCGTTGGCCGGGGCCGCGTTCTCGTAGCGCAGGAACACCGTGGCGTCCTCCTCCACGCCTGAGAGAATCTGGACGTAGTTCTCATTATAGTCCCCCACCTCCACCGGGACGGCGTAGTAGCCCTCTGGGTAGTCGGTGACGCTGCCGCCGGTTGCTGCCGGATCGATGGTCTCCGCCGGCGCCTCCTCCGCCTGCACCAGCAGGTAGTAGCCGTCGTCGTACGTACACAGGGCGCCGATGGGCGCCAGGACCGACTCGCCGCTGCCGCCGCTGGTGTCGATGGAGTAGTACACGGTGACGCCGGAGGACAGCCCGCCCTCGGAATCGATGGTGATGGTGGCCTCGAAGGTGCTGACGCCGCTGCCGCTGGAGGTGGCCTCCAGGCTCAGGTACGTCAGCGTCGCCGGGTAATACACCGGCTCGGCGCTGGAGGACGTGGTGCGGTAGACCGTCACCTCCATGCCCTCCTCCACGTAGTCCACGTTCAGCTCGTCGATGTTCACGGAAATCTCCATGGTATCCTGGTTGTAGATCATGACGGTGCCGCTGTCCTCGCCGGTCATGCGGTCGGTGGAGTACTCGGCGTAGATCACCTGACCGGTGATATCGGCGTAGCGGGTGTACTCCGTGGCGATGGAGTCCTCCAGGTCGGCGATGCGCTCCTCATAGTACGTGATCTGCTCCTGGACCGACTCCAGCTGCGTCTCGTACCCGGAGGCGTCGATGTGGAACAGCGTGCTGCCGGCCTGGACCTCCTGGTAGTCGGTGGCGTAGACGCCGGTCAGTTCGCCGCTGGCGCCGGCCGCGAGCGTCTCCTCCTGCCGGTACGCCAGCTCCGCCTCGTCGGCGGCGTACATCTCACCGCCGGTGCTGCCGGTGAGCCAGCAGGAGGCGCTGACGCCCTCCGTCAGGGAGCCGGGGTTCGGCACCTCCACGGTGACAGCGAAGCACGTCCTGCCCCGTCTCCACGTACCACTCCAGCACCGTGCCGGAGATGGTGTACGTGACCGAGTCGGCCGGCGTCGTGGTGCCGGAGCCCTCCAGGGCCTCGTTGAGATATCCGTAGGTGGTGGTGCCGGTGACGGCGACCTGCTCCTCCTCGGTGAAAAACAGCGCATAGACGCCGGCACCGCCGCCGATGACCGCCGCCGCCAGCAGGCACAGCAGAACGGTCCGCTTTTTGCTCCACGGCTTCCGGGGCTTTCTCGGCCCCCGGGGCCGGATCGCAGCCCGCAGCCGGGCGAGCCGTCCGGCCCGCTCCGTCGCCTCCGTCGTCTCCGTCGTCCGCTTTCGCAGCATACACATTCCTCCCGGTCCGCGGGCCGCGCCCGCGGGGTTTCCTGCATTCTAGCCGGGAAATGTGATGAACTTGTGGTGGGAGTCTGAATTTTCTATAAAAGTCCCGGCGGGCGGCCCGTATGGTACGGGCTGCCCGCCGGGATTTCGCCGTCATTCCCGCCGTCGTGGCAGGGTCACGGCGAAGGCGACGCCGTCGCCGGTGTTTTCCGCCCGGCACGTGCCGCCGTGGCGGGTGATGACGCTCCGGACGATGGCCAGCCCCAGCCCCACGTGGACCTGGCCGCCGCGGACACGGGCCTCGTCCGCCCGGTAGAACCGTTCCCACAGCCGCGGCAGCCGGTCCTCCGGGATCTCATCCCCCTGGTTGGCCACGGTCAGGCAGATCTGCTCCCCAACCGCCTCCAGGCGCACCGCCACGGTCCCGCCCGGCGGCGTGTGGGCCGCGGCGTTGCTCAGCAGGTTCTCCACCGCCGCGGTCAGGGCGCGGGCGTCGCCGGTGACGGGCCACGCGCCCGCCAGCACGGCCGCCACGATCCACAGCGAGACGCGGCTGAAGGCCTGCAGGCTGCTCTCCACCGAGGCCACCAGGACCCACAGCAGCACGTACCGCGTCTCCCCCTGGTGGGAGAACGTCCCGGCCAGGCTCAGCTGGGCGTCCTCGTCGCTGCGGGCCGGCAGCTCCACGGCCTCCGGCGTCTCGGAGAACGTCACGCCGCTCTCACCGTCCGGGAAGCGCGGCAGCGCGCCGAACGCCTCGTGCATGGCCCGGGTGGTATACAGCAGGCGGCCGTCGCCGTCGTAGATGGCCACGCGGATGTTCTGCACGTCCTCGCCCTCCCGCAGCAGCTCAAAGAGCACGGCCGTGTCGTCGGTATAGTTGGCGCGGATGTAGGAGAAGAACGTCTCCATCTCCGCCTTCTTCTGGCCCAGGAAGTACGCCCGGGCCAGAGACGTGCCGAACAGCAGCTGCACGCCGGCCACGATCAGCAGCAGCGCCGCGCACAGGCCCAGCAGCCACGCGCGGATGGAACGGGCCCGCCTCACGGCGCCGCCTCGAACTTGTAGCCGACGCCGTAGGCCGTCTGCAAGTAGCCGGCGTACGGCCCCAGCTTCAGCCGGAGGTTCTTCACGTGAGTGTCGACGGTCTGCTCGTCGCCGCTGTAGTCGTATCCCCAGACGCTGTCCAGCAGCTGCTCCCGGCTCAGGACGCGCCCCTGGTTGCACAGGAAGCAGTACAGCATGCCGAATTCCCGCCGCGTCAGCTCCAGGGGGCAGCCGCCGGCCTCCACCTTCCGCTGCTCCGGGACCATCGTCACGGCGCCGGCCGTCAGGATCTCCGGCGCCTTCGGCCCCGCCCGGCGCAGCACGGCCTCCATCCGCGCCAGCAGCACCGTCGTGGAGAAGGGCTTGGCCACGTAGTCGTCGGCCCCGCAGCGGAAGCCCTGGAGCTGGTCCGGCTCCTGGTCCCGGGCCGTCAGCAGGATCACCGGCAGGTCCGGCAGGCTGCCCCGCAGCTCCTGGAGGACGGAGAAGCCGTCGCCCTCGGGCATCATCACGTCCAGCAGCAGCAGGTCGATCTCGTCCCGGTGGCGGAAGGCCAGCTCCAGCGTCTCCCGGCCGGTGCGGGCCGTCCGCACGAAGTAGCCGTTGGCCGACAGCAGATCCCGCAGCGCCCGGAGGATCCGCTCCTCGTCGTCCGCCACGAGCACGCACCGCTTCCGCTCGTACATGCGCCATTCCCCCCTGTCTCAAATGCTGTTCTCATTATAAAATCCGCCCGCCGCCCTTGTCAGCCGGCGCGGCGGGCAGCGAAAAGCCCCGCGCCGCAAAGGCGGCGCGGGGAATGTGCTGCAGGAGGAGGGCTCAGGCCAGGGCCTCTTCCAGGGCGCGGTACATCACGTCCTTGTCAGGCTTCATGCCGGTCCACATCTCGATGTTCAGCGCGGCCTGGTTGATGAGCATGCCCGCGCCGCTGGCGCAGGGGATGCCGCGGCGGCGCATCTCGCGGATCAGGGCCGTCTCCGTGGGGTTCGGAATGACGTCCTGCACGAACATGTCCTTCGTGATCGTGTCCAGGTCGAAGTTGGGGATGGCGTCCACGTTGGGGTACAGGCCCACGGAGGTGGCGTTGACCACGATGTCCGTGTCGGCCGGGATCGGGAACTTGCCGACCCAGTCGCAGTAGTCGGCCTCGACCTTCGTGTTCTTCCGGAGGATCTCCAGCAGGGAATCGCCCAGGGCGCGGTCCTCAGGACGGTTCACGATGGTCAGATGGCCGGCGCCGGCCAGGGCCAGCTCCACGCAGATGGCGCGGGACGCGCCGCCGGCGCCGAACACCATCACGCGCTTGCCCTTGACGTCCACACCGTTGGAGGCCAGGGACATCATGAAGCCCTTGCCGTCGGTGTTCTCGCCGAAGAGGCGGCCGTTGTCGTTGACGATCATGTTGACGGCGCCGATGAGCTTGGCGCTCTCGGAGATCTCATCCAGGTACTTCATGACCTCGATCTTGTGGGGGATGGTGCAGTTGATGCCGCGCATCTTGAAGGCCTTGAGGCCGTTGATGGCGTTCTCCAGCTGGTCCTTGTCCACGTCGAGGGTCAGGAAGTGCCACCGCTCCAGGCCCATGGCCTGGAAGGCCGCGTCCTGGATCACGACGCCGGGGTTCTCCGCCACAGGCTGGCCGAACACGCCCACCAGATGATCGAGATAGTTTTGCTCTTTCATGGCTAAACAGTCCTTTCTTTCGTCATCAGGTCGAGAATGACCTGATCGGTCTCGTGCATGCCCTGGCTGGCCATGCAGCCTACGGCGTCGATGGTGCGCTCCACCGAGTCCATGACGATGCCCTCGCCGGACCGGAAGCCCCGGTCGGACATGGCCAGCTTGTGGGCCATGATGGCGCTCTCCAGGCTCGTGGCGATCTTGGCGGCGCAGGAGGGCTTGGCGCCGTCGCAGACGATGCCGGAGGCCGTGGCGACGGAGTTGGTCAGCGTCTCCTCGATCTGCGCCAGGGTGCCGCCGGCCAGATACGTCATGGCGCAGCCGCTGCCCGTGGCGGCGCAGACGACGCCGCAGTAGGCCGACAGGCGGCCGATGCCGGACTTCAGGTGGATGGCGATGAGGTTCGAGAGGGCCAGGGCCCGCAGGAGCCGGTCCTCGCAGATCTCATTGAGCCGGGCGTAGACGATGACCGGCAGGGACGCCGTGGCGCCCTGGTTGCCGCTGCCGGAGACGATGACCACCGGCAGGTTGCAGCCGCTCATGCGTGCGTCGCTGGCGGCGGCCGCATACGCCTGCAGGAACTTGCCCTGGTCGAAGTAGAGCTTGCCCACGTTGACGCCCCAGGCGTTCTTCAGGCCCTCCTCGGCGATCTTCATGTTGCATTCGATCTGCTTGCCGAGGATGGGGCGGATGTCCTCCAGGTCGCACGTGTCGGCGAAGTCGACGATGTCCCGGACCGTCAGGCAGCTGTGGTCGGTGCAGCCATCCTCGGCCTTGCCCGTGTCGTCGGCCTGGAACAGCACCTGGCCGTCCTTCTCGATGCGGACGATGTGCGTGTGGGCGTTCTTCAGCTCCACCAGGACGCGGTGGTCGCCGGCGATGGCCTCCACGATCAGGTGCAGCGCCTCGGGGCTCTGGAGCAGGCGGACGGTGCAGAAACCGGCGGCCAGGAGACGCTTCGTCTCCTCCAGCGCGCCCTCCGGCATGTCCAGCAGGACCTCCAGGCTCTTGTCGGCATTGCCGCCGACGCAGCCCAGCACGGCCGCCGCGTCGACGCCCCGCAGGTCGCCGCCGTTGGGGATGTAGACGCCCATGGCGTTCTTGATGAGGTTGCCGCTGGCCTGGACCTCCAGCCGCTCCGGCATCCGGCCCAGGACCTTCCGGGCCGTGGCGGCGGTGTAGGCGATGGCGATGGGCTCGGTGCATCCGCCGGCGGGGACCAGCTCCTCCCGGAGGATGTTCAGGTAGAGGGAATAGTTCTGATGTGTCTTCTGCATGGTAGAATCCTTACTTCTGGCCGTCCTTGATCTCCTGGCCGACTTCCTCCATGACCTCCTCCCACAGCGGGAAGCGGGGCAGGGAGCCGATGCCCCAGCCGCAGCCGCCGGAGAGGATGACCTTCGGGCCGGCGTCGCGGACGGCCTGCCAGACCTTGGCCTTGATGCGGGCCTTGATCTCGGCGCGGTTGGAGCCGCTCAGGTCGGAGGGGGACTTGATCATGATGGAGAGATCCTTGTAGCTGCCGTTGACGGAGTGGTTCAGGCCGCCCACCAGGACACGGTCGGTCAACTGGCGCATCTCCTTCATGGAGTGGTGCACCGGGTCCTGATCGGCCCAGTTGAACGCCTCCACCGGGTAATCCAGGAACCACTCGCTCAGGGCGGCGTCGCCGTGGCACACGTGGGCCATGTTGAACCACGTCTTGTCCTTGACCTTGTTGATGTTCTCGATGTCGTACTTCTTGGCGTACTCCTCGAACATCTCGCGGCCCATGAGCCCGGCCATACCGGCCTGGTAGCCCAGGAAGAAGCCGTCGGCGCCGGCCTTGACGAACTCCTCCATGAGCAGCTCATTCGTCTCGTTGACGACCTCCAGGCCCATGCGGGCGTACTTCTCAGAGTACTTGAAGTGGGCCACGATGGTGTCCTGGCGGAAGAAGCCGCCGGTCATCTCGCCCATCCAGATGAAGGGGCTGAACACCGTGGGCAGGATCGGCACGTCGCCCTGGAAGTAGTCGGCAATGCGCTTGACGGCCTCGATCTCACGGGCAAAGACGCCGGTCTTCATGCTGGGGACCTTGAGCTTGGCCCACTCGTGGGGATCGTTGATGGCGTTGACCTCCACGTTCTGCCACGTCTCGTCGAGGATGAAGTCGGCGTCCTTCAGCTTCTGGCCGAAGGCCTCGGGGAAGTACATGCCGTTGGGCATGACCTTGATGAAGTCGAAGTGGTAGGCATTCTGGTAGTCGATGGTGGCGCGGGCAAAGTCCTTGGCATCCCGGTCGACCAGGTTCATGTGGGGACCCCAGGCCGCGAAGGCGGGGCGGTCGAGAATCTTGCCCTCCAGGGCAGCCTGAACCCGTTGCTTGTGCGTAATCATCGTTGGTTCCTCCGTTTCTTCATTTACCATTTACCAATTATTCTGGCGGTTGATTATCCCAGTTGGGACTGCTGGCAAACGCACGGTACCATACGTTTGTCAGCAAGCGCAACCAAATCAGAGTCCGCCGAAGTAAGCCTTCCGTACCTCATCGGAGGCCAGCAGCTTGTCGGCCTTGTCGCTGAGGACGATGTTGCCGGTCTCCAGAACGTAGGCCCGGTCGGAATGGCGCAGAGCGATGCGCGCGTTCTGCTCCACCAGCAGAATCGTCGTGCCCATCTCGCGGATCCGGTCGACCATGCCGAAGATCTCGTTGATAATCAGCGGGGCGAGGCCCAGGGACGGCTCGTCCAGCAGCAGCATGCGGGGCTTGCCCATCATGGCGCGGCCGATGGCCAGCATCTGCTGCTCGCCGCCGGACAGGGAGCCGGCCAGCTGATTGCTGCGCTCCCGGAGCCGGGGCAGCAGGTTGTAGACGTTCTCCATGTCCTGGGCGATCTCGTCCTTCGGGCGCAGGTACGCGCCCATGAGCAGGTTGTCCTTGACGGAGAAGCGCGGGAACACCTGGCGCCCCTCCGGGGAGAGGATGATGCCGGCCTGCACCATGTGCTTCGTGTCGCGGTTGGTGATGTCCTGGCCGTCGAAGAGGATATGGC
Source organism: uncultured Oscillospiraceae bacterium (assembly GCA_904395865.1). GTDB lineage: Bacteria > Bacillota > Clostridia > Oscillospirales > Oscillospiraceae > Avoscillospira_A. The sequence continues at coordinate 32,211 of CAJFNY010000049.1, forward strand.
CGCTCTGGACGTGCGTCAGGCCCATGATGGCCTTCATGGTGGTGCTCTTGCCGGCGCCGTTGGCGCCGATCAGGGTGATGATCTCGCCCTGCTCCACCTCGATGTCGATGCCCTTGAGCGCGTGGATGCTGCCGTAGTCGACCACCACGTTCTCCAGTTTCAGTAGCGCCATGTCACTCATCCTTTCCCAGATACGCCTCGATCACGACGGGGTTGGTGCGCACCTGCTCCGGGGTCCCCTCGGCGATCAGGGCGCCGTCATTGAGGACGTACAGCCGGTCGCAGATGTTCATGACGAACTTCATATCGTGCTCGATCAGCAGGATCGTGTTGCCCATGTCCCGCAGCTTGTGGACCAGGTTCATCAGGTCCTCCGTCTCGATCTCGTTCATGCCGGCCGCCGGCTCGTCCAGCAGCAGCAGCTTGGGATGGATGGCCAGGGCGCGGCAGATCTCCACCTTCCGCTGGTCGCCGTATGGCAGGCTGGTGGCCATTTCATACCGCACGTCGTACAGGCCGAACAGCTTCAGCAGCTCCTCCGCCTCGGCCTCCGCCTGGCGCATGACCTTCTTGGCCTTGCCGGGGATCACGCGCTGGGCCAGCGACAGGCGCGTCTGCACGTGCATGCCGACCATGACGTTGTCCAGCACCGTCATCTTCTGGAACAGGCGGATGTTCTGGAACGTCCGGGCGAAGCCGTGGGCCGTGATCCGGTAGGGACGCCAGCCGGTGATGTCCGTGCCCAGCATGCGGACGCGGCCCTCGGTGGGGCGGTACATGCCGGTGATGCAGTTGAAAAGGGTGGTCTTTCCGGCGCCGTTGGGGCCGATGACGCCGACCACTTCGCCCTCATCCACGTGCATGGAGATGTCCTTCAGGGCGTCCAGGCCGCCGAAGCGCTGGATCACGTGTTCCGTTGCCAGGACCTCAGGCATGGCGCTTCCCTCCCTTCTTCGTTTTCGCTTCCTTCTGCAGGCTCAGGCGCTGGCCGATGTACTTGAAGTTCACCGAGCCGAACAGGCCCTCGGGCCGCACCAGCATCAGCACCACCAGCAGCGCGCCGTAGATCAGCTGGCGGTACTCGGAGAAGCCGCGCAGCACCTCGGGCAGCACCGTCAGCACCGTGGCGCCCAGGAAGGAGCCGAACATGTTGCCCAGGCCGCCGAAGATGACCATGACGAGCATGTTGTTGGAGGCGTTGTTCGTGAAGATGCTCGGGTCGATGTAGCTGGAGTAGAGGGAATAGAAGCCGCCGGCCACACCGGCCAGCATCGAGGCGATGACGATGGCCGAAACCTTGTACTTGAACACGTTGATGCCCATGGCGCCGGCCGCCAGGTCGTCGTCGCGGACGGCCTGAATGGCGTAGCCCATGCGGGAGTGAACCACCTTGTGGACGATCCACGTGGTCAGCGCCACCAGCACCAGGATCGTGTAGAAGCTGGCCCGCTGGGAGGAGACCTCAAAGCCGAAGAGGTCCAGCCGCGGGATGGCCATGATGCCCAGGGGGCCGTTCGTCAGGTCCATCCAGTTGATCTCGATGACGCGGATGATCTGACAGAAGACCATGGTCACGATGGTGAAATAGTAGCCCTTGAGCTTCATGACCGGCAGGCTCAGGATCAGGCCGAACAGTCCGGCGATCACCGCCGCCGCCAGGAGGCAGCCGATGCCGTTGAAGCCCAGGTTCTTGGCGAGAATTGCGGACGTATACGCGCCGATGCCCCAGAAGGCCGCGTGGCCGAAGGACATCTGGCCCAGGACGCCGGTCATCAGGTTCAGGCTGACGGCCAGCATGCAGTACATCAGGCACAGGATCGCGATCCGCATGACGTACCGGGACGTCACGATCCACGGGAAAGCCAGGGCGATCACTGCGACTGCAATCATCAGGGGCAGCTTGTGCTTGACCAGCTGGATACTCAGTTTTTCAATCACAGTCGTCACCTCACACCTTGTTGATGGCCTTCTTGCCGAACAGTCCGTTGGGCATCACCAGCAGCACGAGAATCAGGATCGTGAACGAGATGGCGTCGCGGTAGCCGCTGCTGATGTAGGCCGAGACCATGGTCTCCACCACGCCCAGGACGATGCCGCCCACCACAGCGCCGGGCAGAATGCCCACGCCGCCGAGGATGGCCGAGGCGAAGATCTTCGTGCCGATGGACGAGCCCATGGCCGTGTCGATGCTCCGGTAGTACATGGCGACCATGGTGCCGGCGATGCAGGCCAGGAAGCCGCTGATGATGAACGTCAGGGAGATGACGCGGTTCGTGTCGATGCCCATGAGCTTGGCCGCGTCCTGGTTCTGGGCGATGGCCGTCATGGCCTTGCCGATCTTCGTCCGGTAGACGATGATCGACAGGGCGATCATCAGGACGCACGCCACGATGAGGATGATGATCTGGGTCCAGGTGACGACGGCGCTGCCGATGTGGACGCTGCCGAAGTCCAGGAAGTTCTCGAACATCTTCGAGTCGGTGCCGCAGAACACCATGATGGCGTTGTCAATGACCATGGACATGCCCAGGGTCGTGATGAGGCCCGAGAGCTTCGGCGCGTGCTTTTTGCGCAGCTGGCGCAGGGCAAAGCGGTCGATGCTCCAGCCCAGCACGCCCGTGATCACAATGCTCAGGGCAAAGGCCACGAAGAAGTTCATACCGGTCCCCGCGTACAGCAGCCAGGTGACGTAGGCGCCGAACATGTACAGCGAGCTGTTGGAGAAGTTCGTCAGCTCCAGGACGCCGAAGATCATCGTGAATCCGATTGCCACCAGCGCATACGTACTGCCGATGGTGATGCCGTTGATAATCTGTTGTAAAAGCAAGTTGCATTCCCTCCTAAAAGCTCTGCAGCACCTGCAACCACGGAGCAGGTGCTGCAGATTGATGCGCGGGTGGAATTGGATTTTAGAAGCTTACTTCACGCGGACGAACGTGCCGTTCTCGACCTCGAAGACGTAGATGCCCTTGTTCATTTCCTTCTGGTCGTTGTAGCTCATGTCGTAGCCGGACAGGCCCGGATAGTCGCGGATGGCCATGATCTGCTCGGCCACGGCGGCGGTGTCGGTGGTGCCGGCGTTCAGGACGCTGTTGAGCACGATGTTCACAGAGTCGTAGCCCTGGGCGGAGAAGCCGTCGGGGGTCTCGCCGAAGGCGGTCTGGTAGGCGTCGATGAAGGCCTGGGTGGCCTCATCCACATCGCCGCTCTCCAGCACGGAGGGCAGGAAGCACGGCGTGGAGCTGAGGATCAGGGCGCCGTCCACATCGGTGCCGACCAGGTTCAGGAACTCCTCGTTGACGCACATGCCGGGGCCGACGTACTGGGCATCAAGCTCCAGCTGCTTGGCCTGCAGGAAGATCTGGGCCACGTCGTTGTAGGCGGCGTTGACGTAGAGGATGTCGGGGTTCTCGTTCTTGATCATGGACAGGACGGAGGCAAAGTCATTCGTCTCGCCGGGCACGAAGCTCTCGTAGACGACGACCTCACCGCCCAGGCTCTCCCACTGGTCGCGGAACAGCTGGCAGGCCTGCACGCCCTGATCGGTGTTCTGATAGAGGATGGCGACGGAGCCCAGGCCGGCCAGCTCCTCGGTGGCGTTGGCGAACTCCACGGCCTCCAGCCGCTGGCTCATGGGGATGGGGAAGATGTACTCGCCCATGCTGGGCAGATCGGCGTGGGAAGCGGCGACGCCGATGAGGATCATTTCGCTCTCGTCGAAGATCTGGGCCGTGGCCAGGGCGCAGGTGGAGCCGTAGCCGGCCAGGGCGGCGATCACCGTGTCGTCAGAGACGATCATGTTGGCCAGGTTGACGGCCTCGTTGGGGTCGCCCTTGTCGTCCTGGAACTCGATGGTGAAGCTGGTGCCGTGTTCGGCATTGAACTGATCCACAGCCAGCTGAGCGCCGTCGCGGATCTTGATGCCGTACTGCATGTTATCACCGGTCAGGGGGCCGAACATCACGAGCTTGTTGCGGCCGTTGTACTCGATGCCGGACTCGTCGGTGGTCTCCCCGCTGGTGTCGGTGGAATCTGTGGTATCGCCGCTGTCGGTCGTGCTGCCGTCTTCAGTCGTCGTGGTGTCGCCGGTGGCGGGCTCGGTGGTGCCCTCGTCCGACGCGCAGGCGGCCAGGACGCCCAGCATCATCACGAGCGCCAGCAGCAGGGCAAGCGCTTTCTTAGCTTTCATTTTCAAGTTTCCTCCTTAGCAATTATCATAACAGAGAGCCGTGGCGCAATCTGTTACTGACACGGATTGTGGGGGCGGCCGTCAGTACGTGCAGCGCCGCACCAGCTCGATGGGGAGCCGGATCGTCTCGTACGTCTCCGGCGGCGTGTAGGCGCGGCCCTCGCAGGCGTCCAGCCGCTCCAGCAGCTTCTGGGCCGCCACCTGGCCGATCTCCAGCAGCGGGTGGCGCATGACCGACAGGGGCGGGTTCGTGACCCCGGCCCAGGCCGAGTTGCCGAAGCTCAGGAGCGCGATCTGTTCCGGAATGCGGATGCTGTGCTTGATGAGGCAGCGGAAGCAGCCCACCACCATGGCCGGCGAAAGGGCCACGATGGCCGTCACGCGGCCGTCGTGGATCAGGCGGTCCGTGGCGTCGTAGCCGCCCTGGAACGACGAGTTGCCGTTCTGCAGGAAGGCCGGCTCGAAGGGGATGCCGTGGTCGGCCAGGGCCTGCTTGTAGCCGTCGATGCGCTCCTGCAGGCAGGAGACGCCCTCGGTGCCGTTGACGATGCCGATGCAGCGGTGCCCCTCCCGGATCATCTGGGAGATCACGTCGTACGTGGCCTGATAGTTCTCACCCAGGACCACGTCCCGCCGGCAGCCGGTGGCCTCGCGGTCCAGGAATACGATTGGGTACTGCCGGGGCATCTGGTCCAGGTAGCTGTGGTCCCCCGGGGCGGGGAACATCAGCAGGCCGTCGATCCGCTGGTAGTTGAAGATCTCGATCTGCTCGCGCTCCCGGACGATGTCCTCGTGGGTGCAGCCGAACATCAGCTGATACCCGCGGGCCAGCAGCGCCGGCTCCACCGCGTCGAGGATGTCCACCGAGAAGAACGAGGAGACCGCCGGCACCAGCAGGCCGATCCGCTTCGTCCGGCGCCCCCGCAGCCCCGCGGCGTTGACGTTGGGCACGTACCCCAGGCGCGCAGCCATCTGCTGCACCCGGCGCTTGGTGCCCTCCGACACGAAGCGGGTCTCATTGAATACGTGGGAGACCGTGGCGGTGGATACGCCGGCCGCCGTTGCCACATCCTTGATGGTTACTGACAACTTGTTTCCTCCTCCATCCGCATCCGATTTCCGTTGCGGAAAGCGCAGCAGTCGGAGCCGGAAGAAATGCGACGTAATCGTTTACGCAATCGTTTAAACATATACTAGCAGGAATTCATGCCGCTGTCCAGTTGTAAAAACTGATAAAATACCGGCTCGATTTTTGACAGTTTTCACGATTTTCTCCCGAAGCCGGCGAACGGCACTTCTATAATTTATATACTGCAAAACGCCGCTTCCCTCCCGGGAAATTCCACTTGACAAACGGAATCCCACCGTGGCACACTGATGACAACTTTAGGTAAATGCAGGGAGGCATTGTGATGAAATCTGTTCGCATTGGCCTGATCGGAGCCGGCATGATCGCCGCGAAGCACCTCAAGGCGTATCGGGAGATGCCGGAGGCGGAGGTCGTCGCCGTGTGCAGCCGCACCGAAGCGTCGGCCCGGCGGTGCGCCGACGAGTGGGGCATCCCCCACGTCTATACGGACTTCCGCGCCCTGCTGGCCCGGGACGACATCGACGCCGTGGACATCTGTCTCCACAACAACCTCCACGCCCCCGTGACCATCGCGGCCCTGGAGGCCGGCAAGCACGTGTACTGCGAGAAGCCCCTGGCCGGCAGCTACTGCGACGGGAAGCAGATGCTCGACGCAGCCGCCGCGGCCGGCAAGACGCTCCACATCCAGCTGGGCTTCCTGTACCGCCCCTACGCCCGGGCGGCCCGGCGGCTGGTGGAGGGCGGCGCCCTGGGCAAGCTGTACCACGGCCGCACCGTGGGCTTCCGCCGCCGCAACCGCCCGTTCGTGGACGGCTTCGGCTCCAAGGACTTCGTCCACCGGGAGACAGCCGGCGGCGGCGCCCTGTACGACTTCGGCGTCTACCACATCTCGCTGCTGCTGCACCTGCTGGGGATGCCCCGGCCCGAGCGCATGACGGGCCAGCTCTACCAGGAGATCGCCATGGACGAGGCCCGGCGCGTGGAGAGCGGCTACGACGTGGAGGAGCTGGGCGTCGGCTTCGTGCGCCTGGCCGGCGGCGTGACGCTGGACCTGTTTGAGTCCTGGGCCGTGAACCTGGACAGCCTCTCCCCCAGCGTGCTGCTGGGCAGCAAGGGCGGGCTGAAGCTGGAGCCGTTCAGCTTCCACACCACCATCTGCGACACGGAGCTGGACTGCACCGGCGACCTGGACGCCATGAACTTCCGCTGGATGAATACCCAGCCCCTGGAGTACGCCTACGCCTCGTCGGAGGCCCACTGGATCGCCGCGCTGACCGGCAAGGTGCCGCTGCTGCCCACGGCGCAGCTGGCGCTGGACACGCTGCTGATCCAGGAGGGCGTCGCCCTGTCCAGCCGCCTGGGCCGCGAGGTCACGGCCGAGGAGACCATCGCCGCCTCCCGCCCCGCCGCCATGGTGCTGTGACGCCGCCCGCATCGCTGCAAACGCCAACAGCCGCCAGACCGGAAACGGTCTGGCGGCTGTTGCTTTGGTCAGAGCTGCGGTGCGGCCGGGTCGTGGGCCGTGCGGCGGCGGAAGGCCGACGGCGTCTCGCCGCACCGGGCGCGGAAGACCCGGTAAAAGTACTGGGGCGACTCGTACCCCACCAGGTAGCTGATCTCCTGCACCGGCTTGTCCGTGGTGGCCAGCAGATACCTGGCCCGCTCCACGCGCAGATGGTTGACGTACTCCGTGACCGTCATGCCGGTGATCCGGCGGAAGCGGCGCGCCAGGTACGAAACGCTGATGTGCTCCAGGTCGGCCAGCTCCTGCAGGGTGATGCGGTCGGCGCAGTGCAGGCGGATGTACTGCAGCGCGCCGGACAGCTCCGCCGGCCCGCCGCCGCTGGCCGCCATGCGCAGCAGCTGCAGCAGGAGGACCTTCAGCAGGTGCTCCATCAGGTACGGCGGCGGGTTCGCCTCCTGGTTGCACGCGTGGAGATACCGGAACAGCGTGTCCAGGCGGCCCCCCCGGTCCTGCACCCGCAGGGGCTGGTCCAGCTGCAGCTCCGGCAGGTCGACCCAGAGGCAGATGATCTCCCGGTGCAGCTCCGGCGAGGGCGCCTCCCGGTGGGGGCAGCCGGCCGGGTAGAGGACCGTGTCGAACAGCGCGGCCGACATCTGCGAGCCGTCGGCGTCGATGCTGGCGTGCCCCTCCAGGAAGAACATCAGCTCCAGGTACGGGTGCGTGTGCAGGCGGAACTCCCAGATGTCGCTCGTCTCGTCGAACTGCTCGCAGAAGCGCAGGACCGGGTGGCCCTCGTGGATCACCCGCATCTGTTCACTGTAGTCCAAGGGAATCACCTCCGTCTCCTCTACTATATTCCCCCGACGCGGCGCCTGTCAACCCGGCGGCGCGGGCAGTTCAAAATCGTGCACTTTTTGTGCCGTTCCGGCGGTTGGCAGCCGGGCCGGAATCGTGCTATAGTCGAAAGAAAAAGGGGGAATCGCACCATGACAAATCGCGAAGCCATCTGGTCCATTGCACCCATGGAGCGCATCCGCAGGCTGAAGGAGGAGATGCTCGCCGAGCCGCGGTACGCCACCATCGAGCAGGCGCAGATCGTCACCGAGAGCTACCAGCACAGCGAGGGCAGCCCCCGCTGCATCCAGCGGGCCCTGGCGCTGAAGGACGCGCTGACGAAGATCGCCATCCGCATCGAGCCGGACGAGCTGATCGTCGGCAACCGCACGGCCGGCGTCCGCGGCGGCGTCGTGTTCCCGGAGACGGGCGCGTCGTGGATCGACAAGGAGTTCGAGACGCTGCCCACCCGGCCCCAGGACCAGTTCCAGGTCCACCCCGAGGACATTCAGACGTTCCGCCAGGAGATCCTCCCCTACTGGAAGGGCCGCTCCCTGGAGGACCAGGTCCGCGCCGCCGTGGGCGAGCAGGTGGACGCCATCGCCAAGGTCGTCAAGATCAACCAGAAGGACCACTCCCAGGGCCACATCTGCCCCAACACGAAGAAGTGGCTGGCCCTGGGCCCCGCCGGCCTGCGGGCCGAGGCTGAGTCCCACATGGCCGGGGCCGACGCCTCGCAGCGGGACTTTTACGAGAGCGTGATCCTGGCCATGGAGGGCGCGTCCGCCTTCCTGAACCGGTACGCCGACCTGGCCGCCCGGATGGCCGGGGAGCTCCACCGGGACAACCTGCGGGAGGTCTCCCGCATCTGCCGGAAGCTGGCCGCCCAGCCGCCGGAGACGTACCATGAGGCGGTGCAGTCGGTGTGGTTCCTGTACGTGATCCTGCAGATGGAGGGCAACGCCTCCTCCTTCTCGCCGGGCCGCATGGACCAGTACCTGTACCCCTACTACGAGACGAGCCGCCGCCAGGGCATGACCCTGGAGGAGGCGCTGGAGATCACCGAGTGCCTGTGGCTGAAGTTCAACCAGCTGGTCTACCTGCGGAACTCCAACAGCGCCAAATACTTCGCCGGCTTCCCCATCGGCTTCAACGTGGCCGTGGGCGGCCAGCACACCGACGGCTCCGACGCCACCAACGACCTGAGCTACCTGTTCCTCAAGGCCCAGTCCCACCTGCTGCTGCCGCAGCCGAACCTGTCGTGCCGCGTCCACCGGAATTCGCCGCAGGAATTCCTGGAGACGGCCTCCCGCGTCATCGGCCAGGGCAGCGGCATGCCGCAGCTCTTCAACGACGAGGCGGTGATCCCCGCCCTGGAGTCCCACGGCGTCAGCCACGAGGACGCCATGAACTACGCCATCGTCGGCTGCGTGGAGCTGACGACCCACGGCAACGCCCTGGCCTGGAGCGATGCGGCCATGTTCAACCTGGTCAAGGCCCTGGAGCTGACCATCAACCACGGCGTCGACATGCTGACGGGCCAGAAGATGGGCCCCGACTTCGGCGACCTGACCACGTACAAGACCTTCGACGACCTGGAAGCGGCCTTCGCCAAGACGATCGACTACTACTCCGACCGGATGGTCGAGTGCGTCACCGCCGTGGAGAAGATGCACGAGAAGCTGCTGCCCACGCCGTTCCTGTCGGCCGTGGTGGACGACTGCCTGGTCAAAGGCAAGGACGTGACCCAGGGCGGCGCCCACTACAACTTCGCCGGCGTTCAGGCCATCCAGGTGGCCAACGTGGCCGACTCCCTGGCCGCCATCAAGCAGCTGGTGTTCGACGAAAAGACGCTGCCGGCCCAGCGGCTGCTCCACGCCCTCCAGACCGATTACCAGGACGACGAGCTCGTCCGCGTGATGCTGCTGAACAAGGTGCCCAAGTACGGCAACGACGTGGAATGGGTCGACGAGCTGGGCGCCAAGTGGGCCGACTACTTCGCCCAGGGCCTCAGGAAGTACCGCAACGGCCGCGGCGGCATCTACCAGATGGGCCTCTACACCGTCTCGGCCCACGTGCCCATGGGCCAGAACGTGGGCGCCTCGGCCGACGGGCGGCGCGCCCGGGATCCCCTGGCCGACGGCGGCGTCTCGGCCATGTACGGCCGCGACGTCAACGGCCCCACGGCGCTGCTCCACTCGGTCTCCCGCGTGCCGTTCCGCGACGCCAGCAACGGCACGCTGCTGAACATGAAGTTCCTGCCCCAGTTCTTCCAGACGGAGACGGGCATTTCCAAGTTCGTGGGCCTGATCCGCGCCTTCGTCGAGCTGGGCATCAGCCACATCCAGTTCAACGTGCTCAACGGTGAGGACCTGCGGGCGGCCCAGAAGGAGCCGGAGAAGTACCGCGGCCTGACGGTCCGCGTGGCCGGCTACACCGCCTACTTCACCGAGCTGGCCCGGGATCTCCAGGACGAGATCATCGCCAGAACGGTCTACGCCGGCGTATGACCGGGACCGTCTTTTCCGTCAAGCGCTTCGCCGTCCACGACGGCGCGGGCATCCGCAGCACGCTCTTCCTCAAGGGCTGCCCGCTCCGCTGCCCCTGGTGCCAGAACCCCGAGGGGCTGGAGCGGGCCGTCCGGCTGTGGCACCGGCCCACGGCCTGCGTGGCCTGCGGGACGTGCGCGGCCGTCTGTCCGCAGCAGGCCGTCACGCTGACGGACCGGGTCCACGTGGACCGGAGCCGCTGCGACGCCTGCGGCCTGTGCGTCCGCCAGTGCCCCGCCGCGGCCATGGAGCTGGACGGCCGGGAGATGACGGCCCGGGAGGCCGCCGACCTCCTGCTGCGGGACAAGCCCTTCTACGGCAGCGGCGGCGGCGTGACCCTGTCCGGCGGCGAGGTACTGGCCCAGCCGGACTTCGCGGCGGAGGTCCTGCGCCTCTGCCGGGAGGGCGGGGCCGATACGGCCATCGAATCCTGCCTGCACGCCCCGCGGCAGGTGGTGGAGCAGATGCTGCCGCTGGTGGACCACTTCCTGGTGGACATCAAGTATCTGGATCCGGAGCAGCACCGGGCCGTGCTGGGCGTGCCCAACGGGCAGATCCTGGAGAATTTCCGCCTGCTGGTGGATGCCGGCGCCGACGTCCTCGTCCGGACGCCGCTGATCCCCGGCTACACGGCCACCGAGGAGAACATCGGGGCCATCGCCCGGTACCTCGTCTCGGTGGATCCGGAGATCCCCTATGAGCTTCTGAATTTCAATCCCCTCTGCCGGAGCAAGTACGCGGCCCTGGAGCGGCCGTACCCGGTGGAGGGCGCAGCCCTGACGGCCGCGGAGCTGGAGCGGTTTTACGACCTGCTGCGCCAGGCGGGCGTCCGGAATCTTGTGAAGGAGTGAATGCCATGCTCGACGCATTTCTGCGCCGCGCCGCGGCCGATGAGCCGGTCTACATCGGTGCCGTCCGGGAGGCCTTCCAGAGGGAGGGCGTCCACCCGTTCCACTGCCGCGTGACGCTGTACGACGGGACCGTCCGGTCCTTCCCCCTGACCCTGCCCGACTGGTCCACGCCGCGGGAGGCCGCCTTCGTGGCCGACTACGTCCACGCCACGCTGTACAACATTCTCTCGGCCCTGGGCGCCGTGCACATCGACGTCTACACCGACGACCGCACCCGGCCGCTGGCCGAGGGGCTGGACGCCGTCTTTCAGACGGCCCTGCCCAAGGACCGGCGCACCGGCTACGGCAAGTGCCTGAACGTCAACGAGCGGACGCTGGCCGTCCTCTGCGGCGCGGACCAGCGGTTCGCCTTCCGCGTCTGTGACGCGTCCCAGGAGCCGCCGGAGCCGGCGGTGCCGGCGGCGCGCCGGGGCCGCAGCGTGTTCGCCGCGCTGCCGGAGGCGGCCGCCGGGCGCATGGTCCTGGGCATGGACGTGGGCGGCACCGACGTGAAGCTGGTGGCCGCCGTCAACGGGCGGCTGGCCGTGTTCAAGGAGTTTGACTGGTTCCCGGCGGCCTTCGCCCGGGCCGAGCAGCTGGTGGATCCGCTGCTGCTGCTGGCGCGGCTGCTGCGGGCCGCCGCCAGCCTCTGCGCCGCCGGCCGCGACGCCGAGCTGGACGGCGCCGCCCTGGACCGTCACGCCTCCCTGGCCGACGTGGAGCGGGGCGCCGCCGCCATGGAGGCCGCCGCCGGCGCCGACCTGCGCGGCTTCGACGCCATCGGCCTCTGCTTCCCCGACGTGGTCATCCGCGACCGGATCGTCGGCGGCGAGACGTACAAGACCCGCGGCATGCGGGAGAACCGGGAGCTGGACTACGAGGCCCAGTTCGCCAAGATCACGGTCCTGGCCGACCGGCTCCGGGCGTACTGCGCGCCCGGCGGCGTCGTCCGCAACACGAACGACGGCCCCATGGCCGCCTTCACCACGGCCGTGGAGCAGGCCGCGGCCGGTCAGGATGCCTCCGACGGCTTCTTCGCCCACACCCTGGGCACCGAGCTGGGAACCGGCTGGGTGCTGCCCGACGGCTCCATCCCGGAGATCCCGCTGGAGGTCTACAACTTCATCATCGACCTGGGCAGCGCGCCCCAGCGGCAGTACGAGGCCGACGACGTCCGCAGCGTCAACAACTTCAACACCGGCCTGCCCGGCACGCTGCAGAAGTTCGCCTGCCAATCCGGCGTGTTCCGCCTGGCGGCCCGGGACCTGCCGGCCCGGTCGCCGGCCGTCTGGCAGGAGGCGCTGGACCGCGGCCTGTTCGTCCGCCGCGGCGACAAGCTCCTGGTGCCCACGGAGCCGGAGGACCTGCGCAAGCCGTGCCTGGAGTTCTTCATGGAGAAGGCCGGCCAGGACGAGGCCTGCGCCGAGATCTTCCGGCAGATCGGCGAATCCCTGGGCGCCTGCTGGGTGGAGACGGACTACATCCTCCGCCCCGAGGCCAAGGACCGGACCCTCTACGGCCGCCTCGTCAAGAGCCCCGTCTGCTTCCGGCTGCTGTGCCAGGGTGCCAACCGGATCGTGCCGGCGCTGCGCCAGTACGCCGCCGACGGCAGCCTGGCCAACACGCCGCTGATGCGGCAGCTGGAGGCCCATCCGGACTACACGGTGGCCCAGTTCGCCCAGGCCGTGGGCGCGGTCTACTACGGCTGCGTGCCGTTCCTGGCGGACGGCCGCTGACGGCTCCGCAAACCATATCGAAACCCGGGGCGCCGGGCGGCACTGCCGCCCGGCGCCTCTGCCGCTTCCGGAGCGTTCCGGACGCGGGCCGGCCGGCGCACCGGGCGGGTGCAGGCCGGCCTTTTCCGGATCCGCAGGATCCGATACAATGGAACCTCAGACTTTTTACAGGAGGTCATTGTGATGAAACTGCCCAGATACGAATTCCAGTGGTTCGAGCGGGAGGACCACCGCCGGCGTCACCGCGCCTCGGTCAGCCCGGACGGCCTACTCCGGCTGGGACGGCTGCTGTGCCAGTCGCTGCCCCCGTTCATCCGCCTCGGCTTCGACGCCCGGCAGAAGGTGCTGGCCATCGCCAACGGCCGCGGCGAGGGCATCCCGCTGCCCCGCTGCGGCGTCGTCAGCGCGCGGAAGCTCTCGGCCCAGATCGCCGCCACGGGGCTGCAGCTGCCGGTGAAGTTCCTCTTCGCGGAGGACCCGGCCACCGGCCTCTTCCTGGGCCGCGTCCTGCCGACCCGCTGCAGGGCCGCAGGCCCCGGCCGGGAAACGTACGACACGGAGCAGCTCCGCATCCTCTACCAGCACCTCATTGACTTCGCCGTGGGCAGCCTGGCCCGGAGCACGCCCCTGGCCGAGCGGAAGGCCTCGGCCCTGGAGGCGTTCTACGCCGCCGTCCGGGACTACCGCCCCGGCTACGGCGACCTGGAGGCGTATCTGGCCGCGTACATCCAGCGGCACCTGCTAGCGGAGAACCGGCCGTACGCCGCGGCCTACACCCAGCGTTCCCTGGACCAGCCGCTGGTCTCCGGCGAGGGCGAGACCTTCTGCCTCTACGACACCCTCCCGGCCGCCGACGCCGGCGGCATTGACCGGGTGGAGGAACGGATCATGGCCGATCAGTTCTGGCGCAGCCTGTCCGCCCGGGAGCAGACCCTCTCCCGGATGCTCCGGGAGGGCCGCTCCCTGCCGCAGATCGCCCAGGCGCTGCGGCTGCCCGAGGACCGGCTGATGGCCATGGGCCGGGCCATCGGCGAGAAGCGGCGGCAGTTCTACAACGCCCCCTGACACCGGGGAGCCGCCCTCACGGCTCCCCCAGCGCCTCCTCCAGCTTCGCCAGGGCCTTTTTCTCGATGCGCGATACGTACGACCGGCTGATGCCGAACCGGGCGGCGACCTCGCGCTGGGTCTGGGGTGGGCGGCCGTCCAGGCCGTAGCGGCGCTCCAGGACCTGGCGCTCCCGGTCCGTCAGCACCTCGGCCATGGCGCGCCGGAGGCGGCCGCACAGCTCCCGGGTGCTCAGGTCGTCGAACAGATCGTCGTCGGTGCTGATGACGTCCATCAGCGACAGGGCGTTGCCGTCCTTCCCCGTCTCGATGCAGTCCGACAGGGACACGTCGGAGCTCGTCTTTCGCTGGCTCCGGAAGTACATGAGGATCTCGTTCTCCACGCACCGGGCCGCGTACGTGGCCAGGCGCGCCCCCTTGGTGCTGTCGAACGTCGAGATCCCCTTGATGAGGCCGATGGTCCCGATGGAGATCAGGTCCTCCTGGTCGGCCGAGGACGTGTAGTACTTCTTCATGATGTGCGTCACCAGGCGCAGGTTGCGCTCGATGAGGACGTTGCGGGCCGCCAGGTCTCCCCCGGCGGCCAGCTCCAGGTAGTGCCGCTCCTCCTGGGCGCTCAGCGGCTTCGGGAAGGAGCCGCCCGAGAGGCGCAGCGTCTGCAGGATGCTGCTGAGCATCAGCCACACCGCGGCTGAGAGCATACCGTCCACCTCCGTTTCTCCACATCTTATTCCGCCGCGGCCCGTCCGGATACGGAGAATTTCTCCCGGACGTGCTGAACGCCCCCGCAGCCGTCGGGAATCGACGGCCGCGGGGGCGGCGGTTTCTGCAGCGGAAGCGGCACGGACGCGCCCGGCTGCTACAGCTTCTTCACGAACAGCGCCCGGATGGCGTTGAGGACGGCCAGGATCATGACGCCCACGTCGGCGAAGATGGCCAGCCACATGTTGGCGTACCCCAGGGCCACCAGCAGCAGGCAGATGAGCTTGATGCCAATGGCGAACACGATGTTCTCGTACACAATCCGCAGGCACTTGCGGGAGATGCGGATGGCCTTGGAGATCTTCAGCGGGTCGTCGTCCATGAGAACCACGTCGGCCGCCTCGATGGCCGCGTCGGAGCCCATGGCGCCCATGGCGATGCCGATGTCCGCCCGGCGGAGCACCGGCGCGTCGTTGATGCCGTCGCCCACGAAGGCCAGCTTCCCGCGGCCATCCTCCTGCTGCAGCAGCGCCTCCACCCGGGCCACCTTGTCGGCCGGCAGCAGCTCGGCGCAGACCTGGTCGATGCCCAGCTGGGCGGCCACCTGGTCGGCCACCTTCTGCGCGTCGCCGGTGAGCATGACGGTCTTCCGGACACCGGCGGCCTTCAGGCGGCGGACGGCCTCGGCGGCGTCGGGCTTGACCACGTCGGAGATGACGATGTGGCCGGCGTACCGGCCGTCCACGGCCATATGGACGATGGTGCCGACGGTGTGGCAGGCGATGTACGGGATGCCCAAGCGGTCCATAAGCTTGTCGTTGCCGGCGGCCACCGTGTGGCCGTCCACCACGGCGGTGACGCCGCTGCCGCTGTGCTCCTGGATGTCGGTGACGCGGCTGCGGTCCGGCTCCCGGCCGTACGCCTGCTGCAGGCTCCGGCTGATGGGATGGGACGAGGCGCTCTCGGCCAGGGCCGCGTACTCCAGCAGCCGCGCGTCCTCCATGGCGCTGTGGTGGATGCCGTTGACCTCGAACACGCCGCGGGTCAGCGTGCCTGTCTTGTCGAAGACGACGGTCCGCGTCTGCGACAGGGTCTCCAGGTAGTTGGAGCCCTTGACGAGCACGCCGGCGTTGCTGGCGCCGCCGATGCCGGCGAAGAACGACAGGGGGATGCTGATGACGAGCGCGCACGGGCAGCTGGCCACCAGGAACGTCAGCGCCCGGTAGACCCACGTCCCCCACGCGGGCGCCAGGCCCAGGACGGCCATCCGCACCAGCGGCGGCAGCAGCGCCAGCACCACGGCGGCGCCGCAGACGGCCGGCGTATAGACCCGGGCGAACCGGGAGATGAAGTTCTCCGACCGGGACTTGCGGGACGAGGCGTTCTCCACCAGGTCCAGGATCTTCGAGACGGTGGACTCACCGAACGCCTTCGTCGTCCGGAGCTTCAGGACACCGGTCATGTTGATGCAGCCGGAGAGAATCTCGTCGCCGGTCCGCACGTCCCGGGGCAGGCTCTCGCCGGTGAGGGCGGCGGTGTTCAGGGTGGACGCGCCCTCCGTCACGACGCCGTCGATGGGCACCTTCTCGCCGGGCTGCACGACGATGACCGTGCCGATCTCCACCTCGTCCGGGTCCACCTGCTCCAGCCCGCCGTCCCGCTCCACGTTGGCGCAGTCGGGCCGGATGTCCATGAGCTCGCTGATGTTCCGGCGGCTCCTGCCCACGGCGTAGCTCTGGAACCACTCGCCCACCTGGTAGAACAGCATGACCGCCACGGCCTCGGTGTAGTCCCCGCTCTGCTCGTACAGGGCCAGGGCGATGGCGCCCACGGTGGCCACGGCCATGAGGAAATTCTCGTCGAAGATCTGCCGGTTCCGGATGCCCCGGGCGGCCTTCCGCAGGATGTCGCAGCCGATGACCAGGTACGGCACCAGGTACAGGCCGAACCGCAGCCACCCCGTCACCGGCGCGAAGTGCAGCGCCACCAGAAGAACAGCCGCCGTCACGATGCGCGCCAGCAGGATCCGTTGTTTCTTGCTCATTCCGCTCTCCTCCAACCATCAAACGATTGCAGAATCTTTGAATCATTCAGCCGAAAGCCGCGCCCCCGCGGACGGGGGCGCCGGCACGGCGTCAGAGGTAGACCTCGCAGTCGCTCTCCACCTTTTTGCAGTTTCTCCGGACCGCCTCCATGACGGCTTTGGGGTCCTGCCCCTCGTCGAAGGTCACGTGCATCTTCAGGGCCATGAAGTTGACGGCGCAGTCCTGGACGCCGGGGGTCTTTCTGGCGGCCTCCTCCATCTTGTTGGCACAGTTGGCGCAGTCCACTTCGATCTTGTACGTCTTTTTCATCGTCACAGCACCCTTTCCGCGTGGAGATCACGCTTAAACAATTAAGTAATCTCTTAATCGTAGCTCCATTATACGCGCTCCCCGCGCCGTTGTCAAGGCCCCGGCGCAAAAACCGTCCCGCAGGCCGTCCGTTGATTTTTCCGCGGATCTGGATTATACTGAAGGAAAACCACGGGAGGTGACGGCAATGGCCCAGTGCAGCCTGCCCCACGACCACGGCCAGCGCATGGAGCAGGAGCTGGCCCACATGCCGAATCTGGCGGAGTTTCAGACGGTCTCGGAGCTCTTCAAGCAGATGGGGGACGCCAGCCGCGTCCGCATCTTCTGGTTGCTCTGCCACTGTGAGGAGTGCGTCATCAATCTTTCGGCCATGGTGGACATGACGAGCCCTGCCGTGTCCCACCATCTGAAGCTGCTGAAGAACGCCGGCCTGATCGTCAGCCGGCGGGAGGGCAAGGAGGTCTACTACCGGGCCGCCGACACGAGCCAGGCCCGGCTGCTTCACCAGATGATTGAAGCCATGGTGGAGATCACCTGCCCCACCCGGGAGGCAGAGTGAGACGGACGCCGCGGAGCGCTGCTCCGCGGCGTCCGCCTGAACGCAGGAAGAGAGGCGCGCGCCTTGTCGAAGCTCATCATCCTCCGCGGCAACTCCGGCAGCGGCAAGACGACCGCGGCGAAGGCGCTCCAGCACCGGCTGGGGCACAACGTCCTGGTGGTTTCCCAGGACGTCGTCCGCCGGGACATGCTGCGCGTCCGGGACGGCCCGGCCGCTGGACGCCGGAACGCGCGGCGTGCTGCGCGGCGGCTTCCGGGTCATCGCCGACCGGGGCGGCCACTTCCGCGACTTCTGACCGCCGCCCGGCGGCATTTCCCAGGGGCGGCGAGCCTTGCGCCTCCACGGCGGATGTGGTAAGATGGAAAATGAACGACAAGGAGGCGCACCCATGGGCAGTTTCTGGGGACATCTGAAAACCGTCACGAAGCACCGCACCCTGGTGATGGTGCACTGCTTCAAGGTGGGGCTCATCTGGCGCGGCCTGACCCACGACCTGTCCAAGTACAGCCCCACGGAGTTCCTGGCCGGCGTCCGGTACTACCAGGGCACCCGCAGCCCCAACACCGCCGATCGGGAGGCCAACGGCTACTCCCTGGCCTGGATGCACCACAAGGGCCGCAACAAGCACCACTTTGAATACTGGACCGACCTGCGGCCCGGCACCCGGGAGTACACGCCGGTGCCCATGCCGACGCCGTACCTGGTGGAGATGTGCATGGACCGCATCGCCGCCTGCAAGACGTACCACGGGAAGGACTACAAGCCCACCGACCCGCTGGAGTACCTGGATCGGGCCCGGGAGTCGCCGCTGATGCACGAGGAGACCCTGCGCAAGACGCGCTTCCTGCTGACCATGCTGGCCCAGCGGGGGGAGCGGGAGACGTTCCGCTTCATCCGGCAGCACGTCCTCAAGGGCGAGGACTTCGCCCGGGCGCCGGAGGAAGCCCGCAACTGAACGGGAAAGGATTGTGTGAGAGATGTTCTGCCCCAACTGCGGAAGCCCTCTGGACGAGGGCGCGAAATTCTGTCCCAGCTGCGGCGCGGCCCGCGAGGCGGCCCCGCAGCCGGCCGCACCGGAGCCGGCGGCCCCGCGCCGGAAATCCCGCCTGCTGCCCGGCGCGCTGCTGGGCGCGGTATTGGCGGCGGCCGTCTGCGCCGTACTGGTATGGACGGGCGTGCTGTCCTTCGGCGGCGGGGAGACCACCGCGGAAGGCCCCGGCTTCCGGTCGCCGGAGGCGGCGGCCGTGTCGTACCTGGAGGCCCTCCGGGACGGCGACCTGGACGGGATGCTCGCCGCCTTCGCCGTGGAATCGTACACGGAGAACGAGAACCAGATCGCCCAGCTGGAATGGCGCTCCTACTACCTCTGGCTCAATATGGGCCTGCTGGGCGACGACCCGCTGGTGCCGGAGGTGAACACCGCCCGCCGGGAGGCCGCCGTCGTCAGCGACATCGTGTATCAGTACCTGACCGTGACCCACCCCGACTGGGAGGATTTCCACGCGCCGGCGGTGGTTGATCCGGGCGAGGGCCGGGCCTTCCTGGCGGCCCGCGAGAGCCCCCGGGCCCTGGAGACCCTGGCGGAGATGGAGATCGGCGAGCCGCTGACGCTGCAGGAGGCGCTGTACGAGACCGGCACGGACCCGGAGGACTACCGGAATCTGGAGCAGCGCATCCTGCCGGAGACGCTGCTCCGGCTGGGCGCCGACGAGGTGACGGCCGCGGCCGTTCCGGTGGAGATCGACGGCTGGCCGTACCTCTTCTGCCCGCGGGCCGTCTGCTATGAAGGCCGCTGGTACCTGCTGGACTTCAACAGCGAGCTGGGCCGCAGCGGTACGTACGGCCTGGTGCCGCTGTTCGGCGCGTGAGACGGAGGTGACGGAGATGCCGAAAACGTTCTGTTCCAACTGCGGAAGCCCGCTGAAGAAGGGCACGAAGTTCTGCCCGTCCTGCGGAGCTCCGGCGCCGGAGCCGCCGGCGGCCGCCCCGGCCCCGCGCCGCAAGTCCCGCCTGCTGCCCGGCATTCTGCTGGGCGCGGCGGCCGTGGCGGCCGTCTGCGCCGTGCTGGTGCTGACGGGCGCGCTGTCCTTCGGCGGCGGCGCGGACACCGTGGAGGGCCGCGGCTTTTCCTCGCCCGAGGCGGCGGCTGAATCGTACCTGGAGGCCCTGCGGCGCGGCGACCTGGACGGGATGCTCGCCGCCTTCGCCGTGGAGTCGTACGTGGAGCATCTGGACCAGGCCGCGTATCTGGACGCATACCGTGTGTACTCCATGCAGAGTGCCGGCCTGCCCGACGACAACGCCCTGGCCGAAGTGCTCAACACAGGCCTTCGGAAACAGAACATCGTGAACGCGATCACGCTGCAGTATCTGACCGTGACGGCCGCCACACCGGAGCTGGGAGAGGAGCTGACCTCCCCCGCGGGGATCCATATGGACGGCACCGGCCGGGAATTCCTGGCGGCGTACGTCAACCCCCAGGCCCGGACGTGGCTTTCGGAGATGGAGATCGGGGAGGCCACATTCGACGCCGGCTACCAGAACACCGACTACCTGAACGCCGACGACGTGGTATACGGATCCATTCCCGTGGAGATCGGCGGACGGCAGTGCCTCTTCGCCCTGCAGGCCGCCTCCTACGGCGGCCGCTGGTACCTGCTGGCCGCACAGGCGTCGCTTCCCGACGGCTGATGTTGAAACCACCGCGCCCCGGAGCAATGGCTCCGGGGCGCGGTGTGGTTATCCGGCCGTGGCGCCGGCCGACATCTTCAGCAGCAGCGCCGCGAATTCGGCGCTGGCCATGGGGAAGCGGCCCTCGATCCACTCGCGCATGACGCCGATGACGCCGCTCACGCAGTAGACGTAGGCGTACCGGTCCCGCAATCCGGCGGGGCCGGCCGCCGGCCGGGCGTACCGCTCCATGACCGCGTCCACCAGCCGCTGGTTGAACCGTCGGCTGTCCCGCTGGACGATCAGGATCCGGAACAGCCGCTCGTTCCGCTGGACGTAGTCGCAGAAGGCCGTCAGCGCCTCCTGGAACTGGCGGTCCGGCACCTGGGCCGGCGGCGGCTCCGGCAGCCGCTGCAGCAGGTCGTCCTCGATCTCCCGGATCACGTCGCGGATCTCCGTGTAGTAGGCGTAGAACGTGGAGCGGTTCACGTCGGCCCGCTGGCAGACGTCGGTGACGGTCAGCTTGTCCGGCCCCGTCGTCTCCAGCAGCTCCAGCACCGCCTCCTGGATCATCCGCTTCGTCATCCGCACCCGCCGGTTCTCCATGGCGCGCGCCTCCGTTCACAGAAAATTTACAGCAGTCTCCGTTGGAT
Organism: uncultured Oscillospiraceae bacterium; assembly: GCA_904395865.1. Lineage (GTDB taxonomy): Bacteria > Bacillota > Clostridia > Oscillospirales > Oscillospiraceae > Avoscillospira_A. The sequence goes on from CAJFNY010000049.1 coordinate 52,966, forward strand.
TCCCGACAGAATCCCGGACTTTGTCGGTTCTAGCCCGGATTGTCCCAAACTGTCCGTTGTATTTCCGACACACTGTTGTATAATGGTACCACAGACAGCCGAAGCTGTCAACGCCAGCAAAGGAAGGCGATCCCATTGCGCAGAACGCTGTATCTCATCACCGGCGCCGGCGGCCATCTGGCCGGCACCATCATCCGCTACCTCCGGCGGGAGGACTGCGATATCCGCGGCCTGATCCTCCCCGGCGAGGAGGGGCGCGACGCCGGCAACGTGCTCTACTACCGGGGCGACGTGACGCGCCCGGAGACGCTGGAGCCGTTCTTCTCGGGCCTGGAGCCGTACGACGTGACGGTGATCCACGCGGCGGGCCTCGTGTCCATCGGCAGCGGCGACCGGGCGCGGATGCGCCGGGTCAACGTGGACGGCACCCGGAACATCCTGGAGCTGTGCCGGCGGTACCCGGTGCGGCGGCTGCTGTACGTCAGCTCCGTCCACGCCCTGGAGGAGGGCGACCGGCTGCGGGTCATCCGGGAGGAGGACAGCTTCTCCCCCGACCGGGTGGTGGGCGACTACGCCGCCACGAAGGCCGAGGCCACGCAGCTGGTGCTGGACGCCGTCCGGGACGGGCTGGACGCCGTCATCGTCCACCCCTCGGGCATCCTGGGGCCCTTCGACAATGGCCGCAACCACCTGACCCAGCTGATCCAGACGTATCTGGCCGGGAAGCTGCCCGGCGGCGTCACCGGCGGGTACGACTTCGTGGACGTACGGGACGTGGCCCAGGGCTGCATCGCGGCGGCCAAGTGCGGCGGCCGCGGCGAGTGCTACATCCTCTCCAACCGGTACGTCCCCATCCGGGACCTGCTGGAGTGCCTCCGCCGGGCCGCCGGCGGCCACCGGAAGCCGTGCTTCCCCCTGGGGCTGGCGAAGCTGGCGGCGCCGGTCTCGGAGACCGTGGGCCGGCTGACCCACCGCCGGCCCCTGTTCACCCGGTACTCCCTGTACACCATGGCGTCCAACGCCCGCTTCTCCCACGACAAGGCCACCATGCGCCTGGGCTACTCCCCCCGGGACATCCAGGAGACCGTCCGCGACACGGTCCGCTACCTGCGCACCGGGGAATGTCCGCTGTAGACTGCAGAGCACGAAACGCGCCGCCGGCAGACGCCGGCGGCGCGTTTCGCGGTTTCTCACTGCCTCCAGGCGTCCAGCAGCCGGCGGCAGTCGGCCAGGGCCGCCGACAGGGTGTCCCGCAGCTGCCCGGCCGTCTCGGGGGCGGCGTCGTACTCGCCGATGGTCATGTGGCGGCCGGAGGCCAGCCGCGCAGGCCTGCGGAAGCGGAACGCCCCCAGGCGGTACCGGCCCTGGCCGTCGTACACCGCCGCGTCGCGCACCTGCTGCGGTGACGCCGCCGGTTCCCCGGCCGGCGAAAGGGACAGCTTCAGGCAGATTGGGAACCGCCGCCCCGTGCCGTCTGTTTTCGGCTCGATCTGCAGATACACCTCGCATGGGACCCCCAGGATCGTCACGCGGTCGTCCCGGAAGCCTGTCCACAGCCCGTCGAAGCCGCCGCTGGGTGTGGATACGTAGCCGTACCCCAGCCAGACGTCCCGGGCCTCGGCGAAGCCGCCGGCCTGCAGGTCGTCGTAGAAGGCGAGGATCTGGGGCGACGCCCACTGGGACAGGGGCAGCGCCACGTACCGCATGGCCTCCCGGTGCCCCGCCTCCAGCCACTGGCAGTAGTCCCGGAAAATGGCGTTGTCGGTCCGGTCCCGGTACGCCGCCAGCAGCTCCAGCATCCGCGGCCGGGTGACGATCTCGTACCCGGCCTTCCGGACCCGGGACCAGTCCGACTGGAAGCCGGTCTTGTAGTAGACGCCCCGGGCCTCGCAGGCCGGGTCGTCCTCCCGCAGCTGGCGGAGGTAGCGGACCAGCTGGTCGTCGTGCTCGCTGGTGCCGGTCTTGTCCTCCACGACGATGCGGTACGTGCGGCCCTCCGACGACACGGTCAGCAGGACGTCCATGTGCATGACCTGCCGCTCCACCCGGGTCAGCGTGAACGGCCGGCCCCGCAGCTCCGGGACGAACACCGTCAGCAGCTCCCGGGCGCACGCCTGCAGGGCCGCGTCGGGCCGGGCGTCCTCCAGGGCGAAGGACGCCAGCCAGCAGAGGAACGCGTCCTGGGACAGCTCACTGGTGGCGTATGAAAAGAGGTTGTTTTTCACGGCGATTCCCCCTCATTCCGCGGCGCCGCCGGCGCCCTGCCTTCAGGATACCAGCCGGAGAGGCCGCCGTCAAGGCACGGCCGGCCCGGAAGCACGATGCGGCCGCCGGGTGCTCCGGCGGCCGCGGTGCTTCGCGGGCAGGTGTTCAGTTCTCCACCACCAGCTGGCCGTCGCGGACGTCCACGCGCAGCTCAGTGCCGGGCTCCACGTCGCCGGAGAGGATCCGGCGGGCCAGCAGCGTCTCCACCGTGTGCTGGACGTACCGGCGCAGAGGCCGCGCGCCGTAGACCGGGTCGTACGCCTCGTCGATGATGAAGCGCTTCGCCCCGTCGCTGAGGGTGACCGACAGCTGCTTGTCGGCCAGGCGCCTGTTCAGGTCGGCCGCCAGCAGGTCGATGATCTTCGTGATGTTCTCCTTCGTCAGGGGCTTGTAGAACACGATCTCGTCCAGCCGGTTCAGGAACTCCGGCCGGAAGGAGCGCTTCAGCAGCTCCTGCACCTGCTCCCGGGCCTGGGGCGAGATCTCGCCGCGGTCGTCGATGCCGTCCAGCAGGAACTGGGAGCCCAGGTTGGAGGTCAGGATGATGATGGTGTTCTTGAAGTCCACGGTGCGGCCCTGGCCGTCGGTGATGCGGCCGTCGTCCAGCACCTGGAGCAGCACGTTGAACACGTCGGGATGGGCCTTCTCCACCTCGTCGAAGAGCACCACCGAGTACGGCTTCCGGCGGACGGCCTCCGTCAGCTGGCCGCCCTCCTCGTAGCCCACGTATCCCGGAGGCGCGCCGATCAGGCGGGAGACGGCGAACTTCTCCATGTACTCGGACATGTCGATGCGCACCATGTTCTTCTCGCTGTCGAACAGGGCCTCGGCCAGGGTCTTGGCCAGCTCCGTCTTGCCCACGCCCGTGGGGCCCAGGAAGAGGAACGAGCCGATGGGCTTGTTGGGGTCGGCGATGCCGGCGCGGCTGCGGAGGATGGCCTCGCTGACGAGGCGCACGGCCTCGTCCTGGCCGATGACGCGCCGGTGGAGGATGTCCTCCAGGTGGAGCAGCTTCTCCCGCTCACCCTCCATGAGCCGGGCCACGGGGATGCCGGTCCACCGCTCGATGATCCGGGCAATCTCCTCCTCGGTCACCTTGTCCCGCAGCAGGGAGCGGGCCTTGCCCTCGTTGGCGATGGCCTCCTCCGCCTCCAGCTGCTTGTGCAGCTCGGGAATCTTGCCGTACTGCAGCTCGGCGGCCTTGTTCAGGTCATACTCCCGTTGGGCCTTCTCCAGGGCGGCGTTGGCGGCCTCCAGCTCCTCCCGCAGCTTCTGCACCTTGCCGATGGCGTTCTTCTCGTTCTCCCACTGGGCCTTCTTGGCGTTGAATTCGTCCCGCATTTCGGCCAGTTCCTTCTGGATCTCGGCCAGATGCTCCTGGGAGATAGCGTCGTCCTCCTTCTTGAGGGCGGCCTCCTCAATCTCGTGCTGGATGATTTTCCGCTGGATCACGTCCAGCTCGGTGGGCATGGAGTCGATCTCGGTGCGGATCATGGCGCAGGCCTCGTCGATCAGGTCGATGGC
>CAJFNY010000050.1 GCA_904395865.1 uncultured Oscillospiraceae bacterium
ATTGAACGCGCAGGGGAACCCTGACGGTTCCCCTGCACACATCCCCTCCCTCCGAATCCTTCGGCCGGAGCGGTTTTTCGACAGTCTCCGCTGCCGCACCCGCCGGGTGCGGCAGCTTTCGCTTTTCCCCCGTGCGGGATTGCCCCGACGGGCTGTCACGGGGGGGGGCGGCGGTCAGGAGCGCCGTCAGGAGCAGCGCCAGAAGCCAGATCCCCCGCTCGTCCATCATTCTGCATCACCTCAAATCATTGAGCATAGTCAAGCCGCCCGGGCATGATATTGTGTGGGATGAGAGAGGAGGGGTGCGGATGATCTCCTATGCGCCGTTTTACCGGACGCTCAAGGCGCGGGGCATGACGGAATATCAGCTGATCTACCGGCACGGCTTTTCGTCGTATATCCTCCACCGGATGAAGCACGGGGAGACCATCACCCTCAAGACGCTCGACACCCTCTGCTTCATTCTGGGCTGCGGCGTGTCGGACGTCATCGAGTACGTGCCGGACCCGTGAGGGGCGCCGCCCCCTTGTGTTTTCCCGCCGGGTGTGGTAGAATACCATCACAACATCTTGTGGTCGGGAGGGATGCGCCGTGCGCCTGGCGGGGATCCAGAAGCTGACGCTGCTGGACTATCCGGGGAAGCTGGCGTGCACGCTGTTCGCGCCGGGATGCAACCTCCGCTGCCCCTTCTGCCACAACGCCTCGCTGGTGCTGGGGCCGGCCGGGGCCCTGGAGCCGGACGAGGTGCTGGCCTTCCTGCGGAAGCGCCGCGGCGTCCTCCAGGGCGTCTGCCTCACCGGCGGTGAGCCGCTGCTCCAGCCCGACGCCGCCGACTTCCTGCTGCGCGTCAGGGAGCTGGGCTACGCCGTCAAGCTGGACACGAACGGCGCCCTCCCCGACCGGCTGCGGGCCGCCGTGGAGGCCGGCGCCGTGGACTGCGTGGCCATGGACGTCAAGAACGCCCCCGACGCCTACGGCGAGACCGTGGGCCTGCCGGACTTCGACCTCTCCCCCATCCGCGAGAGCGTCGCCTACCTGCTCTCCGGCCCCGTGGACTTCGAATTCCGCACCACCGTCGTCCGGGAGCTCCACGACGAGGCCCGCCTCCTGGCCCTGGCCCGCTGGATCGCCGGCGCGCCGCGGTACTTCCTCCAGCCCTTCACCGACAGCGGCGACGTGCTCCGCCCCGGCCTCTCCGGCTACGGCGAGGCGGAGCTCCGCGCCCTGCTCGCCGCCGTCCGCACGGTCCTGCCCGCCGCCCAGCTGCGGGGCGTGTGACACAACATCTTGTGGATGTCAAAAATCCAGGACAATATATATGCGGTTTGCTACTTGATTTCCGCCCCTTTGCTGTGGTATGCTGTAAAGGCTCCCGCAAGGGGGCGGGAGTCTGTTTTATGAGGAGAGAAGCCCATGTATCAGGTCATCAAGCGGGACGGACAGATCGTCCCCTTTGACATTTCCAAGATCAGCACGGCCATCACCAAGGCCTTCAACGCCCTGGACCGGCAGTACAACCCCGACATCATCGACCTGCTGGCCCTGCGCGTCACGGCCGACTACGACCGGAAGATCGTCGACGGCAAGATCGGCGTCGAGGCCATCCAGGACAGCGTGGAGACCGTCCTCCAGTCCTGCGGCTACACCGACGTGGCCAAGTGCTACATCCTCTACCGCAAGCAGCGGGAGAAGATCCGCAACATGAAGTCCACGATCCTGGACTACAAGGAGATCGTCAACAGCTATCTGAACGTCTCCGACTGGCGCGTCAAGGAGAACTCCACCGTCACGTACTCGGTGGGCGGCCTGATCCTCTCCAACTCCGGCGCCATCACCGCCAACTACTGGCTCTCCGAGGTCTACGACGAGGAGATCGCCAATGCCCACCGCAACGCCGACATCCACCTGCACGACCTGTCCATGCTCACCGGCTACTGCGCCGGCTGGAGCCTGAAGCAGCTGATCCAGCAGGGCCTGGGCGGCGTCCCGGGGAAGATCTCGTCCTCCCCGGCCGGCCATCTGTCGACCCTGTGCAACCAGATGGTCAACTTCCTGGGCATCATGCAGAACGAGTGGGCCGGCGCCCAGGCGTTCTCGTCGTTCGACACGTATCTGGCCCCCTTCGTCAAGGTGGACAACCTGAGCCAGAAGGAGGTCAAGCAGTGCATCCAGTCCTTCGTCTACGGCGTCAACACCCCCAGCCGCTGGGGCACCCAGGCGCCCTTCTCCAACATCACGCTGGACTGGACCGTCCCCAGGGACCTGGCCGACCTGCCGGCCATCGTCGGCGGGAAGGAGATGGACTTCACGTACGGCGACTGCAGGAAGGAAATGGACATGGTCAACAAGGCGTTCATCGAGATCATGCTCGAGGGCGACGCCAACGGCCGCGGCTTCCAGTACCCGATCCCCACGTACTCCATCACCCGGGACTTCGACTGGTCCGACACCGAGAACAACCGCCTGCTCTTTGAGATGACGGCCCGGTACGGCACGCCGTACTTCTCCAACTACATCAACTCCGACATGGAGCCCTCCGACGTCCGCTCCATGTGCTGCCGCCTGCGGCTGGACCTGCGGGAGCTGCGGAAGAAGTCCGGCGGCTTCTTCGGCTCCGGCGAGTCCACGGGCTCGGTGGGCGTCGTGACCATCAACATCCCGCGGATCGCCTACCTCTCCAGGACGAAGGAGGCCTTCTACCGCCGGCTGGACCACATGATGGACATCGCCGCCCGCAGCCTGAAGATCAAGCGGACCGTCATCACGAAGCTGCTCAACGAGGGCCTGTACCCGTACACGAAGCACTACCTGGGCACCTTCGAGAACCACTTCTCCACCATCGGCCTGATCGGCATGAACGAGGCGTGCCGCAACGCCGCGTGGATCCGCCGGGACCTGACGCACCCGGAGGCCCAGGAATTCACGAAGGAGGTCCTCACCCACATGCGGGAGCGCCTGAGCGACTACCAGGAGCAGTACGGCGACCTCTACAACCTGGAGGCCACCCCCGCCGAGTCCACCACGTACCGCCTGGCCAAGCACGACGTGGAGCGCTACCCCGACATCATCACCGCCAGCGAGCACGGCAGGACGCCGTACTACACCAACGCCTCCCACCTGCCCGTGGGGTACACCGACGACATCTTCGCCGCCCTGGACATCCAGGACGACCTGCAGACGCTCTACACCTCCGGCACCGTGTTCCACGCCTTCCTGGGCGAGAAGCTGCCCGACTGGCAGGCCGCGGCCAACCTGGTGCGGACCATCGCCGAGAACTACCGGCTGCCGTACTACACCCTCTCCCCCACGTACTCCATCTGCCGCGAGCACGGGTACCTGACGGGCGAGCAGTACACCTGCCCCCACTGCGGCGCCAGGACCGAGGTCTACAGCCGCATCACCGGGTACTACCGCCCCGTCCAGAACTGGAACGAGGGCAAGGCCGAGGAGTTCCGGGAGCGGAAGCTGTACGTCATCGGCACGTCGAAGCTGCTGCACCAGGGCGTGCTCCATCCGGAGCCGGCGCCCCGGGCCGCCGCGCCGGCCGGCGGCACCGTCTGCCTGTTCACGACGCCCACGTGCCCCAACTGCCGCCTGGCCCGCCGGTACCTGGACGAGGCCGGCATCGCCTACACCGTCGTGGACGCCGAGGCCCGGCCGGAGCTGGCGCAGCAGTACGGCGTCCGCCAGGCGCCGACGCTGATCGTCGCCGACGGGCAGGGCGCGGCCCAGGTGTACGCCGGGGCGGGCGCCGTCCGGCGGTTCGCCTCCCAGGCGGTAGGCGTGTGACATGAACTGCGACGTCCTCGTGGTGGGGGCCGGCTGCGCCGGCCTCACCGCCGCCATCTACGCGGCCCGGGCCGGCCGGTCGGTGCTGGTGCTGGAGCAGGCCGCCGTGGGCGGCCAGATCGCCTACTCGCCGCGGGTGGAGAACTACCCGGGCATCCCCTCCGTCTCCGGCGCCGCCTTCGCCGACGCGCTGCTGGAACAGGCCGAGGCCCTGGGCGTCCGCCTGGAGCTGGAGACGGCCGAGCGCCTCCTCCCCGGCCGGCCCCACACCGTCGTCACCGACTGCGGCAGCCACACGGCCGCGGCCGTCGTCGTGGCCGTGGGCGCGCAGCACCGCCGTCTGGGCGTCCCCGGCGAGGAGACGCTCTCCGGCGTCTCGTACTGCGCCGTCTGCGACGGGGCCTTTTACCGCGGGCGGGACGTGGCCGTGGTGGGCGGCGGCAGCACGGCCCTGGAGAGCGCCGAATTCCTGGCGGGCCTCTGCCGCTCCGTCCGGCTGATCCACCGGCGGGACGCGTTCCGCGGCGAGCCGCAGCTGGCGGCCCGCGTCCTGGCCCTGCCCAACGTGACGGCCGAGCTGGGCTGCACGGTGCAGGCCCTGGCGGGCGACGGCGCCGTGGCGGCCGTGGTGCTGGACGGCCCCGGCGGCCGGAGGACCGTCCCGGCCGACGGCGTGTTCGTCTGCATCGGCCAGGAGCCGGGCACCGCCGCCTTCGCCGACGTCCTGACCCTGGACGGCGCCGGCTACGTGGCCGCCGGCGAGGACTGCCGGACGAACGTCCCCGGCGTCTTTGCCGCCGGCGACTGCCGCGCCAAGGCCGTCCGCCAGCTGACGACGGCCGCGGCCGACGGCTCCGTGGCCGCCCTGGCCGCCGCGGCCGCCTGCGCGGCGCGGCCGTAAACGCACGAGCTTCACCCCGGGCGGAGTGTCTCCGCCCGGGGTGTTGATGCGCCTGGACATTTTTTTCGGGAAATATTTCCCGGGTCGACAAGTTTCGACAAATTTTGCGCTTTCCATGTGGTATGCTAACCACGGATCGAACAAGGGCGCAGACACAGCGCCAGAGCCGTTCGGTCATCCTCTCCTGCCTCTGGTGCTTCCGCGACCAGTGCGGCGGCCAGCGCCTTCGGACTCTCTCCAGCCAGGGCCGAGATCCGCCGGCCGGCATCCTCTCCGCCGGCTCCATCACTGAGTAGCACCAGAAGGCTCTCCTCACCCAGGGACAGCCGATATTCTGCCGCCTTGTGAGTCTCTCCAACTCCAAGACCGGGCGGCGGGTCGGCTGTCCCGATTCTTTCGATCCGTCCGCCGTGCAGCAGGTACGAGGGCGCCGCGCCCCACTTGTAGAGAATTCCCTCGCCCGTTGCCAGGCTGACCGTCAGCAGGTCCACCGTCGAAAAGCCGCCGTCCCCGCGGAGGATGTACGCGCCGTTCAGCGTCTCCAGGGCCGCCCGCGGCTCCACGCCGGCGCGGATCAGGCCGGCCACGGTGCGGATGGCCGCGGCACTCTCCTCCGCGGCCTCCGGGCCGCTGCCCATGCCGTCGCACAGGAGCAGGCAGTACAGCCCCGCCGGCGTCCGGAAGCACGCGCCCCGGTCGCCGGAGAGCCGGTGGCCCTCCCGCCCGGCCATGGCGATGCCCAGCTCCGGCCGGTACCGCGCCGGCGCGGCCGGCTCCTGCCCGGCGGTGCGGCCGGCCGTCTGGAGCAGGTAGTCCCGCAGGAACGCGTACTGGCGGCGGAGCACCGTCCGCCCCTCCCGCAGCCGGTGGTCGCACTGGCGGCGGCAGGCCAGGCCGTCCAGCTCCCGGTTGACGGCCGACAGGAACGCGTCCAGCCGGCAGCACTTGTCGGTGAAGCTCCGGGGGAAGTCCTCCCGGACGGCGGCCCCCCGCTCCAGCATGGGCCGCGCCGCGGCGCAGAGGGCATGGTACGTCTCCGTGCTCCGCTGCTGCCAGCACTGGCTCCACAGGACGCAGCTGCCGCACACCCGGTCGGACGCCCGGTCGAAGATCACGGCCGTGTCCGACGGCGGCACACGCGCCTCGCTCTCCAAAACGTTTCCCAGCTCCTGGAACACGGCCGCGGCCGTCTCCAGCTGCCGGGCCGCGGCCGCCGCGGCCCGCTCCCCCGTGTCCAGGAACCATGCCGGCGGAATCGCGGCCGCCAGGCAGCACCCCAACGCCGCCGCCGGCACCAGCTCCGGCATGACGCCGGCCGTGAACAGCACGCCGGCCACCACCGTCGTCAGGAACGAGACGAGCTGCGCCGCCCGCAGCCGGAAGGGCAGGCACCGGACGGCCAGCGCCCCGGCGCAGAGCAGCGCCGTCAGGCTCGCCGGCGGCACCGCCGCCACGTCCACCGCCAGGCCGCAGGCCGCGGCCAGCAGCAGCCCGCTGCCGGTGCCGGCGGCCGCCGCGGCCGCGGCGATGGCCGCCACCTGCCCCAGCGTCACGCCGGCCGCCAGCTCCACGGCGGCCGCGCCGTTGAGCAGCAGGCAGAGGGCGGCCAGCAGCGCGCCGGGGGACCGCACCGCCGCCGCCCGGCACAGCAGCCGCGTCCCGGCCGCGGCGGCGGCCAGGCGCACCGCGTAGAGCGCCACGGCCCCCGGCGTGAACCGCGCCTGCACCAGGAACAGCAGCCCCACCAGCCCGGCCATGGCGGCCGTCATGGCCGGCAGGAGCCAGTCCCCGGCCTGCATGGCCGCCCCGCCCACGATGCACACCGCCGCAAAGACGAGCACCGCCGCCGCGGCCGGCTCCAGCCCGCCCTGGAGCCCCCAGAACAGCGGATACCCCAGCAGGCACCCGAGCATGGCCGCCAGGGCCCGCAGGGGCGTCCCGGCCGCGGCCACCAGGCACACGGCGAAGGGCATCGGCTGCCCCGCCGCGGCGCAGCCGGCCAGCAGCACCCCGGCGGCCATGGTCCCCAGGCAGGCCAGCCCCTGGCGGGCCGCGGACGTCTCCGGCAGCGCCGCCAGGGCCCGCCGCACCCGCCCCGGGGCCCGGCGGACGGATTCCATCGTTTCTTTCATCTTCTCCATCTCCCTGTTCCGTTTTCCTGATTCTAACAGAAACTGGAAGAATATCCTGTCGGGAAATCGTCTGGGAAATGGCCGGGCTTTGGCGCCCGGCCATTTTTTTGCCGGCGGCCCGGGCTTGCATCCGGCGGCCGCGGGACGTATAATCACCCCAGAACGGTGTGGAGGGATGCCCCGTGGGCGTGGAGCTGGAATGGAAGTACGCCGCCGACCCGGCGGCGCTGGAGGCGGTGCTCCGGGCGTACCCGGGCCCGTGGCGGACCGTGGAGATGGAGACGCGGTACTACGACACGGCCGGCGGGGCCCTGGCGGCCCGCCGGTGGACGCTGCGGCTGCGGCGGGAGAACGGCGCGGCCGTGGCCTGCCTCAAGACGCCGGCCGACGGCCGGGCCCGGCACGAGTGGGAGGCCCCGTGCGCCGGCCCGGAGGCGCTGGCGGACGCGCTGACGGCCGCCGGCGCGCCGGCGGAGCTGGCGGCGCTGACGGCGCCGGGGCTGACGGAGGTCTGCGGCGCGCGGTTCACCCGCCGGGCGCTGCCGGTGGGCGGCGCGGAGCTGGCCCTGGACCGCGGCGTCCTGACCGGCGGCGGCCGGGAGGCGCCGCTGTGCGAGGCGGAGCTGGAGCACAAGTCCGGCGACCCGGCGGCCACCGCCGCCCTGGCCGCCCGGCTGGCCGCCCGGTTCGGCCTGCGGGAGGAGCCGCGGAGCAAGTTCGCCCGCGCCCTGGCGCTGCGGCAGGCGGCCGGCTGTGCAGAGTGACCGGTTTCCGCCGCGGCGGCCGCCGCGGGATTCGGGCAGAACCGCCAAATTCCGCCGGGGCGGCATTCGGGGCTTGACAAGCGCCGCCCGTCTGCGTAAAATAGGCTCATAAGCGATGATGAAGACGGCGATGCTCTTCCCGATTTCAGAGAGCCGGCGGCTGGTGCAAGGCGGCAGACGGAGAGCATGGAGCGCCCATCCCTTCTGAGCCGAAAATGCGAACGCTCCGGCCAGTAGTGTTTTCCGAGAAACGCAGCGTCAGTGCGAAAGGATTGTCAGATCCTATGAGGTGGCGTCCGGCAATAGCCCATGGCGCAATTTGAGTGGTACCGCGGGATTGTACGATTCCGTCTCAAAGTTTTTGGCTTTGAGGCGGTTTTTTTGTTGCCTCCTCAGAGCAGGATCCCATTTTTGACAGGAGGAACAAGCACCATGGAGCACACCAACGCATCCAACGTCTCGACCCAGCTGCTGGAGATGGCAGCCCGCATCGCGGAGATGCGCGCCATCAGCGGCTTCTCCGTGGCGGAGATGGCCGAAAAGACCGACACCACCGTCGACGAGTACCGCAGCTACGAGGCCGGCAAGACCGACCTGCCCTTCACCTTCATCCACAAGTGCGCCCTGGCCTTCGGCATCGGCATCACCGACCTGCTGGAGGGCGAGAGCGCCCGGCTGACGAGCTACACCGTCACCCGCAGGGGCCAGGGCGTCACCACCGTCGACGAGGACGGCATCCGCATCCAGAACATGGCCCCCCTGTTCAAGAAGCGCCTGGCCGACCCGTACTACGTCCGCTACCAGTACTCCGAGGCCCAGCAGTCCCAGCCCATCGCCACCACCACCCACAAGGGCCACGAGTTCGACCTGGTGCTGGAGGGCTCCCTCCGCGTCCGCGTGGGCGACCACGAGGAGGTGCTCCACGAGGGCGACAGCATCTACTATAAGTCCTCCACGCCCCACGGCATGATCGCCGTGGACGGCAAGGACTGCACCTTCCTGGCCATGATCATGAACGGCGACGCCGCCGAGGAGCCGGACCTGCCGTACTTCGCCCCCAGCGCGCCGGACCGGGAGCTGCCGCTGCTGTGCGAGGAGTTCATCAAGACGACCGAGGACGAGCGCGGCGCCCTGCAGAAGATCGAGTTCGTGGGCGACGACCACTACAACTTCGCCTTCGACACCGTCGACGCCCTGGGCCGCACGTACCCCGACAAGCTGGCCATGCTCCACATCGACACCGACATGACCGAGCGCCGCTTCACCTTCAAGGACATCAAGGAGGCCTCCAGCCAGGCCGCCAACTACTTCAAGTCGCTCGGCATCCGCCGGGGCGACCGGGTGATGCTCGTGCTCAAGCGGCACTACCAGTTCTGGTTCGCCATCCTGGGCCTCCACAAGCTGGGCGCCGTGGCCATCCCGGCCACCGACCAGCTCCAGGCCCACGACTACGTCTACCGCTTCCAGGCCGCCGACGTCAGCGCCATCGTGGCCACGGCCACGGGCCACACCCCCGGCGAGGTGGAGAAGGCCGCGGCCGAATGCCCGTCCCTGAAGGTCAAGGTGCTGGTGGGCGGCAGCCGCGACGGGTGGCACGACTTCGACGCCGAGTACAAGCTCTTCTCCCGCCGCTTCGTCCGGGAGGCCGACGCCCCCGGCGGCGACGACCCCATGCTCATGTTCTTCACCTCCGGCACCACCGGCTACCCGAAGATCGCGGCCCACAGCTACAAGTACGTCCTGGGCCACTTCATCACCGCCAAGTACTGGCACTGCGTCCGGCGGGACGGCCTGCACCTGACCATCTCCGACACCGGCTGGGGCAAGGCCCTGTGGGGCAAGCTGTACGGCCAGTGGCTGTGCGAGGGCGCCGTGTTCGTCTACAACTTCGAGCGGTTCGACGCCAACGTCATCCTGCCCATGTTCGCCAAGTACAACATCACCACCTTCTGCGCCCCGCCGACCATGTACCGCATGATGATCAAGCAGGACCTGAGCCACTACGACCTGAGCTCCATCCAGCACGCCACCACCGCCGGCGAGGCCCTGAACCCGGCCGTGTTCGAGCAGTTCTACAAGGCCACGGGCCTGCAGATCATGGAGGGCTTCGGCCAGACGGAGACGACGCTGACCATCGGCACCCTGGTGGGCACGCAGCCGCGGCTGGGCTCCATGGGCAAGCCCATCTGCGCCTGGGACATCGACATCCTCAACGCCGAGGGCAAGAGCTGCGCCGTGGGCGAGAACGGCGAGATCGTCGTCCGCACCGCCGATGGCGCGCCCCACGGCCTCTTCCTGGGCTACTACCGGGACGAGGCGCGGACGAAGGAGGTCTGGCACGACGGGTACTACCACACCGGCGACGTGGCCTGGCGCGACGAGGACGGCTACTTCTGGTACGTGGGCCGGGCCGACGACGTCATCAAGTCCTCGGGCTACCGCATCGGGCCGTTCGAGATCGAGTCGGTCATCATGGAGCTGCCGTACGTGCTGGAGTGCGGCGTCTCGGCCGCGCCGGAC
>CAJFNY010000051.1 GCA_904395865.1 uncultured Oscillospiraceae bacterium
CCCGACCCGCGCCGCCGCCCGCGCGGCCGGCCGTGACGGATGCCGCCGCCCCCGCGGTGGAGCCGCTGACGTACCGGGAGAGCGCTGCGGCGGAAACCGCCGCCTCGCCCGACCGGCCGCGGGACGGCGCAGAAACCGAAGCAATTGACCGTCCCGTTGCCCTGCCGGCAGCACGCCCAGCGTCGGCAACGGCCCCCGCTTCTGCGGCAGAGCCGGCCGACGGGCTGCAGGAGACTTTCGAAAGCGGAGTCTCCACCCGACCCGCGCCGCCGCCCGCGCGGCGGGCGGTGACGGATGCCGCCGCCCCCGCGGCGGAGCCGCTGACGTACCGGGAGGACACGGCGGCGGAGCCTGCCGCGCCGGCCGATCGGCCGCGGGAGGCCATCAAAACTGAAAGTTCTGCCTGTTCCGCACGGTCGTCCGCCCGGCCGGTCACGACGGACGCTTCTGCCCCCGCGGCGGAACCGCTGACGTACCGGGAGGAGACGACGCCGGAGCCTGCCGAAAGCCGGCGGGCTGCGCCGGACCGTGCGGCAGAGGCCGCGGCGTCCGGCCGGCGCGCAGCATCGGCTGCCCGGCCCGCGGTTTCCGGGCCTGTGGCGCCCCGTGCGGCGGCCCTGAACCACCGGGCCGTGGAGGCGGCCGATTCCGGCACCTCCGGCCCGGCGCCGGCCGCTGCGGCGGCCCGCAACGCACCGGCCGACGGTGTGCACCGTGCGGCGCAGGCGACGGCCCGTCCCGTCCCGTCCGGCACCGTGCCGTCGACGGGAGCGCCGCTGGTCTACCGGGACGCGGACGCCGGCGCGGAGGATCACCCGCTGCCGGAGACGGCGGCCCGGCCGGAGGGCGTCTCCCGGGACATCCGCCTGGTGCGGCCCTCTGCCGGACAGAGCGCGGTGTCGGCCATGGCGTTCCGGGCGGCCCAGCCGCCGCTGATTCTCTCCAGAGGCCCGGCAGAGGCCCGGCAGCCGGCTCCGCAGCCGCCGGCTCCGGCGGAGGAGCCGGCGGCGGACGCGCTGCCCGCCTGGGCCAGAGCGTTGCTGGAGAAGCCCGGCGCCGCAGCCGGGAAGCCGCCGCGGACGATCCAGTGGACGGCTCCCGGAGCCGTCCGGGCGGCGGAATCTCCGCCTCCGCAGCCGCCGCGCGCGGCCAACGCCGTGCCGCCGCCCATGCAGCTGCGGGAGCACGGGACGGCGGTCGACGATCCGCAGCGCCGGATGGAACGGGAGGCGGAGCTCCGCCGTGCCGCCGACCGGATTTACCGCATCATTGAAGAGCGGCTGCGGCGCGAGCTGCGCCGCAGCGGCCGCTGACGAGGGGAGGGAACGGCCATCTACATCGGAAGCACGAATCCCAACGAACTGGTGCCGCTGGAGAAGCTGCGCATCGTCAACCTGGACGAGAAGGACCCGGATAAGCAGGTCATCGAGGTGCTCTACAACCCGCAGACGTACGTCCAGCAGCGCAGCGTCAGCTACGCCCAGATCGAAATGCTGGCCGGTGACGCGCCCGTGGTTCAGTTCCGCAACGGCGGCGCCGAGTCGCTGCGCATGGAGCTGTTCTTCGACAGCCTTTCGGCCGGCCAGGAGGTGGGCGGCACCACCGAGAGCCGCGAGGGCTTCCGGGCGAACCAGCTGCGGACCTCCATGGAAAACGAGATCAACGTCCGGAACTACACGGCAATGGTCTACGACCTGATGCGGGTGAATGCCGACGTCCACCGGCCGCCGAAGCTGCGGGTGGAGTGGGCGTCGCTCCAGTTCACCGGCTTCCTGGCCAGCTGTGAGCAGACCTTCACCAAGTTTGACGAGGGCGGCAGGCCGGTGCGGGCGGTGCTCCAGTGCGAGTTCCTGGAGTACCGGGACCCGGAGAAGGTGAACAAGCTGAATCCCCACAACTCGCCGGACACCACCAAGTTCCGCACCGTCCGCCAGGGGGATTCCCTCTGGGCCCTGGCCGATGCGGCGTACGGCGACGCCGGCCGGTGGCGGGAGATCGCCGAGGCCAACGGCATCGTCAATCCCCGCCGCCTGCGCACCGGCGAGCTGCTGGTGCTCCCGGCGCTGGACTGACGGCGGAGGAGGGACGGCGGCTTGGACAACACGACGTACCGCTACGACGCACTTTCCAAAAAATACGACGGCTTCACGGCCCCCGCTTACGAGGTTACCGTGGCGGGGCAGCAGCTGGAGAGTAGCCGCTTCCGGATCGACAACCTGGAGGTGGAGCTGGTGGCCGACGGCACGGCCGGCGGCTGCAGCTTCACCGTGGAGGGCATGTACGACTACGAGCAGGGCGACTGGGCCGACGAGCTGCTGAGCCTGGTGACCCTGGGGGCGAAGCTGACGGTCTCGGCGGGCTACGTCCAGCAGCGGGAGGTCTTTTACGGCTACGTGGACGACTTCTCCCTGGAGTTCTCCGGAGACGGCACGCCGCGGCTCCAGGTCACGGGCATCGACGGCCTGGGCTACCTGATGAGCTGCCGGGAGCCGCTGTACGCCGGCGAGCGTCCCGTCCGGGAGATCGTCACGGAGATCCTCAAGAAGAGCGTCCGCGCGGGCTTCGCCCGGGACGTCTCCGTCGGCACCATTCCGGAGTTCCAGGCGCCGCTGGTCAAGGAGCAGGTGGACGACTGGCGCTTCCTGAACCTGCTGGCGCAGCGCTGCGGCGCGACGCTGCAGGCCGTAGACGGGAAGCTGATCTTCGACACGGCCATGGGGCAGACCCGGGAGATCCTGTGCCTGACCATGGGCGTCGGGCTGGAGCAGCTGCAGAAGCGCGTCTCGCTGGCCCGGCAGGTGGGGCAGGTGGAGATTCTGGGCCGCGACGTGAACCAGAAGCCCATCCGCGGCACGGCCGACTCCGTCAGTGTGGGCGGCAGCGGCCGGTCCGCGGCGCAGCTGGTGCCGGCGTACGCACAGACGGTCCTGCGGGAGTACAGTGAGCTGGCCCGCACCGAGGCCGAGTGCCAGCGCCTGGCCCAGGCGCGGCTGGACGGCATCGCCATGGAGCTGGTCTCCGGCAGCGGCCAGTGCGTCGGCATCCCGGAGCTGGTCCCCGGCCGGTATCTAAAGGTGGACGGCGGCGGCGAAAAGCTGGACGGCCTCTACTTCCTGACCCGGGTGCGCCACCTGCTCTCCGGGGACGGCTACCGGACGGCATTTGAATTCAAGGGGGCGAAGCTATGAGTCTGGCGCAGCAGCTGGAGAGCCTCATGCGGGAGGGCGGCATTCCGCCGGAACGGAGCATGGCCCGCAGCGGCCTGACCCTGGCCCGTGTGACGAACGTCAGCGATCCGGAGAAGTTTAACCGGGTCAAGTGCCTGCCCATCGGCGTCCCCGGCGAGGAGGAGACCGACTGGTGCTACTTCATGGCGCCCATGGGCGGCCCCGGCCGCGGCGTGTACTTTCCGCCCCAGGTGGACGATCTGGTCGTCCTGGCGTATCTGGACGACGATCCCCACCGGCCCGTCGTCCTGGGCAGCATCTGGAACACCGAGGCGGCGCCGCCGTTCACGATCCAGGACGGAAAGGTCGAGGACTACGCCGTCCGCACGCCGCGGGGCATCGACTGGACGCTCCACGACGAGGACCAGAAGCAGTCCGTCACGCTGACGATGCCCTCCGGGGCGGTCCTGCGGCTGGACGACGGGGCCAAGACGGCGACGCTGCAGGACAAGGACGGCGGCAACGCCCTGGAGCTCAACTGGGACAGCGGCGAGGCGAAGCTCTGCTGCGCCAAGAAGCTGACCCTCAGCGCCGGGGACACCACGGTGACGCTGGAGAGCGGCGGCGCCCTGACCGTGAAGTGCAGCGGCAAGCTGTCGGCCCAGGCCGGCAGCGCCGAGGTCAAGGCCACGGGGCAGCTGGCCCTCCAGGGCAGCAGCACGGCCGTCAAGGGCGACAGCACCCTGGAGCTGAGCTCCTCGGGCATGGCCACCCTCAAGGGCGGCATGGTAAAGATCAACTGAGCGCGGCCGGGCCTGCCCGGCAGACAGGGAGGCGCGTATGGACGGAAAGGAATTCCTGGGCCGGGGGCTGAAGTTCCCGCTGCAGGTGGATGCGCGGACCGGCAAGCTGGCCATGGTCAGCCACGAGGACGACATCCGCGAGGCCATCGGCATCATCCTGCACACGGTGCAGGGGGAGCGGGTCATGCGCCCGGACTTCGGCTCCAACATCCTCGACTACACCTTCGCGCCGGCGTCCAGCTCCACCCGGGAGGCCATCGCCCGGCAGATCCGCGAGCAGCTGCTGTATCAGGAGCCGCGGATCACCGACGTGGACGTCCGTTGCCGGCAGCTGGACCAGCAGACCGGCGCCATCGTCGTCGACGTGGCCTACACGGTCCGCTCCACCAACAACCGCTACAACCACGTCTATCCCTTCTATCTGACGGAGGGCTCTGAGGGAGGCGGCAGCGTATGAAGCATCCGGTACTCGATCCGCGGGATCTGGACGCCGTCCGCGCCCAGGTGGCGGCTCTGGCTGCCAGCTACACTCCCGAGTGGCGCTACGAGCGCACCGAGGATGACCCCGGCGCGGCCCTGGCCGAGCTGTTCAGCACGATGTTCTACCAGACCGTCGACCGGGTCAACGCCCTGCCGGAGAAGTTCTACTTCGAGTTCCTCCGCCAGATCGGCTTCCGGGAGCCGGGGCCCGCGGCGGCCCGGGGTGAGCTGTGCTTCACGCCCCACGACACGGTGACGGAGCCGGTGCCCGTCCCGGTCGGCACCCAGGCGTTCACCGCCGACGAGGCCGGGGAGAACGTGGTCTACGAGACCCAGCGGACCATCGAGGCCACGCCGGCCCGGCTGCTGGAGCTCTACTATGCCGACGGCAGCACCGACACCCTGCGGCGGATCTCCCTGGAGCGGCCCCAGCCGTTCTTTACCGCCGCCGGGGAGGACCTGCAGCGCCACGCCTTCTGCCTGGCAGAGAACGCGGTGCTGCAGCTGGAGGGGCCTGCCGCCGTCACCGTGGAGCTGCAGCAGACGGCCCGGTACCTGGAGGAGGAGACGGCACGGCTGCTGGCCGGCGAAGGCATGGTCTGGTCGTACCGCCACGGGGACGGCTGGCAGCCCTTCGACGCCGTCCGCGCCGAGGGCGGCAGGCTGGTGCTGGAGAAGCGCGGCGGCCTGACCGTGGACGCCGACGGCGACGGCCGCCGCTGCATCCGCTGCAGCGGCCCGGCCGGCCAGACGCTGACGCTCCGGCAGGCGCTGCTGGCCAGCGAGCCGCTGGCCCCGTGCCCGGCCCGGGCCTTCGCCGGGGACGTGCCCGTGGACCCGGAGCTGGGAGGGTACTGCTTCGGCAGCCGCCCCACGCCGTACAGCCTGTTCTACCTGCGGTGCGACGAGGCGCTGTCCAAGGCCGGCGCGCTGGCCGTCGTCCAGCTGGACGTGGTGCCGCAGGTCTTTGACCCGCCGGCCCAGGGGCCGGGATACCAGTTCAACCAGTCCATCATTGACAAGCGCAGCGCCGTGGCCGCGAAGCCGGACGACGTGCGGATCTCCGCCGTGGTCTGGGAGTACTTCACGAGCCTGGGCTGGCGGCAGCTGGAGGTCTCCGGCAGCCGCAACCCGTTCTCGTGCCGGCAGGAGGGGCCGCAGCAGCTGACGTTCCGGGTGCCGGAGGACCTGGTGCCCACGGAGGTCAACGCCGAGACCGGCCGCTACCTGCGGGCGCGGGTGATCGAGATGGAGAATTTCTATTCGCCGTACCAGCGGTGGATCGTCCCGTTCCTCCGGGGTGCGTCGCTGCGGTGGCAGTATTCGGCGGCCGTCCCCGCCGCCTGGGCGGGCAGCGAGAACAACGGCGTCCGCCGGGAGGCCGCCTGGGCGCCCGGCGTGCAGGATCTGAATCTGCCGCTGCTGGAGCCGCTGGAGGCCGGCCCGCCGGCCATGTACCTGCGGTTCGACCGCTCGCCCCACGGCCGGCCCCTCTCCCTGTACTTCCGGGTGATGGGGCGGGCCAGACCGGAGGGGCAGCTGCTGTGGGAGTGGTGGAACGGCCGGGCCTTCGAGGTGGCCCGCGCCGCGGACGGGACGGAGCAGCTGCTCCACTCCGGCGCCGTGTTCCTCTTCCTGCCGGAGCCGCTGCCGGAGCGGACGCTGTTCGGCGTCGGGGGCTGCTGGCTGCGCCTGAGCCGCACCGGCGACCGGCCCGGCCCGGCCCCGACGGTGGCGGCGGTGCTGCCCAACGTGGTGCCGGCCGTCCAGTGCCGCCAGGAGTCGGAGCAGCGGTTCGATACCGGCGTCTACGAGGCCGGAAAGACGGTGCGGCTGCTGGCCAGCCCGGTGCAGCGCTGCGAGGTCTGGGTGGATGAGCGGCAGGGGCTGTCGTCCGCCGAGGCCGACGCCCTGGCGGAGGCGCGGCCGGAGGCCGTCCGGCTGGAGCGGCAGGACGGCGCGCTCCGGCGCTGCTGGGTCCGCTGGGAGCCGGTGGAGGATCTGGCCATGGCCGGCCCCGGCGACCGGGTCTACACCCTGGACCCCTACGACGGCGTGCTGCGCTTCGGCGACGGCCGCCAGGGCCGCGTGCCCCCGGCCGGAGATCACAACATCGCCGTGCGCTACGCCAGCGGCGGCGGCACCCGGGGCAACGTGCCCGCCGGCGCCGTCCGCGCCCTGCTGGGCGGCCTGCCGCGGATCCGCGCCGTGGAGAACGTGACGCCCATGTCCGGCGGCACCGGCCGCCTGGACCGGGAGGCGCTGGAGGCCCGGGGCAGCCGGCTGCTGCGCACCCGCGGCCGCGCCGCCGGCAGCCGGGACTTCGAGGACCTGGTGCGCCAGGCGTTCCCGCAGGTGTGCCACGTCCGCTGCTTCTCCGGGCGGGACGCCCGGGGCCTGCCGGCGCCGGGGCACGTGACCGTCATTCTCACCGGCTACGGCCGGGCCGGCGAGGGCGACGAGGCCCTCTGCCGGCAGGTGTACGACGTTCTCAGCCGCCGCTGCGCCTGCTGCCTCCCTGCCGAGGGGCGGCTCCACGTCCATCCGGCCACGGTGCTGACCGTCAGCACCCGGATCACCGTGGAGGTGGAGCAGCCGGAGCTGGCGGCGGAGACCCAGGAGCGGCTGGAGCGGCGGCTGTCGGAGCTGATCGGCGCCACGTGGCGCACCCGGCCCATCGGCAGCCAGATCCGCATGGAGGAGCTGTGGAACGCCGTCCGCGAGACGCCCAACGTCCGCCGGGTGCTGCAGATCCTGGCGGAGGGCGCCTGCGACCGGGAGGGCGTCCCGCAGCTGGCGCCGCTGGAGCGGGACGGGGACTTCCCCTACGCGGTGGTGGAAAACGGTACGCACCGGATCCGGGTGCGTTAGACGAACGACACATTCGGGAAGGAGGATGACCCGTGTTGGGATCCCGCAGGCTGGACGACCAGCGGTTTGAGGAGATCGTGGCCGAGGCGGAGGGCCGCCTGCCGTGGCTCTGCCCCGTGTGGACCGACCACAACGCCCACGACCCCGGCATCACGCTGCTGGAGCTCATGGCCTGGTACAAGGAGCTGCAGCAGTACCAGCTGGACCAGCTGACCCCGGCCATGCAGCGGAAGCTGCTGGCGCTGGCGGGGCTGCAGCTGGCGCCGGCCCGGCCGGCGTCCTGCGCCCTGGAGGTGCCGCCGGAGGCGCCGGCCCGGCCGGCCCTGACCCGGCTGACCACGCCCCGGGAGACGCCCTTCGAGCTGGCCGAGCCGATTCCGGCCGTCCGGCCGGTGCTGGCGCGGCTCCTGGTGGAGCAGCCGGACGGCCGGCAGGTGGACGTGGCCGCCCTGGCCGCCGACGGGACGCCCTTCCCGCCCTTCGCCTTCGGCGGCGGCGCGGGGAGCAGCCTGCTGCTGGGCTTCTCCCGCCGGCCGGAGGAGACGCTGCGGCTCTGGTTCCAGGTGAAGGCACCGGCCGGCGTCCGCCGCAACGCCCCGGACGCCGACTCCCTCCCGCCCCGGACCCTCGTCTGGGAGCCGGACGGGGCGGGCCCCGTCCGACCGCTGGAGGACGGCACCTGGGCCCTGAGCTGGAGCGGCTACGTGGCGCTCCCGGCGCCCGACGGATGGTCGCCCGGGGCCGATGGCCTCTGGTGGCTGCGGCTGCGCCAGGCCGAGGGCGGCTGCGAGGAGCAGGTGCGCCTGTGCGGCGTGTCCGCCGGGCGGTACCGGGCGCTGCAGCAGGAGACGCGGGCGGCCGCCTTCCGGTTCGCCGTGGCGGCGGCGCCGGAGCAGACGGTGTTCGTCCCCTGCGCCCTGGCCGCGGAGGCCGGGCTGCTCGTCTACCTGCGAGACGCGGGCGGTTGGCGGCCGGCGGATGCATTCCGCGCCGACCGGGAGGCCCAGGGCCTGCGCCTGACCGTGGACGCCTCCGGCGCCGCGGGCGGCGGCGAGAATCTGCTGCTGGTCTGCCTGGACCGGCAGCACGCCCGGGAGCTGCGCTTCGACGCCCGGGGCCTGCCCGGGGAGCAGTTCTCCCTGCGGCTGGACGGGCAGACGGTGCTGACGGAGCGGCTGCGGCTGCTGTGCAGCACGCTGCAGGCCGACGGCTCCGTCCGCCCGGCCGAGTGGCGCTGCGTGGACGATCTGTCCGCCTGCGGCCCGCGGGACCGGGTGTTTACGTACGACGCACGGCGGGAGCTGCTGACCTTCGGCGACGGGCTCCACGGGGCCGTGGTGATGCCCGGCGCCGGCGCGGTGCTGGTGACGGAGCTGGTGCTCTCCCAGTGCGGCGGCGGCAACATCCCCGCCGACCTGCCCCTGACGTTCCGGGACGACGACGCCCCGGTGCGCCACGGCGCCGCCGACGGCGGCCGCGGGGCGGAGACGCTGCGGGAGGGCCGCGCCCGGCTGCTGGCCCGCCTGGGCCGGACGGAAAAGTGCCTCTCGGCCGAGGACTTCGCCCGCTGCGCCCGGGAGACGCCGGGCCTCCGGGTGGCTGCGGCCAGAGCCCTGCCGGACTTCGACGCCGCCGCCCCCCGCCAGCGCCGCAGCGCGCTCGTCAGCGTGGTGGTGCTGCCGGCGGGCGAGGGGCCGCGGCCCATGGCCGACGGACGCTTCCTGGCGGCGGTGAACCGCCAACTGGAGCGGTGCCGGCCCGTCTGCATCCGGACGGCGGCCATTCCGGCGCGGTACGTGCCCTTCGCCGTGTCCGGCCGGGTGGTGGCCGCGGCAGGCACCGACGCCGCCGCGCTCCGGGCGGCGCTGGAGGCGTGCTTCGCCCCGCGGGAGGCGCGGATCGGCGCGCCGGCCCGGCAGGAGGACGCCGCCGCCGCGCTGCAGCGGGTGCCCGGCGTCCTCCGGGTGGAGCGGCTGACGCTGCGGGGCCTGGACCAGGGCAGCTACCGGACGCCCGCCGGAGACCTGCAGGTGCTGCCCGACGCCATTCTGAGCCTGGAGCGGGCGGAGCTGGAGCTGGCCCGGCCGTGAGACCGTGACGGAGGTGGGGAGACCGTATGAGTGAAACCCAGAAATACCGCACCCTCTGCTGCCGGGAGCAGTGGCTGGGCGGCCGGTTCGACGGCGCCGTCTGCCGCGGCGACGCCATCTGCCTGGCCGAGGGCGCCTACGCCGGCGCCGCGTGCCTCCCGCCGGTGGACAGCGCCGAGGCCGGCTTCCGGTGGGACCGGCTGAAGCTGCTGGCCTACGTGCCGCCGGAGGCCGCCGTCCGGGTGTACGCCCGGGCGTCGGACGACCCGGAGTGGCCGGCGTGGGAGACCCTGGCCGGCGCGCCGCTGCCGTCGGAGACGCTGCGGGCCCTGTACGGCCCGCCGGCGACGGGAACGGACGTGCTGCTGCAGGCGTCGGGACGCTACCTGTGGCTGGCCCTGGAGCTGACGGCCGGCGGCGCCGAGACGCCCCGGGTGGACGGCATCTCCCTGCGCATGGGCGGGGACCACATGGTGGACTATCTGCCGGCCATCTACCGCGGCCAGGACTTCACGTACCGCTTCCTGTCCATTTTCAACACCATGTTCCAGGAGCTGGAGGCGGCGCTGGACGCCCTGCCGCGGCAGCTGGACCCGTCCAGCGCCGACGGGGAGATGCTGGAGTTCCTGGCCCGCTGGCTCTGCATGGAGCCGGAGCTGGGCGAGGGCGACCTGCGCCGGCGGCTGCCGGAGGTGCTGGACGAGTACGAGACCATGTATACGCCCGCCGGCGTCTGCCGCAGCGTCCGGCGCCTGACGGGCCGGCAGCCGTGGATCATCGAGCACTTTGCCGTGGATCCCAACGACCCCCAGTGCCGGAATCCGGCGCTGTACCGGCGGCTGTACGGGGAGGAGCCGTACCGCTTCTTCCTGCTGCTGCCCCAGGGCACCTTCGCCCGGCAGGAGGACATGGAGCGCTTCCTGGAGCGGATGCGCGGCCTGACCCCCGCCGGGACCGAGATGGAGCTGGTGCTGCTCAAGCCGTGCATCCAGCTGGACTGGCACACGTACCTGGGCATCAACTCCCGCATCGGCGACTACATCCCCGCGGCCATCGACGACTCGGTGACCATCCACTACGACACGACGATTGGAGGCGCTAGCCAATGAGTGGGAACACGGATTTCTTCCCCATCGTACGCAACCGCTATTTCTACGGAAAGCTGCTGACCGTCCGCGACTTTGAGGTGGAGCAGAGCTACCTGCGGAAAAAGTCGCAGCTGCTCAGCCGCCTGTCTCTGGGCGCGGGCGTCGTCTGCGGCCTGGGCGTCAGCGCCAGCGACGACGCGACGCTGCTCATCGAGAGCGGCATGGCCCTGGACTACCAGGGGCGCATGGTGGTGGTGGAGGAGCCGCTGCTGCGCAAGCTGCAGATGCTCCAGGGGCAGGAGGCGCTGCAGGGCGCCGAGACGGCCTACCTGTGCCTGCAGTACGACGAGACCGACGTGGAGCCGGTCAACGCCGTGGGGGCCGACACCGGCGAGAGCCGCCAGTGCAACATGACCAGCGAGGGCTTCCGCCTCTTCCTGACGACGCAGCCGCCGGAGTTCCGCGGCCTGCTGGAGGCGGCCGGGCGGGACAACGTGTCCGTGCTCTACGCCAGCCAGGAGCTGACGCTGGTGCTCTCGGTGCCGGAGGCCGTCTGCGCCGGCCAGGAGTTCACGGCGGAGGTGCTGGTGGTCAAGAACGAGCGGACGCCCCCGGTCCACTTCCGCCTGGAGGGCGAGAGCGCCTTCGTGGACAGCGACGACGGCCGCGTCCGCCTGGAATTCCGGGAGACCCCCGGGGAGAAGCGCCGGGTCTACACCGCCGCCTTCCCCCTGAAGGCCCGCCAGCTCAGCGGCATGGACAGCCCGCTCTTCCCCAACGGCGGGGAGATCAACCTGGAGCTGGGCAGCCACAGCTACAAGAACTACATCGAGGTGGAGGCCCGCTGCCACCTCTGCGCCGACGAGGCCGGGCTGGAGGCCCGCCGCCAGCTGACCGACAGTCTGGAGCGCCGCCTCCGCGGCCGGGACCTGCCCATCTACCTGGCCAAGCTGGAGCTGATCCACTCGGCGGGCAGCATGTTCCTGGCCTCGGTGACGAACCTGCCCTTCGGCCAGCGGCTCCGCCGGGAGGCCGGCCGCGCCGGCAGCCGGGAGCTCCAGACCGTCACCACCAACGTCCGCAGTCTGGAGTACTGGCAGAAGCCGGACGTCCGGGCCGTATATCAGCAGGCCACCGGCGCGCTGCACTTCGACTTCGGCATCCCCGCGCCGGAGCAGTACGACTACGCCGTCTCCCACGGCACCGTGGAGCTGACGATGCCCGGCGGCCTGCGGGTCAACAGCAAGGTCTACTCCGAGGAGATCGCCCACGGCCTGGGGCCCGGCGCCGTGGACGTGCGGCTGAGCATCGAGTTTGCCGACCAGGCCGCCGACGGCGAGACAGCCCTGTACTTCGGCAACAGCGAGGTGTTCAAGGGGAAGACCGCCCCGGCGACGCCGCCGTGGGTGGAGGCCGCGGCCCTGGTCTATCCCCAGCGGGGCACCATGCGCATCGGCCTGTGGCTCCACGACATGGTGGAGGGCAACCGGCTGACCGTCCACTACTTCGCCCAGAAGCCCGAGCGCGACACCAGCCGCATTCTGGCCCAGCGCCAGGTGAGCCTGACGGTGACGCCGGAATTCGCCCACGTCAGCCGCCGCGGCAGCCTGCGCCTCCAGGCGGAGGTGGTGGGCGGCGAGGACAAGCGCGTCGTCTGGCGGGTCCGCGAGGAGGGCGGCGGCTCCATCGACGCCAACGGCGTCTACCAGGCGCCGGAGCTGCCGGGCACGTATGAGATCGTCGCGGCCGCGGCCGCCGACGAGACGGTGACGGCCAGCGCTTTCGTGATCGTCGAATAACCGGAAGGGAGGGGGATGCCCCGTGAACACCATGCTCATCCGTGAGCGGTACAAGGTCGTGCGCGTGCTGGAGAGCGACGCGCAGTACGCCTGCGTCGAGGCGGTGGACATTCAGGAGCGGGAGACCCCCTCCCGGCTGGTGAACCTGTACGAGGGGGCGCTGCTCCACCGGTACGGCCGGATCTGCACGGCCATCGATCCGGCGGAGTGCCCGTCCCTCCGGGGGATGTTCCTGACGGGGGAGACCCTGTCCGTGGTGTTCGATGACTGCGGCGGGACGCCCATCGACCAGGTGTTCCACCGGGGCGACGCGTGGCCGTGGCGCCAGCGGCTGGAGTGGGCCGGGCGGCTGCTCCACCGGGCGCTGGAGCTGGCCAACCTGCCGCCGGAGGCGGCGTGCGCGGCACTGCTGTCGGACAACGTCCTGCTGGACGTCGGGGCGAAGCAGGTGCGGCTGCGCTTCCTCCTCCGGCCGCTGCCGGAGCTGACGGCCCGGGAGCTGGTGCTGCTGGCCGGCGATCAGGTGAAGAAGATCCTGCCCCGCCGGTGGAACAGCCTGGAGGCGCAGCTGGATTTTCTGGAGGAGCTGGACGCCGGCGTGTTCCGCTCCATCGTCCCGCTGTACGCCCGCTGGCGGGAGGCCGAGGCGGCCATCCGGGCCGAGCGGGAGGCGTATGAGAAGCGAACGTTCGTCGGCCGCGGCCTGCAGCTGCTGCGCCTGCGCCTGCGGCGACTGAGAAAGGGGAGAGGGCAGAGATGAACGCACCGAGGAAGCTGATCTTTTTCCTGTCCCTGCTGCTGCTGACCGCGGGGCTGACGGTCCTGCTGGCCGGCCCGGCGGTGGAGCAGTACGCCCGGGTGCTGGCCGACGGGCGCGGCACCCAGGACTACGAGGCCGTGGCCGTGGGCGCCGACGGCCTGGCGGCCGCCGCCGGCTGGAGCGACGAGGGCGTCGTGCTCCGGTTCTTCACCACCGACGGCGCTGCCGCCGGGAAGTGGACGGCGGAGCTTCCGGCGGAGGAGCTGGGCGGCACCATCGCCGCGCTGTATCCCTGCCGGACGGATCTGGCGCTGCTGGCCGTCTACGGGCCGGACGCCGAAACCCTGACGCTCTATCGGGTGGACGCGGACGGCGGCGCGGAGCGCCTGCTGCAGGAGACCTGCCGGGGGACGTCCTCTGCTGCGCGCAGGGACGGGACCCGGCTGTCGGTGTTTTCTCAGAGCGGCGACCGGGTGACGTTCGCGCTGCTCTCGGGCGGCGAGATCACGGCGTACGCGTGCGCCGCCGACCAGGGCGGCCTGGAGGAGATGGGCAGCGGCAGCGGCGCCGGCGCCTCCTCTGCGGCCGTGCTGACGGACGGAACGCTGGCCGTCGGCGGGCAGGGGAGCCTGACCCTGGACGGCCGGGCCAACCCGGGCGTCACCGGCGGCCAGCTGGTCACGCACCTGACGCGGACCGGCGTGGGGCTGTACTTCGTGGACGGCGCCGACCTGAGCGTGTACTACAGCGACCTGACCGGTTCCTCGGTCCGGCAGGTGCTGGAGCTGGAGGAAGCGGTGGCCGGCCGGCAGCTGAGCGGCCTGGCCCTGACGGCCGACGGCAGCGCGCTGCTGCTGCTGGACGGCAGCAGCCTGCAGCTGGTGGGGGAGCACGGCGCCGTGGAGCTGCGGGGCGTCCTCTACCCCTCCGCGGCCCGCAGCGCCGCCATGCTGGCGGTGTTTGCAGCCGTGGCCCTGGCCATGGCATGGCTGCTGTGGTACGCGGCCTGCGGCGGCCGCCGCAGGGGCTGGATGCCGCTGGCGGTGCACTGGGGCTGCCTGCTGGCGGCGCTGGCGCTGGCCGGCAGCCTGACGCTCCAGTACGCCATCGCCCGTCCGTCCGCGGCGCAGGCGGAGGCCGAGTCCCGGGCCATGGCGGTGGACGGCGTGCTGCAGCTGGCCCTGACGGAAAACGACCTGGCCGACGAGGCGCTGCCCGCCTCCCTGGCCGCGGCCCTGGAGCGCGTCCACGGCAGCAACTTCCGCAGCGTGTCGGTGACGGCCGCCCAGCGCGTGGACGGACGCTGGTATCAGGCAGACGGCAGCCGCGCCGAGCTGGCGGCGGACTTCGACGCCGCCCTGGCGGAGGCGGCCGGCGACGGCCTCGTCTGGGAGCAGACGGGCGGCCGCTTCCGCTGCTGCGTCCGCAGCGGAGACTGGGCGATCACCGTGGCAGCGGCGGCCGGTGACGGCGCGCGCGGCGGCCTGGCAACGGCAGCCGTGGCTTGCATTGTGCTGATGACCGCCGTGGCGGTGCTGGTGCTGCTGGGGCTGGGCCGCAGCGTGCGGCGGCTGTCCGCGGCGGCCGGCACGCTGACCGACGGCGGCGCCGTCCCGCGGCTGCGGACCGGCGACGAGCTGGCCGGCCTGGCCGGCGCCCTGCGCAGCACGGCCGAGGCCCTGGGCCGGCAGCAGCAGGCGCGGGAGGAGCTGGTCCGGTCGTACCGCCGCTTCGTGCCGGAGCAGCTGCTGACGCTGCTGGGCAAGCGGTCGATCCAGGAGGTGGATAAGCAGACGTTCGCCTCCCGCCGCATGGCGGTGATGACGGTCTGGTTCCGATTCCCCGACCCGGTCTACACCCACGCCGACAACAACCGGCTGCTGTTCGACAGCGTCAACCAGGTCATTGAGGCCACCGCCTCCCTGGCCACCCGCGGCGGCGGCACCGTGTTCCACTTCGCCTACGACGGCTACGACGTGGTCATGGACCTGGACGGCGGCCGCGCCATCAGCACCGCCGTGGCCATCCAGCAGGAGGTGCTGGCCTTCAACGAGGCCCGCGCCCGGGACGGCCTGCCCACGGTGCGCTTCCGCATCGCCCTGGACGTGGGCGACATGATGATCGGCGTCGTGGGCGACAGCATGCGCCTGGAGCCGACGACCATTTCCACCAGCTTCACCACGGTCCGGACGCTGGTCAGCCTGTCCAACCGGCTGGAGGCGCACATTCTGTGCACCGAGGCCATGATTGCCGGCGCCGGCCAGTACGGCAGCCGCTACCTGGGCAAGTGCCGGCTGGACAGCGGCGACATCCGGGTCTACGAGATCTTTGACGGCGACGAATACGGCGTCCGCAAGGGCAAGGCCACCACGGTCCAGCGGTTCACCCAGGGGGTCTACGCCCTCTACAGCGGCGAAACCGCCCGGGCCAAGCGGACGTTCCTGGAGCTGGTGCACGACCACCCGGCCGACGGCGCCGCCCGGTACTACCTGTACCTGGCGGACCGGATGGAGCGGGAGCCGGACCTGCCCTGCGGGCTGAACCTCCCCGGGGCGGATGGAAGGGAGGGCTGAGCCATGGCACTGGAACCGCTGGAGCTGCTGCGGCGGCAGGCGGAGTCGGCCGCCCGGAAGCAGATCCGGCAGGAGACGGCCGACGTCCGCCGGGAGCTGAGCCTGGTGCGCCGGGCGCAGCAGATGTCCCGGAGGGCCGGGCAGGCGCTGGAGCAGGCGGCCGCCGCGCGGCCCGCGCAGCCGGGCGCAGCCGACGGGCTGGAGCCGGCGGAGCTGCCGGAGCGGCCGCCGGTCTGCGCCGACGGCTACGTCCGCCGGACGCCGGTGCAGCCGTACCGGACGCCGGTCGGCTACTGCCGGCGGCAGCGCCGCAGGCTGGCGATGCTGCTGGTGACGGCGGCGCTGGTGGTGCTGCTGGCCGCGGCCGTATTCCGCAGCGGGCTGCTGCGCTTCTGAGAACCATTGACTGCGCCGCGGGCCGGACGGCCTTCGGCGCATGGGGAGGGCCCATACGTTGCTGAATCACCTGTTTTCCCAATTTACCCGATCGCTGGGGATCTTCCTGCGCACGATCCGCGCGTTCTTCACCCGCCGGCTGACGGGGCTGGTCGCGCGGCTGCGCCGGCTGACGAACTTCTCCCGCAGCGCCACGAAGGTGGCCGCCGGCTCGCTGCAGGCGGCGGCGTCGGCGGTGAAGAAGCCCACCGGCCGGGACGACTACGTGGAGACCTCACGGCTGTTCATCGCCAAGTCCTTCCTCGTCAAGCTGGTGGTGGTGCTGGCGGCCCTGGGGCTCATCGTCTACTTTCTCATCTGGCCGTTCGTGCTCAGCCACTTCCTGACGGCGCACTTCTACGTGGAGGACGACCGGGTGGAGACGTGGAGCGGGCGGGTGATCGTCTACGCCGACGGGGACAAGACGGTTCCCCTGTACGCCGGCCGGCTGGAGAACGGCCTCCTCCAGGGGGAGGGGCAGGCGTACGATGAGAACGGCGTGCTGTGCTACGAGGGGCAGTTCCGGGACGGGCTGCGCTCCGGCAGCGGCGCGGCGTACGCCGACGGCGTTCTGGTCTACCAGGGGCAGTACGCCGACGACGTGTACGAGGGCAGCGGCACGGCCTGCGCCGACGGGCAGGTCGTCTACGAGGGCCAGTTCTCCGGCGGCGCCTATGAGGGCCGCGGCACGGAGTACGAGGGCGGCGTCCCGGTCTACGAGGGCAGCTTTGCCGGCGGCCTCCGGGACGGCGACGGCACCGAATACCATGCCAGCGGCCAGCCGGCCTACCGCGGCCAGTTTGCCGCCGGCGTCCGGGAGGGCACCGGCACCGAATACGATACGGACGGCCAGACGGTCTACGAGGGAAGCTTTTCCCAGGGGGTCTACAGCGGCAGCGGCCGGCTGCACCTGGGGGAGAATCAGTGGATCGACGCCGATTTCCAGGACGGCGCCCCGTCGGGCACCGTCCAGTGGTACAGGAACGACCGGCTGTACTACGAGGGCGAGTGGTCCGACGGGCGGCCCGAGGGCTACGGCGTGCTCTACGGCCGCGCCGGCGACGTCCTCTACCAGGGTCAGTTCTCCGGCGGCACCGTGGACGGCGCGTGGCTCCTGGAGCTGACGCCGGACGACCTGCGCGCCGCCCTGGGCAGCCAGGCCGAAACGGCGGAGAACTCCGCCGGCGGCTTCCTGATCCAAAGCGGCGCCCTGGGGCTGACGGCCCTCTGCTCCTACCAGACCGGGGAGGCGGATGCCCAGGTGTACGCCGTCTACGTGACGGCTCCGTCGGAGTCCGGCTGGGCGGCGCTGCTGCCCGGGGACGACGCCGTGACCCTGGACGCCTGGGACGGCGATACGACGGCCTGGGAGGGGACCGTGGATTTCACGCCGCCGGACGGCATGAACCTCCCGGCCGGGCGGTACGACGCCCGGGGGATCACCGGGGACGGCTGGACGGCCCTCTGCCTCTGCCCCGGGGACCAGGCGGTGCTCCTGGGCTGGGTCCGCCAGGGCGCTGCGCCGGAGGTGCTGGACGTCTCCGCCATGACCGACGATGACAGCGAGGAGAATGCGCAGCGCATGGAGTCCTTCCTGGCGTCGCTGCAGCTGGGCGAGGGCAGCGCCGCGGCGTCTGCCGCCGGCAGCGACTACTACGGAACGACCGACCCGTCGGAGGCGCTGGCCGCCTGCACCGACACGGCCCAGGCCGAGGCTCTGGTGGACGCCATGGTGGCGTACTGGGCCCAGGCCGAGCGCCAGGCGGCCCTGGAGGAGAACCTGACCCGGGCCGAGGAGCTGCTGGCCGAGGCCCGCAGCAGCCTGGCCATGGGCACCGGCACCCAGGCGGCGGTGGACACGCTGGAGGCCCGCGTCCGGGAGCTGGAGAGCGGGATTCAGTCCTGCCAGGCCCAGCGGACCCTGGCGCAGCTCCAGGGCCAGGAGGCCGGCTGCGAAAGCGTGGCCGACTACGCGCTGGGGTCGCTGCTGATCTGCTTCGACCCGTCGACGGTCGACGCCTCGCAGCTGTCCCTGGCGGCCACGGCGTACGCCCAGGCCACCGGCGGCGACGCGGCCGCCGCCGAGCAGGCGACCATGACGTCCCTGGTGGCGCTGACGGAGGCGTACAGCCAGGTGCAGTCGGCCCTGAGCGCCTACCAGGCTGCGGAAACGGCAGCCCAGAGCGCCGCCGGCGCCTTCGCCACCGGCAGCGGTGACAAGTCGGCGTGGTACGACGCCCTGTCGTCCCAGGCCGACGCCCGGTCGGCCCTGTGCCAGACCCTGGCGGCCTTCGCGCAGGAGGCCAATACGCTCAACGGCTGCACCGGCGGCTGGGTCTCCCGGAATCAGGACTGGTACGCCGGGGCCCTGGAGCCGCTGTTCCAGGCGGCGGCCCAGGCGGGGGAGACGGCGGAGACTGCCCAGGGCGCCGTATCCATCGAGGAGCTGCTGGGCGCGTCCGGCGACGCGGCGTGAAAGGAGAAGCCATGGCAGACTATACGGCATTCGTGGAGGCCGGCACCGCCCTGGAGGCGCTGCTGCGCGACCACCTGACCCCGGAGCCCCTGGGGGACCGGGAGCTCATCGGCCTGGGCTCGCCCCACGAGAGCGAGAACCGGCAGCTGACGCTGTACCTCTACCACATTGAAGAGGACAGCCCCAACCTCAGCGCCGGCTACTACCAGGCAGACCGGGATCTCCAGCGCATCCGGCCGGCCCGGTTCACCCTGCGCTACCTGATTACGGCCCACTCCAAGGCCCCCGGCCAGCTGAAGGAGGCCGACCAGCACCGGATCCTCGGCGCGGCCATCCAGACGCTGCGGGACCATCCGGTGATCCCGCAGAAGTACCTGACCGGCTCCACGGCCGAGGAGCGGGCGGAGCTCCACGTGGCTCTGGAGCGGACGCCGCTGGAGCAGCTGCTGAAGATCTGGAACAACACCTCCAGGGACTACCGCGTCTCGTTCGTGGCCACGGTCTCGGGCGTGACCATCCGCTCCCGGCGGGAGCGGCGCGTCACCCGCGTCACCCAGGTGGAGATCGACACGGCCCTGCGGGACGGAGGCGGGGCGTGATCCGGCGGCGGGTCTGCGCCGTGGTGCGCCTGCGGGACGGCTTTACGGGCCGGCTTCTGCCCCCCGGCGGCACCGTCTGCCGCCTGGACGGCCGGCCGCTGCGGCCCCAGTGGAAGCCGGAGGGCTACCTGGTCGTGACGGACCTGGCGCCGGGGGACCACACCCTGACCCTGCTGCGCGCCGGCTACGGCCCGGCGGAGCTGACGATCTCCGGCGGCCTTCTGGAGGAGACCGTGGACCTGCGGCCCGGCCCCGGCTACCGCTTCCCGCCGGAGACGGCGGAGCTGACCGTCCGCCTGCGGGCCAAAAAGCTGCCCGCGGGGCCGGTGTACGCCGGCATGGCTGGGGACCCGGCCGTCCGGCAGGCCCAGGACGGCGGCGGGGAGGACGGCCGGGTGCGGCTGTTCTGCCAGGGGCCCGAGGCGCTGCTGCCGGTGCCCGGCCGCTTCCTGGCGGCCGGAGAGGCCGGCGGCGAGGTGGCCCTCGTCCGCGCCCTGCGGGACGGAACGGCGGAGCTGGCCGCGCCGCTGACGCTGGCCCACCGGCGGGGGACGCCGTGGGTGCCGGTGCAGCCGTTCGCGCCGGCGGACGGCGCCGTGCGGATGCAGTTCTGCCGGCCGGGCACGGTGTACCTCTGCTGCGGCGGCGTCTGGACCCGGACGGAGACGGCGGCCGGCACGCAGGAATTTCTCTGGAATCTGGACGGAGGCTGAACGCAATGGCAAATCCCGTGGTCAACACATCCCTCTGCGCCTGCACTTTCGGCGCGGCGCCGGCGCCGCTGACGGCCGTCAATCCCCAGGTGCTCATCGGCGGCCAGCCGGCCGCCACGGTGCAGGACACGCTGGTGCCGACCTTCGGCATGTGCTCCTGCCCGGCCAACCCCACGGTGGCTTCGGCCACGGCGGCGGCCCTGGGCGTCCTGACGCCCATGCCGTGCCTGCCGGCGCTGGTGCCGCCGTGGGCGCCTGGCGCGCCGACGGTGCTGGTGGGCGGCAAGCCGCTGCTGAACAACACCAGCAAGCTGATGTGCGCCTACGGCGGCGTCATCTCCGTGACGGTGACGCCGGCCGTGACGGTCCAGTGCCCCTGACGGCCGTGGAGCGCGTGGAGCTGCGGCCCATGGAGCCGCGCCGGCCCAACGCCGGCTACGCCAGCCAGGGGGAGCTGCTGGCGGATCTGTCCGCCTGGGCGGACCTGCTGCTGTACGAATACTACTGCCGGCACCAGTGGCTGGGGCCGGACAGCGACCTGAAGAACATGCTGGGCCTGGTGGTCTCCCGGGAGGAGTTCGAGCACAATCTGGCCAAGGCGGCCCAGCGGGGCCTCCGGGGCCAGCTGACGCCGGAGGCCCGGGCGGAGCTGGACGCGGCCTGGGCGGCCATTGAGGCGCGCATCGGCCGGACGCGGATGCGCCTGCCGCTGCTGGCCGTGTGGAAGCGGTTCGGGCTGGACACGTTCCAGCGCCAGTGCGTCCTGCTGGCGTACCTGCCCGAGGCGGACCGGAAGTACGAGAAGCTGTACGCCTACCTCCAGGACGACATGACCCGCCGCACGCCGGACGTGGCCCTGGCCGTGGAGCTGCTGACGCCGGCGGAGGCGGAGCCGGAGGCGTACCGGGCCCGCCTGGCCGGCCGCGGCGGCTTCCTGCGGCTGTTCGACCGGGAGCGGCTGGAGCAGGGGAACCTGACCCTGCGGGCGCCGGTGCGCGAGTACCTGATCGCCGGCGCCCTGGCGGACACGCCGGACCGCCGCTGCTTCGACGGCCGGACGGACCGGCCCGACGGCCCCCTGGTGATCCACGGGGAGACGGCCCGGCGGCTGGACGCGGCGCTGGAGAGCGCCGACGCCTGCACGGTGCTGCTCAGCGGCCCGCCCGGCACGGGGAAGCGCTTCCAGGTGGCCCACCTGATGGCCCGGCACCGGCGGCGCTGCGTGTTCGCCGACGTGTCCGGCGGCGACTGGCAGGCGCGTGCCGAGGACGCGGCCCTGGCCGCCGACCTGCTGGACGCGTGCCTGTGCCTGTACCACCTGGACCGGGAGGAGGGCGGGCCGGAGACGGACGCCATGCTCCCGGTGCTGGAGGCTCTGGAGCTTCGCAGCGGGAAGCGGTTCCTGCTGTCGGCCCGGCCCCTGTCGGCCGGGCTGACGGGGCTGGCCGTGGAGCTGGAGCTGCCCATGCCCGACGAGCGGGAGCGGCTGGAGCTGTTCCGCAGCGCCCTGCGGGACGTGCCGCTGGCGGCCGACTGCAGCCTGGAGGAGCTGGCGGCCAAGTTCCGCTTCTCGCCGCGGCAGATCCGCGCCGCCTGCGCCCAGGCCGCCGGCCTGGCCCGGCTGGAGGGGCTGGCCGCGGCGGACCGGGGGCTGCTCCACCGGTGCTGCCACCGGCAGGCCATCCACCGGCTGGGGGAGCTGGCCAGCCGCGTCCCGGCGGCCTTCGGCTGGGACGACGTGGTGCTGCCGGAGGAGCCGAAGCGCCTGCTGCGGCAGGCCTGCGGCCACATCCGGCACCAGCACCAGGTCTACTTCCGCTGGGGTTTCGACCAGAAAGTGCGGTACGGCCGCGGGCTGTCCATCCTCTTCGCCGGCGCGCCCGGCACCGGAAAGACCATGTGCGCCCAGGTCATCGCCAACCAGCTGGACCTGGAGCTCTACAAGATCAACCTCTCGCAGATCGTCAGCAAGTACATCGGCGAGACGGAGAAGAACCTGCGGGCCATCTTCCAGGAGGCCCGCCACGCCGGGTGCATCCTGTTCTTCGACGAGTGCGATGCCCTGTTCGGCAAGCGCAGCGAGGTCAAGGACGCCCACGACCGCAACGCCAACGTGGAGGTGGCCTACCTGCTGCAGCAGCTGGAGGAGCACGACGGCGTCTGCATCCTGGCCACGAACCTGATGGGCAACATCGACGCGGCGTTCCTCCGGCGCATCACGTACGTGGTCCGCTTCCCGTTCCCGGAGCCGCCCATGCGCGAGGCCATCTACCGGCGCATGGTGCCGCCGGGCGCGCCGCTGGCCGACGACATCGACTGGGCCTTCCTGGCCGGGAAGTTCCAGCTGTCCGGCGGCCACATCAAGAACATCGTCCTGGCGGCGGCCTTCCTGGCCGCGGGGCAGGGCGAGCCGATCTCCATGCGCCACCTGCTGCGGGCGGCCGTGGATGAGCTGAAGAAGAACGACATCGTGGTGGTCCGGGAGGAGCTGCAGGAGTACGCCGACCTGCTGGACTGACCTGCGGACAAAGGAGACGGAAGGATGCGGAACGACAATCGCGCCGGGGCGTGGCCCTGGCTGTGGTGCGGCGGCGCGGCGCTGGCGGCGCTGGCCGGCGCGGTGCTTCTGGCGGCGGGCGCTCCGGCGGCCCGGTGGTGCGGCGGCGCGGCGCTGCTGGCGGCGGTGCTGGCCCTGGCCGGCTTCGCCGGCGTGCGCAGGACGCTGCTGCATCCCCTGGCGGCCCTGCGGCGGCGGCTGGACGACGGCGCGGCGCCGGAGGCGCTGCGCCAGGCGGCGTCCGGCGGTGCGGCCGGGGCCGTGGCTGAGGCGGCGGCCGGGCGGGTGGAAGCCCTGGAGCAGGAGCTGGCCCAGGTCCGGGAGGCCACCGCGGCCGAGACCGAGGCCCGGGTGCGCCGGGACCTGGCCGGGGAGCTGTGCCGCTCGGCCCTGCCGCAGCGGCTGCGGGAGAGCCCGGCCACGGCGACGTTCGCCCTGGCCGGCGCCGTGGAGCCGGGGCAGGCGCCCAGCTGCACGTTTTACGACTACTTCTTCATCGACCCGGGCCTGCTGTGCATTATGGTGGGCCAGGTGCCCGGCGAGGGCATCGCCGAGGCGCTTTACATGGTCGTGGCGCAGACGACGATCCGCAGCCGGCTGCGCATGGGCCGCTCCCTGGTGGAGACCATGGCCGACGTGAACCTGCAGCTGTACGACCAGGGGGCGCGGCAGTCCCTGTGCGCCCTGGTGGCCACGCTGAACACGGCCAACGGCGCCGTCTCCTACGTCAACGCCGGCGGCGCGCTGCCGCTGCTGCTGCGCAGCGGCGAGCGGTACGAGTGGCTGGAGGCGCCGGTCTACGCGGCCCTGGGCATGAACGAGAACGTCGCCTACCGGGCCGGGAGCCTCCGGCTGCGGCAGGGCGACCGGCTGTTCCTCCAGACGGCGGGCCTGGGCGAGATGCGCGGCCGGGACGGCACGGCCTTCCGGGAGCAGGAGCTCCGGGCCGTCCTCAACCGCAGCCGCAGCAGAGCCCGGGAGCCGGAGGAGATCCTCCGCTTCACGGCCGACGAGGCCGCGGCCTTCTGCCCCAGCGACGCCGGGCGCATCGGCTACGCCGCGCTGGTGCTGGAGTACCGCAAGGGCGACAAGGAACTGGCCCACTGCGAGGTGCCGGCGGTGCCGTCCTCCGCCGGCCAGGTGACGGCGTTCCTGAACCAGCGCTTCGCCGACAACGGCATCCGCCGGCGGGACTACGCCCGGGTGGCGGTGCTGGTGGACGAGCTGTTCGCCCTGTGCTGCCGCTGCTGCGCGCCGGAGGCCACGGTCATCACCGAGTGCGGCATCGCCCCGGACGGCCAGAGCGTCACGATCCGCATGCGCGCCCCCCTGGGCGGCCGGGATCCGCTGGAGGCCGCCGACGACGACGTCACCGGCAGCGCCGCGGAGTTCATCCGCAGCCAGGTGGATTACCTGACCTTCAAGGCCGGCGAGGAGCAGGACACGCTGACGGCCGTGTGCTTCCTGGAGGGGGACCTGCCCCTGCCGGAGGTGTAACCGCCCGCCGGCGGCAAATCATCAGGAGGGAGTCATCGTTTTGATGTCGAAAACCGTGTCCGCCGCGCCGGCGGATCAGCAGTTTGCCAGGAGCGCATACCGGTATTTTCTCCTCTGGGGCGTTCTGAGCGCCCTGGGCACCACATTTTCCACGCTCATCGACGCCATCCTCGTGGGCAATCTGGTGGGGAGCAGCGGCCTGGCCGTCACCAGCCTGGCCACGCCGGTGTTCCTGACGTACGCCCTGCTGGGGATGACCGTCGGCGTCGGCGCCAGCGTGCGCATCGGCCAGGCCCTGGGCTCGTCCGACGTCCGGGAGGCGAACCGCGCGTTCCATTCCCTGCTTCTGACGGGCCTGGCCCTGGGCGCCGCCTGCCTGGCGCTGGTACTGGCCCTGCGGGGCCCGCTGCTGACGTTCCTGGGGGCGGAGGGCGACCTGCGGCCCCTGGCGGAGCAGTACCTGACGGTGGTGTTCCTGTCGGCGCCGGTGTTCATTCTCTACCACATCCTGGCCGCCGCCGTCCGCACCGACAGCGACCCGAAGCTGGCCGCCGCCTCCTCGGCGGTGGTCATCGTGGTGAACCTGTCGCTGGACCTGGTGTTCATGCAGGGCATGGGGCTGGGCATCGTCGGCGCCTCGGCTTCCCTGTGCATCGCCGAGACGCTGGGGCTGCTGGTGCTGCTGGCCCACTTTTTCCGCAGGCGCTCGCTGCTGCGGCTGGGGCTGAAGGCGCCGCGGGGGGAGGACCTGCGGAAGTTCGTGGCCAACGGCTTCGGCGTCGGTTCGGCGTACATCTTCCAGGCGGTGGTCATGTTCACGTTCAACACGCTGCTGCTGCGCAGCAGCGACGGCCGCGGTGTCAGCTACGTGGCCATCTTCGGCGTGATCTACACCGCGAGCACCATCCCCGCGGCCGTGTTCGACGGCGCGGGCAACGCCATCTCCACAGTCGTGTCCATCTTCGCCGGCGAGCGGGACAGCCGCAGCATCCTGGCCACCATGCGCCAGGGGCAGGGCATCGTCGTCGCCGCGGGCGTGCTGGTGGCTGCGGCTTTTGCGGCCTTCGCCCGGCAGCTGGTGCGGTTCTTCGGCATTGCCGACGCGGCCGACCTGGTCACGGCGGCCCAGGCGGTGCGGGTGTACGCCCTCTGCCTGGTGCCCATGGGCGTCAACGTCCTGACCACGGCCTTCTGGCAGGCCATCGGCCGGGCGCGGCTGGCCGGCGCCCTGTCGGTGGTGCGGAATTTCGCGCTGATGCTGCTGCTGGGCGCCGTGCTGATCTCCCGGATGCAGGTGCTGGGCCTGAGCCTGACGTACGTGGTCACGGAGGCGCTGTGCCTGCTGGGGACCGTGGCGGTGTACTGCTCCCGCGGCTCCCAGGCGTACGTCTCGCGGAAGTACAGCTCCGCCGGCCGCTCGTATGAGAAGGTCTACGCCATCTCCACCAACAGCATCGACGAGATCGCCAACGACCTGGAGCGCATCTGCGACGAGTGGGAGATCGACCCCAGGAAGGCCTTTTTCATCCATCTGATCATCGAGGAGCTGATCCTGAACATCATCAAGTTCGGCCTGCGGGACACGAAGCGGGCCCGCTCCATCGCCATCAAGCTCATGGACAACGACGGGGAGTACATCCTCCGCATCCGCGACAACGTCCACACGTACAACCCCTTCGACTCCAGCGGCGACGACATCGACAACGCCGTCATCAATCTGATCACCCAGAAAACGCAGTACTGCAACTACCAGCGGAAGCTGATCTTCAACTATCTCTATCTCATTCTGTGACCCGGGAGGAATTTCAGGTGGAAACGCAAACCGTCTTTCAGAACGACCGGGAGCTCCGGCGGCTGACCATCCAGAACCGGCTGCTCCGGGAGTGCGAGGAACCGGTGCTGCAGCGGCTGCTGGACGGGCAGTCGGGCGTGCGGGTGCTGGACGTGGGCTGCAACGACGGCAGCAAGACCTTCGACCGCTTCAACCGCCCGGAGATCCGCCGGGTCATCGGACTGGAGTACCACGGCGGCCTGTCGGAGCGGGCTCGGGCCCGGTATGGCGGCGAAAAATTCTCCTTCCGCGCCTGCGACGTGGAGGCGCCGGACTTCGGCCGCTGGTTGACGGAGCTGCTGGCGGCGGAGGGGGTGGCGGCCTTCGAGCTGATCTACGTGTCCTTCGTGCTGATGCACCTGAAGGACCCGCAGGCCCTGGTGCGGACCCTGCGGCCGTTCCTGGCGCCGGGCGGCTGCCTGGTGATCGAGGAGGCCGCCGACGGGGTCAGCGGCCTGGAACCGGACCGGGACGGCCTGTTCCGGGAGTTCCTGGACATGCTGCGGGTGGACCCCTGCGCCGGCAACCGCACGTGCGGCGACCGGGCGGCCGGCTGGCTGGCCGCCGGCGGCTACCGGGAGATCACCGACCGCACGGCGCGGATCTGCGCCGACGGAAACGACCGCCAGCGCAAGCACGACCTGTTCGAGACGTTCTTCTCCTACCTGCCGGCGGACATGGCGCTGCTGCGGCAGCAGGAGCCGGAGAACCGGCAGTACGCCGCCTGCGCCGCCTGGCTGGACGAGCACTATGAGGAGCTGCGCCGGGAGGCCCTGTCGAAGGACTCGGAGCTGACCCTGGGCATCCGGATCGTGACGGGGGTGTGACGCATGGGAAGCATGCTGGTCCCGGCGCCGGACGGCGTCCACTGGTCGGCAGAGCGGCTGACGCCGGAGACCGTTCCGCTGGCCGCGTCGCTCTGCGACCGGTGCGTGGGGGAGAACCTCTATCCCCGAACGTATCTGCTGGACATCTGCGGCCGGCCGGAGCACTACTTTTTCCTGATCCGCAGCCCGGAGGGGACGGCAGAGGGGTACTTCTATTTCCATCTGACGGACCGCGACGGCATGGCGGAATTTCTCCGCTGGCCCAGGGCGGGGACCGCCGGGCTGTGCGGCCCGGAGACGGTGGTGGCCAACCTCCGGTCCGTGGGCCTCACCGACGCCCGCCGCGGGACGAACCTGTCCGCGGAGATGATGGGCTACTTTTTGCAGATGCTGCGCACGGAGCTGCACGCCGGCCTGGCCTTCTGCGTCTGCTGGAAACCGAACGGCACGCTGCCGACGGGGAACATCCTGCGTGCCTACCGCTTCCGGCATCTGGCGGACATCCCCCGCTTCTGGGAGGATGTTCCGGATCTCAACTGCCCCGTCTGCGGCGGGCCGTGTCGCTGTGATGCGGCCGTGTACTACATCCGGCTGAAGGAGGATCACCCATGAAAAAACGTCGAATCCGCTTGAAACTGCTGCCCAAGTTCGTGGTGTCGCTGATCATTCTGGGCCTGTTCCTGTCCGTCTGCATCTCGGTATTCAGCTACGTCAACACCCGGCAGTATCTGGAGAACATGTACGCCCAGCGCGCCGTATTCGGCGCACAGAGCATTGCAACCATGCTCAGCGTGGACGACGTCAAGGAGATCATCGCCCCCGGCGGCGACGAGACCGCGGCGTACGCGCGGACGGCGGAGATGTTCAACCAGCTGAAAAAGGACGGCGAGATCACGTTCCTGTCCCTGGTGCTCCTGGATGAGGACAGCGTCACGTTCCTCATCGACGCGTGTGTCCCGGAGATGGGCGACGATCCGGCCGCCCAGATGCCGTACGGAACGGACGTTTTGTATACCGATGCCGCCTCCAGCCCGGAGGACCTGGACCGGTACGTCTCCGCCTGGGAGCTGTACCGGCAGAACACCGGCACGACCGAGCCGTTCGTCACCGACAACGAGTACGGCTACAACTACTCCGTCGGCTGGCCGATTCTCGACGAGAACGGCCAGGCCATCGCCGAGGTCCAGTACATTCTGGACATGCGGGAGGTCCGGGCCTTCCTGAATTCGTTCCTGTATACGATGCTCGGCATTTCCCTCGGCATCATTGCCGTGGCCATCGGCTGCTACATCCTGTTCGTCCGCAAGACGGTGACGCGGCCCATCGGCGTCCTGGCCGGACAGATGGAGCGGGTCACGGAGGCCGGCACCTTCCAGAACCAGCACGTGTCGCTCCACACCGGCGACGAGATCGAGAGCATGGGCGGCGCCTTCAACTTCATGCTCGACGAGCTGGAGAACTACATCGAGAACCTGGCCAAGATCACCGCCGAGAAGGAACGCATCGGCGCCGAGCTCAGCGTGGCCACCCAAATTCAGGCCAGCATGCTGCCGTGCATCTTCCCGGCCTTCCCGGAGCGGGACGAGTTCGACATCTACGCCACCATGCACCCGGCCAAGGAGGTCGGCGGCGACTTCTACGACTTCTTCCTGGTGGACAGCGACCATCTGGCCCTGGTCATCGCCGACGTCTCCGGCAAGGGCGTGCCGGCGGCGCTGTTCATGGTCATCGCCAAGACGCTCATCAAGAACGAGGCCCTCATGGGCAAGGCGCCCCAGGACGTGCTGGCGGCCGTCAACAACCAGCTGTGCGAGAACAACGAGGCTGAGATGTTCGTCACCGCCTGGCTGGGCATCTACGAGATCTCCACCGGCCGGCTGACGGCGGCCAACGCCGGCCACGAGTTCCCGGCCGTCCGCCACGGAGACGGGCAGTTCGAGCTGTATAAGGACCGCCACGGCTTCGTCCTGGCCGGCATGGAGGGCTCCCGGTACCATCCGTACGAGATGACGCTGCAGCCCGGGGACACGCTGTTCGTCTACACCGACGGCGTGGCCGAGGCCACCGACGCCTCCAACACCCTCTACGGCACTGACCGGATGCTGGCCGCCCTCAACGCCAGCGGCGACAGCCGGCCCGCCGGCCTGCTGGAGAACGTCAAGAGCGACATCGACCGCTTCGTGGGCGAGGCGCCGCAGTTCGACGACATCACCATGCTCTGCCTGCAGATCAAGCGCCAGGGCGGCACGCCGGAGCTGGAGAAGCTGACCGTCCCGGCGGAGCTGGACCAGCTCCAGGCGGTGCAGGACTTCATCGGCCGCCACCTGAAGGCCGCCGGCTGCCCCGCCAAGACGGAGATCGCCATCCAGGTGGCCGTGGAGGAGCTGTACGTCAACATCGCCCACTACGCCTACGCGCCCGGCAGCGGTCAGGCGGACGTCTACTGCGGCGTGGACCCGGCGGAGAAGCTGGTGACGATCCGCTTCGTGGACAGCGGAAAGCCCTTCAATCCCCTGGCCAAGGAGGACGCCGACACGACCCTCTCCGCCGACGAGCGGGAGATCGGCGGCCTGGGCATCCTGATGGTCAAGAAGAGCATGGACGCCGTGGACTACGAGTACCGCGACGGCCGGAACGTTCTCACAATTCAGAAGCGGCTGTGAAAGGACCGCCGCGCGCCGGATGCCGGCGCGCGGCGGTTTTTGCCGCCCTTGACTTTCCGGGTCGGTCTGATACAATGGAATTGGAGAAATCAGCCAAAGAAAGGGGAGATCCCATGCGCTACGTTTGTTCAATCTGCGGATACGTCTACGACGAGGCAAAGGAGCGGCGGCCGTTCGCCGACCTGCCGGCGGACTGGACGTGCCCCTGGTGCGGCGCCGTGAAGGCGGCGTTCCGGCCGGAGCAGGCCGAGGCGCCGGCGCCGGCCGCCGCGCCGGCGGCGGAGCTGCCGGACGGCGAGGGCTTCGCGGCCGCCGGCGTCCGGGCGGCCGTCTGCTCCAACCTGGGCCGCGGCTGCGAGAAGCAGTACGACGGGGAATCCGCCGCCCTGTACCGGCGGATCGCCGCCTGGTTCACGGCGGCGGCCCCGGCGGAGGCCGGCGGGCTGGCGGAGCTGGAGGCGCTCCTGGCCGCCGACCTGGAGCGCGGCTACCCGGCCCTGCGGGCCGCCGCCCAGGCGGTCGGGGATCGCGGCACCCAGCGCATCTGCGTCTGGGGCGAGAAGGTTACGGCCATCCTCCGGTCGCTGCTCCAGCGGTGGCAGCGGGAGGGCGAGGCCCTGACCGACGGGACGGAGGTCTGGGTCTGCTCCGTCTGCGGCTTCGTGTACGTGGGGGACGAGGTGCCGGCCCTCTGCCCGGTGTGCAAAGTGCCGGCCTGGAAGTTTGACAGGGTGGAAGGGAGGGCCGGCGCATGAAGTATCTGGCTGTCCGCAATCTGCGGCTGTGCACCAAGGACTGTCTCTGCCTCTACGTCTGTCCCACCGGGGCCACCGACACGGAGAACAGCGTCATCGACGCGGCGAAGTGCATCGGCTGCGGCGACTGCGCCCGGGCATGCCCCAGCGGGGCCATCTCCCTGGTGCCGGAGCGGTACCCGCCCCAGCAGCCCAAGGCCGCGCCCGTGCTGGCCCAGGCCGCGGCGCTGGCCGAGGGGAAGGCCCGGGCCGAGAAGCTGGCCGCCGCCCTGGCTGACGGGGCCGGCAGCGACGGGCTGTACCGGCTGCTGAGGGCCGTGGAGAAGTCCCTGCGGCTCGTCAACGAGGACCTGGTGCGGGAGTCGGGCTACATGCTGCCC
This sequence comes from uncultured Oscillospiraceae bacterium, assembly GCA_904395865.1. Classification (GTDB taxonomy): domain Bacteria; phylum Bacillota; class Clostridia; order Oscillospirales; family Oscillospiraceae; genus Avoscillospira_A. The sequence goes on from CAJFNY010000051.1 coordinate 30,365, forward strand.
CAGAGCGCCAACGCCCGCACCCTGTTGACGGAGCTGCGGGACCACCCGCCGGGGCCGGACTTCCCGACGGACGCGGCGGAGGCGCTGCTGGCGCGGATCCCGTGCAACGAGGCGACGGTCACATACCGCTGCACCGTCTGCGGCCACGTCTTTACGGCGACGGAGGGAGAGACGCCGGTCTGCCCCCTCTGCAGGGCCGCCGGCGACAAGCTGGTGAAGGTGGAGTAACAGGCGAAACGAGGCCGCCGCAGCGGAAGCTGCGGCGGCCTTGGCCGTTTTGGGAAGCGGCGTCACGAGATGCCCAGGGCCGCGGCGGCTGCGGCCAGCTGGCCGTCGTCCAGGGGCGTCTCCACGCCGGTGTAGAGGAGGGCCACGGTGTCGCCGTCGGCCAGAAGGTAGTAACAGACGTGCTCTGTCTCGGCAACCCAGTCGGCGGGGCCGCTGCCGGGCCGCCAGCTGCGGCGGTCGTCCATCAGCGTCCGGGTACAGAACGCGCCCAGGGACGGCAGCGGCGTGCGGCAGACCTCATACTGCAGGGAGGAGCTGGTGCTCGTCACCCAGTACCGCCCGTAGGACAGCAGCGGTGAGGCCGTGACCTCGGCCGAGGCCATGGTGGGCGCGCCGGGCAAGCCCACGTCCTGCAGGCCCAGGGGAAGTTGGTCGGGGGAGGTTTCGTGCGGGTTGAGCGGCCGCCAGGCGATGGCGGCCACCGACAGAATGACGAGCACGACGACGGCCAGCCCGCGGACGCCCCACTCCTGCGGCGACATGTCGGCGCCCCACTGGGGCCGGACGAGCGCCAGCAGCACGAGACAGACGAAGTAGAACACCCACGGCGTGTCGCCCGCCTGGATGGAATGGATGACGCGCAGAAGGGTCATGGCTGCGATCAGCGCCAGCATCGCGGCCAGCAGCCGGCGCTGGGACAGCACCGGCGGGCACGGCTGCCCGTCGCGGACGGCCTTCCGGGCCCGGCGGAGCCAGCGGGTCTCCCGGAAGATGGTGACGGCCAATAATACCGTAATGACCGCCCAGACCGGCGGCTCCAGCAGGGCCGGGAGACTGCTCAGGGTCTCCAGCGGCTCCTCCGCCGCCGTCATCATCAGGAACAGCAGGACCACCGCCATGAAGGGCAGCGCGGCAATCCGCCATACGCCGTTCAGCTCCATCGTCCGGCGCACCATGGTCAGCCGGGCGTGGGGCGTTCCGTCGGGCCGCGGCGGGGCGGGGGAATCGGCCGTGTAGATGCGCAGGACGCCGTGGTCGCAGACCGGCGTCCAGCCGGCGGCCTTCCAGGCCTCCGGCGTGTCGGCGGCGTCCCGCTCCCGCTTCCCCGGCGGGCACGTGACGGCGTACGCCGCGGCCCGGGGCGCGGAACGGGCGTACCGCAGCCGCGGCCCGGCCTGCGCCAGCTGCCAGCCGCCGGCGGCCATCTCCGCCAGGTGGGCCTCCAGAGCCTCCGCCCGGGGCAGGCCGTTCCAGTGGTTCCACTCGCGCTTCTGCTCCACGGCGGCACCTCCTTTTTCCCAGCATACCACGGGGAAAAGCAGCGGTAAATCGGAAAAACCGCCAAACCGGAAGCGTCCGGTTTGGCGGTTTTGATGGAAATCACTGGAGGTTCAGCCGTCTGGCCAGGATCCGCTCCGTAGCGACGTAGCACAGGGCGGTCATCACCACACACCAGGCGATCATCAGCCCCAGGATGGCGTTCGCAGAGGCCGCAGGGCTCAGGTGCGGCGGAAGCAGCGCAGGCAGGAAGGTCTCGTCGCCGGCATCCATCGTCAGCGTCAGCAGGAAGGTGAACAGAATGTCGGTGACGATGTACGCGCCGACGGCCCAGCCGATCCGATGGGTGTGGAACAGATGGCCGATGGCCAGCGAAGCGTAGATGTGCGTGATGGACGCGAGAATGGCAGCGATCACCAGCACCACCAGCAGGAACATCTGCAGATACAGCGTGCCGGAGATCTGCGGAATGGCCCGGAACACTGCCTTTATGAAGTTCTGCAGCCCGTGCAGGTCCCCGACGATGATGAACAGGGACAGGACCGACACGGCGATGCTCAGCACCGTGACGACGAGCGCCGTCAGCAGCTTGGCCATCACCAGCTGCCACGGGCGAACCGGCAGCGTGAACATCAGGTACCCCTCGTCCCGCAGCAGGCCGTGGTAGAACCGCAGGACCACCAGCACGATCGTCACCACGATGACGGCGATGACGACGCCCACGTAGGCCAGCATGGCCAGCGCCGCGCCGATGCCGCCGTTGGGCAGGTCGACGGTGAAGTGATTGACCACCGACAGAGCCAGCAGCGCCAGCCAGAGGGGCGCAAAGCTCCGGAACATGGATCTGCAGTCGTATTTCATCAGCTTACCGAGCATCGTTCTCACCTCCGTACGGAATGGCGCGGAAAATTTCGCGGAACAGGGCGTCCACGCTCTTGCCCTCCTGCTCGCGGATGTCGTCCACGGCGCTGTGGCGCACGACGCGGCCCGTCTGCAGGAAGATGGCCTCGTCCAGCACCCGCTCGATGTCGCTGATCAGGTGGGTGGAGATCAGCACGGTGCCGTTCTCGCTGTAGTTCGTCAGGATCGTGTTGAGAATGAAATCCCGGGCCGCCGGGTCCACGCCGGCGATGGGCTCATCGAGCAGGTACAGCTGGGCCGCGCGGCTCATGACGAGCGTCAGCTGCAGCTTCTCCTTCGTGCCCTTGGACATGGCCTTGATGCGCATGGACGGGTGGATGCCCAGGCTGCGGCACATCTCCTCGGCCTTCTTCCGGTCGAAGTCCCGGTAAAAGTCGGCGAAGAGGCCCAGCATGTCGCCGGCCTTCATCCAGTCGGCGAAGTACATCCGGTCCGGCAGGTAGCTGACGACCGACTTGGTGTACGGCCCCGGCTTCTGCCCGTCTACCAGCAGCTCGCCGGACGTGGGCTGCAGCAGCCCGCACAGGAGCTTGATGAGCGTCGTCTTGCCGGAGCCGTTGGGGCCCAGCAGGCCGACGATCTTCCCGCGGCCCACGGTCAGCTCCACCTGGTCCAGCGCCACCGAGCGGCCGTACTGCTTCGTCAGGCTGCGGCAGACAATCAGATTCTGTTCCATACCTCTACTCCTCCCACTTCTTCAGCAGCTCCACGGCCTCGTCCTTCGTGAAGCCCAGAAGCGCCATACTGTGCAGGTATTCCCGGATGCGTTCGTTGGCCAGCTCGATGCAGATGCGGCTGAGCACGACGCCGTCCTCCGTGACGGTCCGCCCGGCGGTGCGGTTGGTGGACACGAGGCCGTCGGCCTCCAGCTGGGCCAGGGCCCGCTGCATGGTGTTGGGGTTGACGCCGGCCTCCGCCGCCAGCTCCCGCACCGACGGCATCCGGCTGCCCCGGGGATAGGCACCCGTGGCGATCCGCTGCCGCAGCTGCTCGTGGAGCTGCACCCAGATGGGCCGCCCGTCGGTGAGCTTCCATTCCATGGGATCCTTCCTTTCTGAGTGTGTCGCTGTATTAAGTGACTAATACAAGTATACAACGAATTCGGGATTTGTCAAGCCCCCGGCAAAAAAATTTTGCACCGCCCGCGGGGGCGGCGCATAGCATGTAGAAAACACGGAAAGGCGGCGGAAACCATGCCATTTCTCTTTCTCAGCCCGTCCACCCAGGACTTCAACCCGTACGTGACCACCGGGAACGAGCAGTACTGGATGAACCGGCTGGCGGACCGGATGGAGCCGTACCTGGCGGCCTCCGGCATCAACTGGACGCGGAACAACCCCAACGGGACGGCGGCCACGTCCATCCGGCAGTCGAACCTGGGGGAGTACGACTTCCACCTGGCGCTCCACTCCAACGCCGCGCCGGAGCAGCTGTCCGGCCAGCTGCGGGGGATCGACGCCTACTACTATCCCGGCTCCCGGTACGGCCAGGCCATGGCGGAGCTGATGGTGAAGTACCTCAGGGAGATCTACCCGCTGCCGGACCGGGTGCAGACCCGGACGTCCGCGGCCATCGGGGAGCTGCGGCGGACCCGGGTGCCGGCGGCGCTGCTGGAGCTGGGGTACCACGACAACGTGGAGGACGCCACGTGGCTGGAGGAGAATCTGGAGGCAATCGCCGTGGCCCTGGTCCAGGCGGTGGCCGCGTACTTCGGCGTGCCGTTCCTGACGCCCCAGGGCGTGCAGACGGCGGTGGTCCATACGGAGAAGGGGCCGCTGAACCTCCGGGGCGGCCCCGGCGAGGCGTTCCCGGTTCTGGCCCGGATTCCCAACGGCACGCCGGTGGAGGTGCTGAACGCGTACCGGGACTGGTACGTGGTCCGCTTCGGCACGCTGCTGGGCTACGTGGACGGCCGGTATCTGGAGCTGACGGAGGAGACCGAAGCATAAGTGCGCGGGGCGGCCTGCAGAGGCCGCCCCGCGCACGCAGGCGCCGGACGTCAGAGCTCGATCTTCAGCTCGTCGGCGCTCAGGCCGTCCTGCTGCAGCATCTGCTCGAGCACCTGGACGTCGCTGGTGATGTCCACGGCGTCGCTGCGGAAGAGCTTGTCGAGCCGCTTCTCGAAGCCCTCGACGACTTTGTCCATCATGCCTTCGATCCGCTGCTTGGCCGCCGTGATGTTCTCGCCCTCGATGCCCTGATTCTCCATCTGCGCGTAGGAGCGGAGGATCTTCAGCGTCGTGGGCAGGTAGTAGTTGAGGAAGCTGCGCAGCTCCGGCTCCGAGTCGGGGTGCTGGCGCTGGTAGTCGAGGATCTTGGCGGTGATTTCGCCGATCCGGTCGATCTTCCGGCTCATGACCTCGTCGTCGATGTCGTCGTTGACGGCGCGGATCTGGGCCAGGACGTCGTCCTCCGCCGGCTCGGGCTGCGGCGGCTCGGGCTTCGGCTCCTCGCGGATGCCGCTTTCGGAGAGGACCAGGCGGCCGGAGGCGTCGATGTAGCCGGACGGCAGATAGCCGCGCTGGAGCATGTCCTGCAGGTCCTCCCGCACCTGCTTCACGGGCGCGGGCATGGCCTCGGCCAGGGACTGGAGGGACAGGCTCTCCCGCGTGCCGATCAGCGCCTTATACCGCTGGTACCGCCCGGCCTTGCGGCGCCGGGACAGGCCCGTCAGCAGCAGCACCAGCCCCACGGCCGTGAGGCCGGAGCGGGTGATGAGCTCCTGGATTTCGTAGGCGTAGACGCCGTAGCCGGAGAGCCACCAGGGGATCGTGTTCATGATGGTGCCGCCCAGCAGCAGGCCGAACAGGCCGGTGACGATGGCGCCGGCGATGATCAGCCCCTGGCCCCACCTGGGGTCGATGGGCCGGACGGCAGGCGCCTCCGGTGCGGAGCGGCCGGCCGCCGGGGCCTGATACGGGAAGCTGGCGGCCCGGCGGCGCTTCTTGGCGCCGGACAGGGAGCCGTTCGTCAGCATGCGGAACAGCATGAACAGGCCGATGGGCCAGGCAACGCCCAGCATGATGACGGTGAAGATCCAGGAAAACAGGACGTTTTCGTCGGGCTTGCGGTTGTTTGCCATGATGGTACCCCTCCGCGGCGGCCCCCGGCCGCCGGATTTGTTCCCCTCTATCATACCACGCCGCCGGCCTCCGTGTAAACCCGTCGCGGCCGCAGAAACTCGAAAAAAGCTTGACAGCGCCCGGGACCATGGGGGAGAATAGAGAAAACGGCGGCGCGCCGCCTATTCAGGAGGAACTTCCCATGGACATTGCGCTGATCGCACTGGATTTGGACGGCACGCTGCTGGACGGGCAGAAGCGCCTGACGCCGCGGAACCGGCGGGCCCTGGAGCGGGCCGCGGCGAAGGGCATCCGGGTGGTGCCCTGCACCGGCCGCTTCTACCGGGGCATGCCGGCGGTGATCCGGGACCTGCCCTTCGTCCGTTACGTCATCACCATGAACGGCGCCGAGGTGCTGGACGTGACGAGAGACCGGCCGCTCTACCGGGCGGAGATCGCCCCGTCGGAATTCGAGCCGCTGTTCGACTACATGGACACGCTGCCGGTGATCTACGACTGCTATCAGGACGGCTGGGGATGGATGGACCGGCGCTTTTACGACGGGCTGGAGGAATTCATGGCCGGGCAGGACGAGCTGGACATGGCCACCTCCCTGCGCACGCCGGTGGACGACTTCCGCGGCACCCTGCGCCGGCGGAACATGCCCATCCAGAAGACGCAGATGTTCTTCCGGCTGGACGATCTGGAGCGCCGCGACCGGGAGCTGGAGCGGATCGCCGCGCGCTTCCCCAACCTGGCGGTCTCCGCGGCCATCTACAACAACATTGAAATCAACAGCCGGGAGGCCCAGAAGGGCCGCGCCCTGCGGGAGCTGTGCGCCGTGCTGGGCCTGCGGCCGGAGCAGGCCATGGCCTTCGGCGACGGGCTCAACGACGTCAGCATGCTCCGGGACGCCGGCGTCGGCGTGGCCATGGCCAACGCCTCGGCGGCCGTCCGGGCCGCGGCCGACCGGGTGGCCCCCTCCAACGAGGAGGATGGCGTGGCCTGCGTCATCGAGGAGCTGCTGGACGGCTGCGCGGGGGCGGGGGCATGACCATCGTGATCGTCGGCGGCGGGGCCTCCGGCATGGCGGCGGCGCTGGCCGCCGCGTCGGCCGGGGGCAGCGTGGTGCTGCTGGAGCGCCAGGCCCGGGTGGGCCGGAAGCTCCTGGCCACCGGCAACGGCCGCTGCAACCTGACGAATCTCACCGCGGACGCCGCGCACTACCACGGGGCCGACGGCAGCTTCTGCCGTCCGGCCCTGGCGGCCTTCGGGCCGGCGGATGCGCGGGACTGGTTCGCCGGCCTGGGGCTGCTGACCGTGGCCGAGCCGTCGGGCCGGGTATACCCGTACAGCGACCAGGCCAACTCGGTGCTGGACGTGCTCCGCTTCGCCCTGGAGCACCGGGACGTGGACGTGCGGACCGGCTGCGAGGTCACGAGGATCTGGCGGAAGGACGGCGGCTTCCTGCTCAAGACGACCCTGGGGGACGTGGCCGGAGAGCGGCTCATCGTGGCCGCCGGCGGCGCGGCCGGCGGCCGGCTGGGCGGCACGGAGCTGGGATACCGGCTTCTGGCGCCTCTGGGGCATCGGTGCACGCCGCTGTACCCGGCGCTGGTGCAGCTGGTGACGGAGGGCCATCTGACCCGGGGGCTCAAGGGCGTCCGCGCCCACGGGCGCATCGCCGTCTGCCGCGGGCCGGAGGAACTGGCCGTAGCCGTGGGGGAGCTCCAGTTCACCGAGACCGGCGTCAGCGGCCCGGCGGCGTTCGACGTGTCCCGGGCCGCGGCGGTGGGCGGCCGCGGCCTGACGCTGCGGCTGAACCTGCTGCCGGAGCTGGACGGCCCGGCCGTCCTGGCGCTGCTGCGCCGCCGGCGGGAGAGCCTGCCGGAGCTGCCCTGCGGCGAGCTGTGGACCGGCGTCCTCCACAACCGCCTGGGCCGCACGCTGGTGAAGGCCGCGGGACTGGATGCCGCGGCTCCGCTGGGGGACGTGCCCGACGGGGCCCTGGCCCGGGCGGCGGCCCTGGCGCAGGAGCTGGAGCTGGCCGTGGCCGGCACCCAGGGCATGGACTGCGCCCAGGTCACGGCCGGCGGCCTGGAGACGGCGGACTTCGACCCGGCGACCCTGGAGAGCCGCCGGGTGCCGGGGCTGTACGTCTGCGGCGAGGTGCTGGACGTGGACGGCGACTGCGGCGGGTACAACCTCCACTGGGCGTGGGCCTCCGGCCGGCTGGCCGGCCTGGCCGCCGCCGGGGAGGTGGCGCCATGATCCGCCTGCGGGACGTGGCCCTGTCGCTGGGCCGGGACGTTTCGGAGCTGCCGCGGCTGGCGGCGAAGCGGCTGGGCGTGCCGGAGAAGGCCCTGCAGCGGCTGGAGATCCGGAAGAAGTCCGTGGACGCCCGGCGGAAGGACGCCATCCGCTTTCTCTACACCGTGGACGTGGCCGTGGCGCGGGAGGCGCAGGTGCTCCGCCGCCTGGCCGGGGACCGGCGGGTGGCGCCGGTGGTGCCGGAGCCGTACGAGGTGCCGGTGCCGCGCCGCCTGCCGGCGGAGCGGCCGGTGGTGGCGGGCTTCGGCCCCGGCGGCATGTTCGCGGCCCTGGTGCTGGCCATGGCCGGGCTGCGGCCCATCGTCCTGGAGCGGGGTCAGGACGCCGAGACCCGCCGCCGGAAGGTGGAGACCTTCTGGCGCACCGGCGTTCCGGACCCGGAGTGCAACGTCCAGTTCGGCGAGGGCGGCGCCGGCACGTTCTCCGACGGCAAGCTGAACACCGGCGTCCGCAGCCCGAGGATCGGCTGGGTGCTGGAGCAGTTCCACGCCGCCGGCGCCCGGGCCGACATCCTCACCGACGCCAAGCCCCACATGGGCACCGACGTGCTGGTGACGGTGGTGCAGAACGTGCGCCGGCGCATCGAGGCCCTGGGCGGCGAGGTGCGCTTCGGCTGCCGGCTGGACGGCCTCGTCCCCGGCGGCGACGGCCTGCGGGCCGTCCGGTACCGCTGCGCCGGGGCGGAGGAGGTGCTGCCGTGCCGGCAGCTGATCCTGGCCGTGGGCCACAGCGCGCGGGACACCTTCGAGATGCTGCTGGCCGCCGGCGTGCCCATGGCCCGGAAGCCCTTCGCCATGGGCGTGCGCATCGAACACCGGCAGGCGTGGCTCAATGAGACGCAGTACGGCGCGGCGGCCGGCCACCCGGATCTGCCGCCGGCGGACTACAAGCTGGCCGTCCACCTGCCCGACGGCCGGTCGGCCTACACCTTCTGCATGTGCCCCGGCGGGTACGTGGTGGCGGCGGCCTCGGAGGCCGGCGGCGCCGTGACGAACGGCATGAGCGACGCCGACCGGGACGGAGAGAACTGCAACGCGGCCCTTCTGGTGGGCCTGCAGCCGGAGGACTTCCCGGGGCCGGGCGTCCTGGCCGGCATGGCGTGGCAGCGGCAGCTGGAGCGGGCGTGCTTCGCCGCCGGCGGCGGCAGCGGGGAGGCGCCGGCCCAGCTGGCCGGGGACTTCCTGGCCGGCCGGCCCAGCGCCGGCCCCGGCGCGGTACTGCCCACGTACCGGCCCGGCGTCCGCTGGACGGCCCTGGACGGCTGCCTGCCGCCGCTGCTCACCGGGACGCTGCGGGCGGCCCTGCCGCTGCTGGACCGGAAGCTGCCGGGCTTTGCGGCGGCCGACGCGGTGCTGACGGCGCCGGAGACGCGCAGCTCCTGCCCGGTGCGCATCCTGCGGGGGGAGGACTGCCAGTCGGCCCTCCGCGGCCTCTACCCCTGCGGCGAGGGCGCCGGCTACGCCGGCGGCATCACCTCCGCCGCCCTGGACGGCATCCGCTGCGCCGAGGCGCTGATCGCGGCGCTGGATTCGTCATCCCCCGGCTGCGGCCGGTGAAATCTGGAAAGGAGAGATTGCAATGGAATATCGCAGAATGGGCGACACCCTGGTGGTGCGCCTGGACCCGGGCGAGGAGATCGTGGCGTCCCTGGCGGAGCTGGCGGCGCGGGAGCAGGTGCAGCTGGCGGAGGTCGGCGGCCTGGGGGCCGTGTCGGAGTTCACGGCCGGCGTCTTCCACCTGGCCGAGAAGCAGTTCGAGGGAAGGACGTACCGGGGCGAGTACGAGATCGTCTCCCTGGCGGGCACGGTCACGGAGATGGACGGCAAGCCGTACCTGCACCTGCACATGAGCGCCGCCGACGTCGAGGGCCGCGTGACGGGCGGCCACCTGAGCCGCGCCGTCGTCAGCGCCACGGCCGAGCTGGTGGTGCGCTGCATCCCGGGCCGCGTGGGCCGGAAGTACAGCGACGCCATCGGGCTGAACCTGCTGGAGTTTTAATTTCAGAATCGGTGCGCAGCGCCCCCGGCGGACACCTCCGCCGGGGGCGGTAACGTTCCTGCTGGAAACCATGGTGCAAACCGCCCAAAAATACGGAGCCATTTCTGACTGCCCGGCAAAGGACGGTGCCGCCGCTTCTGCTTTATAATGGAGATGGCTGAAGAAGTTCCGACGGAGTTTGATGGTGTGATCGGGGAGACGTGCCGAGATGAAACGATGGAACGAGATTGCGTTTCTGCTGCTGCCGGCGGTGCTGGCGGCCGTCCTGGCAGGCTGTGCGCCGGCGGCGGAATCGGGAGACGCCTGCGTGTTCGCCGGCGGCCGCTCCGCCGTGGAAGCGTACGCCCCGGACGCGGCGGCCGATTCCGGCCGTATGGCGTTCGACCGTGGCGGCACGGTGGACTACACGTACCGGCTGACGTATTACGAGGACGATGCGGCCCGCGTGGGCGTGGAGCTGGCGTTCACCGTTCGCACGCCGTCGGGCGAATACGCGCTTTCGGCCGCCGGCGATGTGGAAAGGACCGTCCTGAACGACCGCTTCACGCTTCTGAAGGGGCCGCTCTGGGGAAGCGGCGCCATTGACGGGACGGATTACACGTATTCCGCCGGCTTTGCAAAGCTGGAACAGAGCGACGCCATCAGCGTCGGCCTGACCCTCACCTCCGGGGAGCCCGGCGGCACGCAGCTGTACCGCTTCGGCACGCCGGTCGTGACCGGGGCCGTGCGGGACGCCGTGTCTGCGTATCAGGCGCGGCAGGCGGAACCGCCGCCGGAATCCGATGCGGCGGACGCCGAATTTGAATTTTACGACGCTGCGGAGGGCGACCTGCTTCCCGCCATGCCTTCGGCCGCCGAGGGCGTCGGCTGTACGCTGACCGGCTTCCGGGACGACGAAAATGCCCGCGTGATGCTGACGCTCCAGTCAAACTGCGGCGGTTTCGCCCCGTGGGATTTCCCCAGCGGCGAGTGGATCGGCGCGTACGTCCACAGCTTCACCATCGGGCTGGAGCGGACGTCCGACCGCGGCTTCATCGCCGGGATCGAGGAGATCGGTCTGCCGGGCAGCGGCTCGACAGGTGCGCCGTACACGAAGCTCGGCTCTGCCGAGGAGCAGCTCGCGTTGCTGCCGGCGCCCTACCATGCGGCCGCGGCCACCGCGGGGGCGGTACTGGCTGCGGAGGCTTCGCCGGCGACGGTCGAGATTGCAAAGTCGATGACGCACCACCGGTGGGTCACGGCGACCATGGACGAAGCCGGCACCCTGAATCTGGATGCCGCGCCGATTCCGGTGGTATTCCAGCTGGGGAGCTCCGTGGAAACTCCGGTGACGTTCGTCGGGAACGCCTACGGTCAGATCACGTATGCGATCGACCTGTGGTCCGCCGGATTCTACATTCCGACGGAGGTGGCGGCGTTCCCCGTTGCCATGACGCTCCGGTAGCGAAAACTGCGGGCGCCGGCAATGCCATCCGAGCATTAAAAATGAGCGCCCCCGGCGGAGGCTTCCGCCGGGGGCGCTGTGGCTCATTCAGGGCTGGGGCGTGGGGCTCCAGGTGTAGGTGGTGGTGTAGTCGAGGCCGCTGCCCAGGCCGTCGACGCGGCGCTGGCGCTCGGTGGTCAGGTTGCCGGCGGCGTCGTACTCGTACGTGATGACGTACTGGACGCCGTCGCCCTCGGGGCCCCAGCGGGCTTCAATCAGGCGGCCGTTTTCGTACGTGTTGTCGTAGACGTACGTCTCGCCATCCTCGGTGCGGGTCAGCAGGCTGCCCTGGGCGTCGTACGTGTACGTGTTTTCGAAGGTGCCGAAGGTGTACGTGTTCGTCTCCCGCATCAGCAGGCCGTCCTCCCAGACGCGCTCGGTGCGGGTGTCGCCGTCGTCGGTGACGGCGGTGACGGTATCGCCGTCGTGGGTGTACGTCGTCACGACGCCCGCGTCGGTCGTGCGGCGCACCAGCTGCCCGGCGGCGTTGTAGCCGTACTCGTAATGAACGGTGCTGGAGACGTCAGAAAGGGAGCCATAGCGCAGATCCTCTGCGATCAGCCGGCCGTCCCCGTCATACGTGTACGTGTAGATGATCTGGCCGAAGGCCTCCACACGGTCCGACTCCATCAGGTACCAGTCCTGCCCCTGGGCGGAGACGGTGACGGCGCAGGTGGCATGGACCGTCCGGCCGCCGGAGGAGACCGTGGCGGTGATGACGGCCGTGCCCGGGGAGAGGGCGTCCACCATGCCGTCCGCGTCCACCGACGCCACATTCGGATTGCTGCTCGCCCAGGTGACGGACAGCCCGTCGGGGGCGGTGTCCGCCCGCAGGGAGACGCACGTGTCGACGGACAGCGACAGCGTGTCGTCGGACAGGGCGACGCCGGGCACGGCCGTGGTGAAGGACTTGACGGCGCCGCGGAACTCCCGGCCGTCGGCCACGGCGTACGCCTGGTAGCAGTAGGTGGTGCCGGCGGAGAGCGTCTCGCCGGTGTCGTACGCCATGCCGGTGGAGGCGCCCCGGAACGGGTCGGAGCCCAGGCGCGTCATGGCCTCCGGCGACGTGCCGAAGTACATGCCCACTTCGGTGATCGTCGTGTTCTCGGCCTGGGCCGTGCCGGCCAGGCGGGCGGCGGTGCAGGTGACGCCGGAGGCGGCGCCGGTGATGACCGTGCAGCGGGCGATGTTTGCGGAGCGGCAGACGTAGGCCTGGCCGCGGTCGTAATAGGAGCGGAATTCGTCCTCGGTCATCCGCCGGCTGTCGGTGGCCCAGAGGGTCATCTTGGCGATGCCGCAGCGGTCGGAGCTGCGGTTGCAGTCGATGACGGTGATGGTGCCGTCGGCGGCCACGTCGTAGACGACGGCCGAGTGGGTTGCGGTGCCGGCGCCGGTGCTGACGCCGTAGTAGCGGATCATGTCGCCGGGCTGCAGGCCCGGGAAGGAGCGGCCGATGGAGCGGGCGTAGTACTCCCAGTCGTCGTCCAGGGCGTAGGCGTTGAGCACCGACGAGCCGGTGATGGCCGTGGGATAGTTCCCGAACAGCACGTAGCACAGATACAGCGCGAAGCCGTGGCACTGGGCGCCGCCGCCGAAGGTGTTGGAAGTGCAGCCGTTTTCGTGCAGGTGCTTCCCGGTGTAGCGGCACGCCGCCTGGGTCAGCCCCGTCAGGTAGTCGCCCCGGTCGACGGCGGCCTTCAGGGTCGCATCCTCAAAGCGGATTCCGCCGTTCCAGTGGGGAGAGCCGTAGGCGGAGACGGCGGCCCAGTAGGCGTCCATTTTTGCCTGAACGGAATCGGCCGCCCGGGCCGGGGCCGGCAGCAGCGGCGCCAGCAGCAGCAGTGCCAGCAGCGCGGCCAGAATTCGAACGGATTTGCGCATGGGGAGCCTCCTTCCTCAGACGTCGCTGTCGGGCACCGCGGGGCTGCACTGGAGCAGGCGGTACATCAGAATGGCGGCGGTGGACCGCAGGGCCGGCGCGCTGCGGTCGGCCTGGTCGGCGGTGACGCCCAGCGTCTCCGCCACGGCCTCGTAGCCGCCGGGATAGCCGCCGGCGGCCTCCGCCTGTTCCGTATAGCCCCAGGCGGCCAACAGCATCTTCACCAGCTGCTCGTACGTCACCGGGCTCGACGGGCCGAAGCGCCCGTCGCCGTAGCCGTTGAGGAAGCCGGCGTCGGCGGCCGCGGCCACGTAGCCGGCGGCCCAGTGGGCCGCGGGAACGTCGGTGAACACCTGGTCCGGCGCGGCGTCGGCGTCCAGCTCCAGCAGGCGGCAGACCACGGCCGCCGCCTCGGCGCGGGAGATGGTGCTGTCGGGGTTGAAGTTGCCGTTTTCGTCGCCGGTGAAGATGCCCAGGCCGAACAGGGCCTCGGCCGCCTGGGCGCAGGGGTGATCCGCCGGGACGTCGGGGAACGGCGGATCGTACGGGACCAGCTCCGCCAGGGCTGCCGGGGCCAGCAGCGCCGCGCAGAGCAGCAGCAGACAGAGCCGGCGCGTCAGTGTGGATGCGGTTTTCACGGGTGATCTCCTCCTCTTCCAAATGATCTGCCGGCCGGTCAGTTCACTTGACGAACTTGTCGATGGCCTGGCAGAGATCGTCGATGGACTGCTCGTCGTTCTCCATGACGGCGTCGACGATGCAGTGGCGCAGGTGGTCCTGCAGGATGACCTTGCCCACGTTGTTCAGGGCCGAGCGCACCGCGGAGAGCTGCACCAGCACCTCGGAGCAGTCGCGGCCGTCCTCCACCATCTTCTTCACCGACTCCAGGTGGCCGATGGCCCGGGAGAGCCGGTTGACGACGGCCTTCGTGTTCTCGTGGACGTGGCCGTGGGGACCGTGGGTGTGGGGGATGCCCTGCTCGTGCAGCAGGGCATGGTCGTCGTGGGTGTGGGATGCCATGATCGTTCCTCCTGAAGCCGCCGGAGCGGCTGCGTTTTTTCCAGTATACCACACCGCCGCGGCGGCGGTAAAGCGGCGCGGCGGAGTTTTCTCAGAAAATTTGATTTTTTTCCGGAAGATCCCGCCCCGGGGGATATTCATCGGCGATTTTGTCAAAAATACCGCGGAAGCCGCCTTGACAGCCGGTACCCGGCGTGGTACGATGAAACCGCCGCGGAAGCGCCGCCGCGGCGCCTTTGACAAACGGAAAAAAATGGCGTATACTAGAGATTGAAAATTTGTGTCCTCCGGGACAAAAGGAGATTTTCCAATGCATCTTGACCACGATCATCCCCATGACCACCCCCATACCCATGAGGGCGGCTGCGGTGAGCATATCCACTGCGGCGAGCACCACGACTGCGCCGGCTGCGGGGGCGACCCCCGGGCGGAGGTGCTGGCCCTGATGCGCTACATGGTGGGCCACAACACCCAGCACGCCAACGAGCTGGCCACCCTGGCCAAGCGGCTGGACGAGCAGGGGGATCACACGGCCAGCGAGCAGGTCCTGCAGGCCGTCAGCGATTTCGAGAAGGGCAACCTTCGCCTGTCGGCCGTCCTGGCGTCCCTGGAGCACCAGTAAAGGAGGCGGACCGCATGTGCCTTTCCAACGTCTACCGGGGTGAGATCGGCGACAACAACCTGCTGCTGGGCAACGTCCAGCGGATCGAGTGCCGCGACGGCAACGTCGTGCTCACCGACATCCTGGAGCGGCAGATGACCATCCCGGGCCAGGTCCAGATGGCCGATCTGGTTAACGGTAAAGTCATTATCGCACCCAAAGAATCGTAAGATCCACACGCCGGGGGAGGCTGCTGTCACCCCCGGCGCGCTTTGCGCCCGTGAAAGGAGGCAGCCATGGCCAGCTATGAGGTGGTGCGGGAGATCGCCAACAGCTGCTCCCGCAACCAGATGCGGGACGTGTTCTTCGACGAGGTGGAGACGGACGACCCCGAGGCGTACGTCCGCGCCCAGATCCGGGGCGACGACGTGCAGCTCCAGGTGGACACCCTGCGGGACGGCGCCGTGTGCATTTTCGTGGAGAGCGCGGGGATGCACCAGAAGTTCCTCTTCACGCCGCTGGACTGATCCTGCCGCCGCGGCCTGATTTTTCACATTTTACACCTTGCATTTTGCGGTGCTGAATGGTACAGTATAAAGTATGAAATACTGCGCCTGCGGCCTCTGCCGGGCGCGACAGCGAGGAGGGGCGACATGCCCGTAACAGACATTTTCGAGACCCGCGCTGCGTTTTCCTTCGAGGTCTTCCCGCCCAAGACGGACGCCGGGATGGACAAGCTCTGCGGCGCCGGCGGCGTCCTGGAGCAGCTCTACACCCTGCACCCGGACTACATCTCCTGCACGTACGGTGCCGGCGGCACGAACGTGGGCAAGAACCTGGAGGTGCTGAAGAAGATCCAGAAGGACGGCTGCTGCACCCCGGTGACGCATTTCACGTGTGTCGGCAACACGAAGGAGGGCATGCGCAGCCAGCTCCAGACGTACCTGGACAACGGCATTGACCACGTGCTGGCCCTCCGGGGCGACCTGCCCTTCGGCTGGACCGGCACCGGCGGCGACCTGCACTACGCCACCGAGCTGGTCAAATTCATCCGCCGGGAGTTCGGCGACAGGTTCACCATCGCCGTGGCCGGCTCGCCGGAAGGCCACATTGCCTGCCGCAGCCTGGAGGCCGACATCGCCTTCCTGAAGCAGAAGCAGGACAACGGGGCAGACTACATCATGACCCAGCTCTGCTGGGACATGGACCAGTTCCGCCGCTGGCTCGACGCCATCCGCGCCGCCGGCATCTGGATGCCCGTGGACGTGGGCATCATGCCGGTGCTGGACATGGCCGCCACCATCAACATGGCCCTGAGCCGCAACGGCTGCGTCATGCCCCGGGAGCTGAGCCGGATGATCTCCCGGCACTGGGTCTTCCCCAACCCCTTCGACAAGGAGCCCTTCGACGCCGCGGCCGAGGAGAAGAAGGCCGCGTTCAAGGAGGAGGGCATCGCCTACACCATCCGCCAGATCGACGAGTACCGCGCCTGCGGCATCGACGGCATCCACCTCTACGCCCTGAACAAGTACGAGGACGTGGCGCGGATCGCCCGGGAAGCCGGCCTGCTCGACGAGATCTGAGCAACAAAGGAGCGAGATACGCAAATTATGGCAACGCAAACCATCGCCGTCGCCGGCAAGGGCGGCGTCGGCAAGACCACCATCTGCGGCATCCTCATCGATCAGCTCATTCAGGAAAAGAAGGGGCCGATCCTGGTGGTGGACGCAGACGCCAACTCCAACCTCAATGAGGTGCTCGGCGTCGAGGTGGAGACCACCCTGGGCGCCATCCGGGAGGACATGGCCCAGGCGGAGCTGCGCGGGACGATCCCCACGGGCGTCTCCAAGCAGGACTACGCGGAGATGAAGTTTTCCGACGCCCTGGTGGAGGAGGACAACTTCGACATGCTCGTCATGGGCCGCACCCAGGGCAAGGGCTGCTACTGCTACGTCAACGGCGTCCTCAAGTCCCTGATGGACAAGTACGTGCCCAACTACCGCTACGTGGTGGTGGACAACGAGGCCGGCATGGAGCACATCAGCCGCGGCACGCTGCCCCACGTGGACGTGATGCTGCTGGTCAGCGACTGCTCCCGCCGCGGCATCCAGGCGGTGGCCCGGATCGCCGAGATGGTCCGGGAGCTGAAGCTGCAGCCCGGCGTCATGAAGCTGATCGTCAACCGGGCGCCCGGCGGGCAGCTGAACGCCGGCGTGGCCGAGGAGATCGAAAAGCATGGGCTCGACCTGCTGGGCGTCCTGCCCCAGGACGAGGTCGTCTACGAGTACGACTGCGAGGGCAAGCCCAGCTCCCAGATCCCGGAGGACTCCGCCGTGAAGGTGGCGCTCCACAACCTTCTGAAAGAGCTGAACATTTAATTTTATAAACTCAAAAACCAAGGGGGATATCAACAATGGCATTCAATCCCAAGATGCAGGCGTTTTCCGCCCACATCAATGCTGTGACGCTGGGCACCGGCGACAAGAGCATTGTCCTCGGCGGCGAGAACGTCCTGCCGTTCTACACCTTCGACGCGCCCATGGAGAACAAGCCGCAGATCGGCATTGAGATCTCCGACCTGGGCCTGGAGAACTATCAGGCGCCGGGCTTCCAGTCCTTCTACGAGGGCTGCGCCACCATGGCCGACATGGCCAAGAAGGCGGAGACCGTGGAGGGCGCGTCCTTCCTGTGCCTCTACTTCGAGGGCGCCGACCCCAACGGCCACAACAAGTCCGTTGAGGAATGTGTTGCCCAGCTGAAGGAAGTGGCCGCCGTGGCCACGAAGCCGCTGGTCATCATGGGCTGCAAGAACGTGGAGAAGGACGCCGCGCTGTTCGCGGCCATGGCCGAGGCCCTGCAGGGCCGCAACGCCCTGTTCCTCTCCGCCCGCGAGGAGGACTACAAGTCCATCGGCGCGTCCGTGGCCATGGCGTACAACCAGAAGGTCGGCGCCGAGTCCGCCGTGGACATCAACCTGGCCAAGCAGCTGAACGTGCTCATCATCCAGCTGGGCGTGCCCACCGGCAGCGTCGTCATGAACGTCGGCTCCGCCGCCGCCGGCTACGGCTTCGAGTACGTGGCCTCCACGCTGGACCGCGTCAAGGCCGCCGCCCTGGCCCAGAACGACAACATGCTGCAGATGCCCATCATCACCCCGATCTCCACTGAGACCTGGGGCGTCAAGGAGTCCATCATGCCCGAGGCCGACATGCCCGAGTGGGGCAGCGCCGAGGAGCGCGGCATCGAGATGGAGATCACCACCGCCGCCGCATGCCTGGCCTGCGGCTCCGACGCCGTGATCCTGGCCCATCCGGCCTCCGTCGCCGCCATCGCCAAGATGATCGACGCCCTTGTGTAATCAGGAAGGAGGAACTACTTACCATGGCTTTGAAAGGTCTCGATATTTTTAAGCTGTCTCCCAAGACGAACTGTAAGGAGTGCGGCTGCCCCACCTGCATGGCCTTCTGCATGAAGGTCGCCCAGGGCGCGCTGCCCATTGAGAAGTGCCCCCACATGAGCGCTGAGGCGCTGGCCCTGCTGTCCGAGGCCACTGCGCCCCCGATGAAGACCGTTGAGATCGGCGCCGGCGACAACGCCCACAAGCTGGGCGGCGAGACGGTGCTCTTCCGCCACGAGAAGACCCTCGTCTCCCGCAACCTGTACGGCGTGACCGTCTCCTCCGACATGGACGCCGCCGCGGCCGACGCCAAGCTGGCCGACATGGCCAAGGTGGACTACGAGCGCATCGGCGAGCGGATGCACGTGGAGGTCCTGGACGTGCAGTACGCCGGCAACGGCGCCGACGCCTACGTGGCCCTGGTGCAGAAGGCCGCTGCCGCCAACCGCGCCCTGGTGCTGGACTGCGCCGACGTGGACGTGGCCAAGGCCGCCCTGGCCGTCTGCAAGGACGCCAAGCCCATCCTCAACGGCGCCAACAAGGACAACTATGAGGCCATGAGCGCCGCCGCCAAGGAGGCCGGCGTCGTCCTGGGCGTCACGGGCAGCTCTCTTGAGGAGATGTACGACGTGATCGCCAAGCTGGAGGCCGCCGGCAACAAGAACCTCGTCGTCGACGTCACCGGCGCCGACGCCAAGGAGACCTTCAAGAACGCCGTGCTGCTCCGCCGCACGGCCCTGAAGGACGGCGACCGCACCTGCGGCTACCCCTCCATCGTCAACCTGGCCAAGGTGGCCGCCGGCGACGTGCACCTGCAGTGCGCCCTGGCCTCCGTGTTCACGGTCAAGTACGGCTCCATCGTCATCATGGAGTCCCTGTCGTACGCCGAGGCCCTGCCGCTGTACGGCCTGCGCCAGAACATCTTCACCGACCCGCAGAAGCCCATGAAGGTCGCCCCCGGCATCTACCCCATGAACGGCGCCACCCCCGACGATCCGTGCATGATGACCGTCGACTTCGCCCTGACGTACTTCCTGGTCTCCGGCGAGATCGAGCGCTCCAAGGTGCCGATCAACCTGATCATCACCGACGCCTCCGGCATGTCCGTCCTGACGGCCTGGGCCGCCGGCAAGTTCTCCTCGTCCACCGTCAAGAAGGGCTTTGAGGAGATGGACATTGAGAACAAGATCCACAACCGCACCCTGATCATCCCCGGCAAGGTGGCCGTCATGAAGGGCGAGATCGCCGAGAAGCTGCCCGAGTGGAACGTGGTCGTCGGCACCCGCGAGGCCGTGGAGATCGTCAAGTTCCTGAAGGACGGCGAGCACATCAAGGCCGCCGAGGCCGCCGCTGCTTCCAAGCCCAAGGGCGAGGCCAAGAAGGCCGCCGAGGAGACGAAGGCCGACGCGCCGCTGGACTTCTCCAAGCTGGTGTACCCCGAGATCCAGGTGGTCCCGCAGGAGGTCACGTACAAGGGCTACAACCCCGAGTCCAAGAAGTTCGTCACCATCGGCGAGCGGATCCACTGCATTAGCCCCGTGATCCGTGAGGCCATGGCCACCTTCAACCCGGAGCCGATCCTCAAGCGCGCTGCCGAGCAGATCGCCGCCGGCGCCACGTACCTGGACGTCAACATCGGCCCCGCCGAGTCCAACGGCCCCGAGCTGATGACGTGGGCGGTCCGCCTGCTGCAGGAGAACTTCAACAACGTGCCGCTGGCCCTGGACACCGCCAACAAGAAGGCCATCGAGGCCGGCATCGCCGTCTACAACCGCACCAACGGCAAGCCCATCGTCAACTCCGCCGACGCCGGCTCCCGCATTGACAACATCAACCTGGCTGCCGCCAACGACGCCATCGTCATCGCCCTGTGCTCCGCCGACGGCATCGCCAAGGACAACGACGAGCGCATGATGCACTGCCACAACATGCTCGACCGCGGCATCGCCCTGGGCATGGACGCCGACGACCTGTGGTTCGACCCGCTGTTCCTGGTGGTCAAGGGCATGCAGGAGAAGCAGATGGACGTGCTCAACGCCATCAAGTCCTTCTCCGACGAGGGCCTCAAGTCCACCGGCGGCCTGTCCAACAACTCCAACGGCGCGCCCAAGACGGTCCGCCCGATCATGGACGCCACGCTGGTCGCCATGGCCATGATGCAGGGCCTGACCTCCGCCATCGTCAACCCCTGCGACCGCCGGCTGATGGAGACCATCAAGACCTGCGACATCTTCAAGAACAACGAGCTCTACTCCGACTCGTATCTCGACATCTGATTTCCTCAACAGCGCGCATCCTTGCCGCGGGGAACGGGCGGCACCTGCCATCCGTTCCCCGCGTACGCATACGTGCGGGCAAAACGTTTCATCATACGACTGTGTGCACCACGTGACCATAAGGAGGAAATACCATGAGTGCTTTGACTGATCTGATTTACGCCGGCTCCAATGCGGTTGCGGGCCTGACGGAGGGCGCCGTCAACGACGCCATCGCCAAGTACGGAGAAGAGACGAAGGTCGCCTATCCGGACACGGCGTACTTCCTGCCCACCATCTACGCCGCCACCGGCGTCAAGGTGGCCAAGCTGGGCGACCTGACCGCATGTGTGGGCGTGCTCAAGAGCCTGATCTCCGGCAAGGAGGATCTGGGCGAGGCCCTGAACGCCGGCCTGGCCACGGCCGTGGGCGCGGAGATCCTGGAGGCGCTGAAGTACGTCAACGGCGCAGAGCCGTACGCCAATGAGTCCGGCATCGGCTTCGTGCCCGACCCGGTGATCCGCTCCCTGGGCGTCCCGCTCGTCACCGGCGACATCCCCGGCGTGGCCGTCGTCCTGGGCAAGGCCGACAGCGCCGCCGACGTGGCCGCCGTCGTCAAGGACTACCAGTCCAAGGGCATTCTGACGTTCCTGATCGGCGACTGCATCGAGCAGGCCGTGGAGCAGGGCGTCAAGATGGGCCTGGAGATGCGCGTCGTGCCCCTGGGCCATGAGGTCACGTCGGTGATCTACGCGGTGCAGGTGGCCGTCCGGGCCGCGCTGATCTTCGGCAGCCTGCAGCCCGGCGACCTGGCCGGCCTGCTGAAGTACACGAAGGAGCGCGTCCCCGCCTTCGTCAACACGTTCGGCGCGCTGAACGAGGTCGTCGTCTCCGCCGGCGCCGGCGCCATCGCCCTGGGCTTCCCGGTGGTGGTGGACGTGGACCTGGGCGAGAACCAGGTGCCCGGCGCCCTGGAGTCCGTCACCGACCACACCATGACGGTCAAGCGCTCCCTGGAGCTGCGGAACATCAAGATCAAGGTCAAGGAGCTGCCCATCCCCGTGGCCTTCGCCGCGGCCTTCGAGGGCGAGATCGTCCGCAAGGCCGACATGCAGGTGGAGTTCTACTCCGGCGTCAACCCCACGTGTGAGCTCGTCACCATGCGGGAGCCCGGCGAGATCGAGGACCACAAGATCACCGTCGACGGCCCCGACATCGACTCCGGCGACAAGGAGTACGCCCTGGCCACGTATATCGAGGTGGCCGGCGCCCGGATGCAGAAGGACTTCGAGTCGGTCATCGAGCGGAAGATCCACGCCTGGTTCAACTATATGGAGGGCGTCATGCACACCGGCCAGCGGAACCAGTTCCGCATCCGCATCAGCAAGGAGGCCTACGAGAAGGGCCTGCGGATGAAGGACTTCGGCGAGGTGCTGTACGTGATGATCATGGACGAGTTCGACGCCGTCGTCGACAAGTGCCAGATCACGCTCGTCACCGACCGGGAGAAGGCCCAGAAGATCCTGGAGACCGAGGCCATGCCGGCCTACAACGCCCGGGACGACCGCCTGGCCTCCATGACCGACGAGTCGGTCAACGAGTTCTACACGTGCATCCTCTGCCAGTCCTTCGCCCCGGCCCACTGCTGCGTCGTCACGCCGGAGCGCCTGGGCCTCTGCGGCGCCGTGTCGTGGCTGGACGCCAAGGCCACGTACGAGCTGAACCCCCAGGGCCCCAGCCAGCCCATCCCCAAGGAGGGCCTCATCGACGAGCGCACCGGCCGGTACGAGAAGGTCAACGAGATGGTCGCCGAGGCCACCCACGGCGCCGTGGAGAACGTGACGCTGTACTCCATCCTGGAGGACCCCATGACCTCCTGCGGCTGCTTCGAGTGCATCTGCGGCATCGAGCCCAGCTCCAACGGCTTCATCGTCGTCAACCGTGAGTTCAAGGGCATGACCCCCGCCGGCATGACCTTCGGCGAGCTGGCCTCCATGACCGGCGGCGGCGTCCAGACGCCCGGCTTCATGGGCCACGGCCGCCACTTCATCTCCTCCAAGAAGTTCGCCAGCGCCGAGGGCGGCATCGAGCGCATCGTCTGGATGCCCAAGGAGCTGAAGGACGACGTGGCCGCCCGCCTGAACAAGACGGCCAAGGAGCTGTACGGCATCGACAACTTCACCGACCTGATCGCCGACGAGACCATCTGCGAGGATCCCGACGGCCTGATGGCCTTCCTGCAGGAGAAGAACCATCCGGTTCTGAAGATGGAGCCGCTGATGTAAGCTCCCTGCTGCTTCGCAACCTTCCGGGGGCGGCTTCGGCCGCCCCCATCGCGGCCCGGCGGAGAGGCGCAGCCAGCCTGCGCCCGTCCGGCGAGCCGCGGCGCCTGTGCGCCCATACGCTTCAACCACTACGTAACAGTGAGGGATTCCATGTTTGATGTTACCTTTCAGTTTGAAAACGGCCAGACGACCGTGATTTCCGCCCAGGAGGGCGCCAACCTGCTGGAGCTGGCCCGCAGCGCCAACGTGGCCATCGACGCCCCGTGCTCCGGCAACGGCTCCTGCGGCAAGTGCCGCGTGAAGCTCCTCAGCGGCCAGCTGGACTGCCTGCCCACCTCCCACATCACCGCCGAGGAGGCCGCCGACGGCTGGCGCCTGGCCTGCGGCAGCCGGATCTGCGGGGACGTGACGGTCCTGGTGCCGGACATTGCCTCGGCCTACCAGAGCCGCATGAAGACGGCCGACCTGAGCAGCGGCCAGGAGATCGCCATCTTTGAGAAGCTCATGGCCGACGTGTCCGCCGCAGGCGTGTCGTTTGCCAACGACTTCGTCCAGGTGGAGCTGACGCTGGACGCGCCCACCCTGGACGACACCATGCCGGACAACGAGCGCATCACCCGCGCCCTGGAGGCCGCCCTGGGCGTGGAGACCGTGGCCATCCCGTACGACTGCCTGGTGCGCCTGGCCCAGGTGCTGCGGGAGGGGAACTTCCGCGTGTGGGCCGCCGGCGAGCGGAAGGGGAATACCTTCCGGCTGCTGGACGTGTCCGCCGGACAGGCGCCCCTGTGCGCCGCCGCCATCGACATCGGCACCACCACCGTCTCCGCCGTCCTGACGGACCTGAAGACCGGCCGGCTGCTGGCCAAGGCCTCCTCCGGCAACGGCCAGATCCGCTACGGCGCCGACGTCATCAACCGCATCATCGAGCAGGGGAAGCCCGGCGGCCGCAGGAAGCTGCAGAAGGCCGTCATTGACGAGACGCTCAACCCGCTGCTGCGGGCCATGTGCCGCAGCGCCGGCGTGGGGAAGGAGCGGATCTTCCGGCTGTGCGTGGCCTCCAACACCACCATGAACCACCTGCTGCTGGGCGTGGACGCCGACCCGGTGCGCATGGAGCCGTACATTCCGTCGTTCTTCCGCTGGCAGGGCTGCAAGGCCCGGGACCTGCATCTGGCGGCCCACGGGGATGCGGACGTGGTCATCGCGCCTAACATCGGCTCGTACGTGGGCGGCGACATCACCGCCGGCGTCCTGGCCAGCCTCCTGTGGGACCGGGACGAGTTCACGCTGTTCATCGACCTGGGCACCAACGGCGAGCTGGTGTTCGGCAACCGGGACTTCATGATGTCGTGCGCCTGCTCCGCCGGCCCGGCCTTCGAGGGCGGCGACATCTCCTGCGGCATGCGCGCCACCGACGGCGCCATCGAGGCCGTCACCATCGACAGGGACACCATGGAGCCCACCTTCCGGATCATCGGCGAGGCGGGGCAGAAGCCGGTGGGCCTCTGCGGCTCCGGCATCATCGACCTCATCAGCGAGCTGTTCCGCTGCGGCATCATCTCGCCCAAGGGCCAGTTCCAGCGGGAGGGCGCCCGCGTCCGCCGCGACGCCCACGGCACCGGCCGCTACGTGCTGGCCACCGAGGACGAGTCGGCCACCGGCCGCGAGGTCTCCCTGGACGAGGTGGACATCGACAGCTTTATCCGCGCCAAGGGCGCCATCTTCTCCGCCATCGACACCATGCTCCGCTCCCTGGACATGGACGTGACGGTGCTGGACCACGTGCTGGTGGCCGGCGGCATCGGCAGCGGCATCAACATGAAGAACGCCGTCAACATCGGCATGTTCCCGGACATCGACCTGGAGAAGTTCGAATACATCGGCAACTCCTCCCTGGCCGGTGCCTACGCCATGGCCCTGTCGCCCTCCGCCGAGGAAAAGACGTACGGCCTGGCCGCCAACATGACGTATCTGGAGCTCTCCACGAACCCCGGGTACATGGACGCGTTCGTGGCGGCCTGCTTCCTGCCCCACACGAACACCGCCCTGTTCCCCAACAGCCATCCGGAGGCGTGATATGGAGATTGAAAATCACAAGGAGCTCGTCCCCTTCGCCCACTACTGCCAGCAGTGGCGGGAGCTGGACGCCCGGGCGGCGGCCGCCCGGGGCGTGCCCTTCGACGGCAGCGCCTTCACCGTCACGATGCTGGGCGTTTCGTACCGGCTGGCATGGCCGGAATTTGCAGTTTCCACGGAGGACGGGAAGGGCTTCGCCCTTCAAAATATCCCGGCCCAGATCCTGCTGATCCGCTACGTGATGTCGGCGCGCCCGGCACCGTTCAGCGGCCGGTTTCTCACATTCCGTGAGACGCCGTGGGGCGACGTCTACATCCAGCCCTTCACCGGCCGCTGCCTGAACCGCGCCGCCTTCACCTTCGGCCCGCGGCTGCCGGCATTCCGGGCCGCCATGGCCGCCATGGGCGCGCAGCCGGTGCCCCACGGGGACGCCGGATTTCAGGTGGAATTCCTGCCCGGGCTCCACATGCAGCTGCTCCTCTGGGCCGGGGACGACGAGTTCCCGCCCAGCAGCCAGATCCTGTTCTCGGACAACTTCCCGGAGGTCTTTGCCGCCGAGGATCTGGTGGTCTGCGCGGACGTACTCATCGGCGATACAAAGTGCCATTTGTGACCAAAATTTTTTATGGAATTTTGTGCAATTCGTGACTTGTTCCCAGCCCTGAAATGACGTATACTCATAAAGTCGATAAAAAACTATCGAATAAAAAATATCGATTGCATTTCTGTTTTTTCTACCGTCCGCCGGCCCGGATGCGGCCGCGGAAGATACGGCGTCTGTACAGAGTCATACCAACGGCTCTTACAAATATGTTTTAGGGAGTGTCCCACTATGTACAAGACTGACATCGAAATCGCCCAGGAAACCCCAATGCTGCCCATCCAGGAGATCGCCAAGACGGCGGGCGTGGATGAGAAGTATCTCGAGCAGTACGGCAAGTACAAGGCGAAAGTCGACTACAATATTCTCAACGAGGTCCATCGTCCCGACGGCAAGCTGGTGCTGGTGACGGCCATCAACCCGACCCCGGCCGGCGAGGGCAAGACGACGACGACCGTCGGCCTGGCCGACGGCCTGAAGCGGCTGGGCAAGAACGTCCTGGTGGCCCTGCGCGAGCCCTCCCTGGGCCCCGTGTTCGGCGTCAAGGGCGGCGCGGCCGGCGGCGGCTACGCCCAGGTCGTCCCCATGGAGGACATCAACCTCCACTTCACCGGTGACTTCCACGCCATCGGCGCCGCCAACAACCTGCTGGCTGCCATGGTCGACAACCATATCTACCAGGGCAACAAGCTGAACATCGACCCCCGCCGGATCACCTGGCGCCGCTGCGTCGACATGAACGACCGGCAGCTGCGCTTCGTGGTGGACGGCCTCGGCGGCCGCGCCAACGGCGTGCCCCGTGAGGACGGCTACGACATCACCGTCGCCTCGGAGATCATGGCCGTGCTGTGCCTGGCCTCCGACATCACCGACCTGAAGGCCCGCCTGAGCCGCCTGGTCGTGGGCTACACGTACGACGAGAAGCCCGTCACCGCCGGCGATCTGAACGCTGCCGGCGCCATGGCCGCCCTGCTGAAGGACGCCCTGAAGCCCAACCTGGTGCAGACCCTGGAGCACAC
>CAJFNY010000052.1 GCA_904395865.1 uncultured Oscillospiraceae bacterium
GATGAACGTCAACGACGCCAAGTGCAAGCACTACTACGACAACAAGTACGGCACCGGCCAGTCGGTCTGGGACGCCATCATGCACACGACGAACCTGCTGGTGGCCGGCAAGACCGTCGTAGTGGCCGGCTACGGCTACTGCGGCCGCGGCGTGGCCATGCGGGCCAAGGGCATGGGCGCCAACGTCATCGTCACGGAGATTGACGCCATCAAGGCTCTGGAGGCCACCATGGACGGCTGCCGCGTCATGCCAATGGACGAGGCCGCCCCACTGGGCGACCTGTTCATCACCACCACCGGCTGCCGGGATGTCATCGTCCGCCGGCACATGGAGGTCATGAAGGACAACGCCTTCCTGGCCAACGCCGGCCACTTCAACGTGGAGGTCAGCGGCGAGGATCTGGCGGCCATGGCCGTGCGCGTATACCCCCGGCGGGACGAGATCACCGGCTACGAGCTCCCCGATGGGCGCACGTTGAACCTGCTGGCCGAGGGCCGGCTGGTGAATCTGGCATCCGGCAACGGCCATCCGGCAGAGATCATGGACACCAGCTTCGCCATTCAGTCCCTGTCCCTGGAGTATCTGCTCCGCCACGGCGCGGGCCTGCGCCCGGCGGTCTACGAGGTGCCGGCGGAGATCGACGAGGCCGTGTCCCGCCTGAAGCTGGCGGGCAACGGGCTGCATATCGACACACTGACCCCCGAGCAGGAGCAGTATCTGCGCGGCTGGGAGGTCTGACGCCATGCGGGCCGCTGCGTCACTGCAGCGGCCCGCATACCGTGCCCAGAAAGTTTTCCGGCAGCAGGTGTACGTTTTTCCCGGGAAATGTGGTAAACTGGTCATGGAACAAACGATGGGAGGTGCTGCCCATGTGCGCCCGATACGAGCTGCGCATCGGAGACGCCGCGCTCCAACCCCTGCTGGAGGCTCTGGCCCGGCAGGGCATCTCCTGGCGCGGCGGAGAAGTCTACCCCAGCGCCAGCGCCCCGGTGCTCCTGGAGGCCGCCGGAGAGTTGGTGCCGTCTCTCAAGTGCTGGGGGTACCCCTGGCCGGGCCGGCGGCCGGTCATCAACGCCCGGGCTGAGACGCTCCTGGAGCGGCCCATGTTCCGCGAATCGGCGCAGCACCGCCGCTGCGCCGTCCCGGCCT
This sequence comes from uncultured Oscillospiraceae bacterium, assembly GCA_904395865.1. GTDB lineage: Bacteria > Bacillota > Clostridia > Oscillospirales > Oscillospiraceae > Avoscillospira_A. The sequence continues at coordinate 1,151 of CAJFNY010000052.1, forward strand.
CGGCCTTCTTTGAGTGGGACGCCGCCCGGCAGAAGTTCCGCTTCACCCGCTCCGACGGCGCACCGCTGTACCTGGCCGGCGTGTGGGAGCGGCGCGACGGCGTCGACTGCTTCTGCATCGTCACCACCGAGGCCAGTGCGGACGTGGCGCAGGTCCACGAGCGAATGCCGCGGATCTTCACCGAGGAGCAGATGGCCGCATGGCTCCGGGGAACGGAGCCGCCGGAAGCACTGCTGCGCGCCCCGGCGCCGCCGCTGCTGTGCCAGCGGGCCGACGGGCAGCTGGGGCTCTGGTAAGTTTACAGATTGTTTTTTTCATCGTCACAGTCCGTTCAAATTCCTCCCGTATATTCAATACATGCAGAGGCCGAAAGGCACTGCAGGAGCGTTTCATCTTCTTCTATCTTCCTCTTTCTCTTTCTCAACGGGCGCCCGGCAGCCTTCGGCTGCCGGGCGTTCCGTGTTCGGGTACGGCGCGCATTTGACAAGCGATGCCGTCCTTTCTATAATGAATGCCAGAGCGACTGCGGGGCGGGGATTTCCCCGCCCCGCTACAGGAAAAAGGAGGTCACGGAATGCGCCTTTCGCCGGAAACCCTTCGCACGCAGCTGCGCTCCGGTCTGGAGGAGCTGCTGCACCGCACCACGCCGGGAGAGCGCCTGCCATCTGAGCAGGCGCTGGCGCAGCAGTTCCGGGTGAGCCGCGCCACCGTGCGCGACGTGCTGAGCCAGCTGGAGTCGGAGGGCTTCGTCATCCGGCGGCAGGGCAGCGGCACGTACGCCAGCCGCCTTCCGCTGGAGCCGTGCGAAAACCTTCTGTACTACATGCACTTCCCCACGCTGATCGAGCGCCAGGGGCACCAGGCGGAATTCCATCAGCTGGACTTCCGGCTGGAGCCGGCGGACGCGTTCTACGCGGAGCACCTGCAGATTCCCCCGGGTGCACCGGTGATCACCCGCCGGTGCGTCTATCTGGCCGACGGGCACTTCTGCGTTCTGGTGGAGGACAGCCTTCCGCGGCAGCTGCTTACGGACGGGCAGTACACCCAGCTGCTCAATTCGGAAAACATCGACATCCGCGTCTTTCTCCTGAGCACCACCGGCCGCTTCGCCTATCGCGATGAGATGCAGCTCTCCGCCATCCGGGCCGACGACTTCCCGCAGCTGCAGGAGCTGGTGGAGGACCCCGCCCGGCCCATGCTCCGGTTCATCAGCGCCTGCTTCGACAAGCAGAACTGCCCGCTGATCTGCGCGCAGATCTTCACGGACACCCGCTACATCCAGTACCGGCTCAACCGGCACATTCTCTGAATCCGTCAGAGCACCTGGATGCCGTTGATGAACTTGGCCTCCACGTGCCGGTCGTCGCTCTGCTGGATGGCCCGCTCGATGCGCTGGCGGCCGGGCCGCACATGGAGGTCCTGCAGCGGCCGGTCGTCGATGACGACGGCGTCAAAAAAGCTGCCCGGCTCGAAGCTGCCGCACGGGCCCCAGAGGGAGCAGCCGCCCTTGGTGGCGATGTAGAACGCCTCCGACAGGCCCAGGTACGTCTTGGGGGCGTACGGGTCGCCGTTGCGCTCGTGGGCCGCCCAGTAGACCTTGGAGGCCGTGGTGCAGTCGGCAATGGCACGGAAGAGGTTGAGCGTGTTGGAGCCGGCCATGTCACTGCCGATGCCCACATGGATGCCGGCCTCAAGATACCGCCGGATGGGCGCCGCCGAGCCGCTGGAGTGCAGGTTGCTCTGCGGGCAATGGGCCACCCAGAGCTGCTTCCGCTGCGCCATCAGCGCGAACTCCGCCTCGGTGGGATAGACACAGTGGGCCATGACGCTGGGGACGTCGCTGCCCAGCATGCCGTACATGTCGTACGCCTGGCCGTAGAACGAGATCTCCGGCTTCATGGACTTGACCCACTCGATCTCGTCCAGCCCCTCGGACAGATGGGACTGGACCGGCACCCGGAACTCCCGGATAAGCTCCTGCAGGCCCTCCATGCAGGCGTCGGTGCACGACGGCGTGTACCGCGGCGTGACCATGGGCTTGACGGCTGCGTAGCGGCCGCACGTCTCCTCCAGCCACCGGCGCGTCTCTGTCAGGCTTTCCTCCGTCGTCTCCTGAAGGCCCTCGATGGAGTTCCGGTCCATGTTCAGTTTGCCGACGTAGGCGGCAAAGCCCGCCGCGTCCAGCTTCTCCATCAGCAGCTCCGTAGCCGGCCGGTGGATCGTGGCGAAGGCGCAGAGGCGCGTCGTGGTGGTGTGGAGCAGGTCGTCCACGAACCGGTCGTACGCCTGATCGGCATACGCCAGATCCGCGTAGCTGCGCTCCTCCGGCAGAGAATACGTCTCAAACCAGGTGTTCCACGTGCTGTCCAGATCCAGGTCCATACCCAGGCCGCGGAAGCCGTATTGGGGTGCGTGGACGTGGATGTCGGCCATGCCGGGGACGATCAGACGCCCCGTGAAGTCGTGCACCGGAATGCCGTGCAGGGACTCCGGGAGAGCCTCCCCCAGGAAGGCCACGGCGCCGTCCCGGCAGACGATGAAGCCGTCCTCCAGAATCTCGAAGGCCTGCGGCGTCGGCGTGTGAACGATGGTGCCCTTCAGGGCAAACGTGTGTTCTTTCATAGCTGCTTCGTCCTTTCTTTCGCTTCGCAGCCTAGCGGCGGCTGCGGACGTACGGCTTCCCGAGCCAGGCAGGGTCGGTGTTCCGCTTCGCCACCAGCAGCAGCGAGAGCACCGTCAGAATGTACGGCAGGCTGGTGAAGAGCTGGGTCGGCAGCGCGACACCCAGCGCCTGGAGCCGGAACTGCAGCGCGTCCGCCGCGCCGAAGAACAGGGCTGCCAGCAGAATGCCCAGCGGCCTCCGGCGGCCGAACACCACGACGGCCAGCGCAATGTAGCCGCGGCCGGCGGTGATGTTCTCGTAGAACACGCCCAGCTGCCCCAGAATCAGATACGCACCGCCCAGGCCGGCCATCAGGCCGTTGAAGGCCGCCGCCAGATACTGGATCCGGTAGACCGGCAGGCCCACGGTGTCCGCCGCCCTGGGATTCTCTCCCACGGCACACAGCGACATGCCCCAGGCCGTCCGCCGGTAGAAGAACACCAGCGCGGCGATCACCACGTAGAGCAGATACGTCACCAGGTCGCGGTTGAACAGCGCCTCCCCCAGCACCGGAATCCGGCACAGCCCGGGAATGGGCAGGGCCGGCAGCGTCTCCACCTGCGGCATGCCGTAGCGGTTGACGATCAGCAGATACAGATAGCTGGTGATGCCCGTGACCAGCAGGTTCAGCGCGACGCCGGACACGTTCTGATCCTGCCGCAGGTAGACGGCCAGGAACGCGTGCAGCAGGCTGACGGCCACACCGCCCGCCATGCCGCAGAGGAAACCCAGGGCCAGGCTGTTCGTCAGGAAGGCGGCAACGAAGCCGGAAAAGGCGCCCGCGATCATGACGGCCTCCAGGCCGACGTTGATGATGCCGGCCTTTTCCGACGTATCCTCGCCGACGGCGGCGCAGACCAGGGGCATGCCTGTCCGGACCGCCGCCGAGAGGAACGTCGTCAGAAATCCAATGGTCAGAAACTCCTGCATGTGCTCACCCCAGCCTTTCTTTCCGGCGCTCCCGGCGGATTTCCGCCAGGCCCTGACACAGGATCAGCAGCACGATGAAGCCCGTCAGGATGGAGACGATGGCGTTGGGAATTCCCATCTGCCGCTGCATGGTGGCGGCCCCCACCTGGAGCGCCGCGAAGCCCAGGGAGACGAGCACGACGCCCAGCGGGTGGTTGCGGGCCATGAGGGCGATAAGGATCGCCGTGTAGCCGTTGCCGCCGGAGAGATTCTCCAGCAGCCGGTGCTGCACCCCCAGCAGCTCGCTCATCCCGGCGAGCCCGGCCAGGCCGCCGCTGATGACGGCGGACAGCAGCAGGCTGCGGCGGACCGGGATGCCCATGCAGGCGGCACCGCGGGCGTTGCTGCCGCTGATGCGCAGCTCAAAACCCACCGTCGTCCGCTGCATGATGAACCAGACCACCGCCACGGCCAGCAGCGCCAGAAAGAAGCCCAGGTGGAGCCGCGTGGGCCGCAGCAGCAGCGGCAGGGACGCGGCCTCCTCGATCCGCGCGCTCTGGGGCAGGTAGTCCGCCGGGTCCTGCAGGAAGCCGCGGATGGAGATGCCCACGAACATGGTGGCGATGTAGTTGAACATGATGGTGTTGACCGTCTCGGAGATGCCGAGGCGGTTTTTCAGATACGCCGGCAGGAACGCCCAGAGGCCGCCGGCAGCGAAGGAGGCGGCGATGGCCAGCAGGACCCGCACGGCGCCGGGCACACCGGGCAGCAGCAGCGTCACCATGGCGGCCGCCAGGGCGCCCATATACAGCTGCCCCTCGCCGCCGATGTTGAAGAAGCCCGTGCGGAACGCCACCGCCACCCCCAGCCCCAGGAACATCAGCGGCGTGGCCTTGACCAGGATCTCCACGAAGCCGTTGAGATTGCCGAGGATTCCGTAGAGGAAGTACTGGGCGGCCAGCAGCGGGCTGGCACCGGCGATCACGACGAGCAGCGCCCCCACCAGCAGCGTGCTGACGACGGCAACACAGGGAAAGATGAGCTTTTTCATGCGCCGCGCACCTCCTCCAGCGCCCGGCCGCCCATGAGCAGGCCGAGGGTCTCTGTTTTCAGGGCCGGCGTATTCGGCAGGATGCCCATCAGGCGCCCGCCGAACAGGACGGCAATGCGGTCCGACAGCGCCATGATCTCCTCCAGATCCGTGGAGATCAGCAGGACGCCGCCGCCGCTGTCGCGGCAGGCCGCCAGCTGATCGTGGACGTACGCCGAGGCGCCGATGTCCAGGCCGCGGGTCGGCTGCATGGCCACCAGCAGGCTGGGCTGTGCCCCCAGCTCCCGGGCCAGGATGATCTTCTGCTGGTTGCCGCCGGAGAGGTTCCCCACCCGCGCGTGCGGTCCCTCGGCGCGGATGTCGTACGTCTCCATGGCCGCCCGGGCGCTTTCCGTCATCCGGCGCCGGTTCAGGACGCCGCGGCGGGAAAACGGCGCGTCACGGTAGCTGTGGAGCATCAGGTTGTCCTGGACGTCGGCGTCCAGAATCAGGCCGTCGCGGTGGCGGTCGTCGGGGATGTAGGAAATCCCCAGGGCAAACCGCTGCCGGACGTTCAGCCGGTCGATGTACTGTCCCTGGTAGCGGATGCTGCTGCCGTTCTGCCGGCGGATGCCGCAGATCAGCTCCGCCAGATATCCCTGGCCATTCCCGTCCACGCCGGCAATGCCCAGGATCTCCCCGCTGCGCACCTGGAAGCTGATGTGCTCCAGCAGCGGCGCGGACTTCCCCCGCTCCCGGAGCGACAGGTCCTGCACCTCCAGCACCGCCTCCGCGGCCGACTCCGCGTGTTCCCGCCGCGGGAGGTTCAGCTCCCGGCCGATCATCCAGTGGGAGAGCTCGCGCTCGCTGCAGCCGGCGGCATCCGCGTCGGCCACCTTGCAGCCGTCGCGCAGGACGGTGATCCGGTCGCTGACCTCCATGATCTCCGTCAGCCGGTGGGAGATCAGGATGGTGCTGCAGCCGGCGTCCCGCAGGCGGCGGAGCGTGGTGAACAGCTCCCGGGTCTCCTGGGGCGTCAGGACGGCCGTCGGCTCGTCGAGGATCAGCAGCCTCGCCCGGCGGTACAGCGCTTTCAGAATCTCCACCCGCTGCTGTTCGCCGACAGAAAGCTGGTCGACCCGCTTCTGCATGTCCACCGCCAGGCCGTACTGCTTCGACAGCTCCGCCAGCTCCGCGCCGACCTGCTTCCCATTCACCAGCGGATACCCCGCCGGCCGGAGCCCCAGAATGATGTTCTGGAGCACCGTCATATTCCGGACCAGCATGAAGTGCTGGTGCACCATGCCGATCCCATGGGCGATGGCCTCGCCCGGCTCCCGGAACCGGACCGGGCGCCCCTCCCAGAGGATCTCCCCGCCGTCGGCCTGGTACAGGCCGTACAGGATGTTCATCAGCGTCGTCTTGCCGGCGCCGTTTTCCCCCAGCAGGGCGTGAATGCTCCCGGCCTCCACGGTCAGATCCACGTCCCGGTTTGCAATCACGCTGCCGAACCGCTTCGTGATCCCCCGCATTTCCAGCAATGCCACGGTGTTCCCCTTCCCTTCTGAACGGATTTCCGCACTGGCGCGGTCGCCGAGGCCTGCGCCTCAGTCCGCGGTGATCTCTTCAATGCGGGGAACTTCGATCTCACCGTCGGTGATCTTCTGAATGGTCTCCTCCACCAGATCCTTGACCTCCTGAGGAATCTCCTCCTCCAGCGCGCCGTAGCCCGTGAAGCTCAGGACGCCGTCGGCGAAGCCGTACTCATGGACACCGCCGGTAAAGCTGTCGTTCAGGACCTCCTCCACCGCGATGCCCACCAGCTTTTCCACGTCGGTCAACGTGCACATGACGACGGTATCCTCCGCCAGCGGCTGCTGCTCCAGCTCACCGGTGCAGTAGATGCCGGCGTCCTGGCATGCCCGGATCATGCCGGCGTTGGCCTGATTGGCGCAGCCCATGATGAAGTCGGCTCCCTCATCGATCATCGCCTGGGCCGCCTCCCGGGACCGGGCGGCGTCGTCAAAGGAACCGGTGTAGGTGGTCAGCGCCTCCACCTCCGGATTCTGCGCCTCGACGCCCAGCTTGAACGCCTCGGCGACCTTGATGATGGCCGGCCCCTCCTGGCCGGGCACCGCGCCCACGACCCCGGACTCCGTCATGGCGGCGGCCATGACGCCGATGATGTAACCCTGCTCCTGGGTCTTCATGTTATAAGACGCCACATTATCCGCCGAGACGCTGCCGTCAATGATGGCGAAGCTCACATCGGGGTACTGCTCCGCAACGGCCAGCGCCGCGTCGCCGAAGGAGAAGCTGTGCCCGATAATTAAATCGAAGCCCTGCGAGGCATAGTCTGTAAACACAGCTTCCATGTCCGTGGGCTTCACGTTTTCCGTATATTTGACATCGATGTTATACTGCTCCTGCATGCTCATGACGGCGTTGTAGGCGTAGCTGCTCCAGGCTCCGTCATTGGCAGGCCCCAACAGGCAGAGCGCCACCCGCGCGTCGTACGTCTCTCCGCTGCCGTCCTCGGCTGCACCGGGCTCCGCAGTCTCCGCGGGGTTGGCGCAGGCAGCCAGTGCCAGCAGCAGCAGCGTGGCCAGCAGCAGGGCCACCGTTCTCTTCAGCTTCGCGTTTTTCATGAATTCCCATCCTTTCCGTTCCTTCGTTCCACCTTACCCGGAAAGCCGTCACCCGGAACACCGGCCGGCGGCCTCCGGTACGGTTATATGCCTCTGTCAATCTTTTGTCAACCACAATGTGTGGTTTTCCCGCGGATTCATACGACTGGATAGGGAAATGCAGAAAAAAGAATTGCATTTTGTCAGAAAAAGCAATTGGTCAGGCAAATTTATTTTTAGGCTTTTGGTGTCGATCGTCGTACGTCGGATCAATTTTATTTTTTGTTTCCATATTTTCCGCAAATCGTTTTGCTTCCGATTTTTAATAATCATGCTCCGCAAAAAGCGGCCGCACCGGGAACCGGTGCGGCCGCTGGGCAAATGCTGTTTTTATCGGATTCGACGGCCCTCGGAGAACACAGCGCGGAGATCCGCCGGAGCAGAACGATACAGCGCCCGTTCCAGGCGCTCCGGCAGGCTGCAGCCGGCATCGCCGGAGAAGCGGGAGTCGTCCAGCACCACCGCATGGAGCTTCTGCCCCACGGCGAAGCCGTCTCCCGCACCGAAATACCGCTGCCCGGCCGTGGTGGCCAGGTAATACGCCTCAGCCGCCGTCAGGAAGGCGCTGCCGTCCGCCATGGCCCGCACCTTGGAGGCGCGGATGGACGCTGCGGCCACCTGTGGCATATACAGCAGGGCGCCGCCGGCAATGTCGGACCCCAGAGCCACGGAGACGCCCTCCCGCAGCATGGCCCGTACCGGCGCCGTGCCGCTGCAGAGATTCCCGTTGGAGTCGGCGCAGTGGACCGCCAGCACGCCGTGCTCTGCCATGGCCGCCCGCTCCCGTCCGTCGCTGTGGACGCAGTGCGCCATGACGGTGCCGGGCTTCCAGAGGCCATACTTGGCGTACGTCTCCCAGTACTGCCGGCAGTCGGGATGGAGAGAACGAACCCACTCCATCTCCGCCACGTTTTCGCTGAGATGGGACTGGACCGGCAGGCCGCGCTCCGCGGCGAGCTTCCCCAGAAACGTCATCAGCGCATCGGTGCACGACGGCGTGAACCGCGGCGTCAGGATAGGGCGGATCCGCCGGAACTCCCCACAGGCCTCCAGCCAGCGCAGCAGCTCCCGGCAGGCGTCGTCCGTCGTCTCCTGGAGCTCCGGCGCGCCGTTCCGGTCCATGCTGACTTTGCCCACATAGCCGGTGACGCCGGCCCGCTCCAGCTCCTCCATGAGCACCAGCGTCCCGTCGGTGTGGAGCGAGGAGAACATCACCACCCGCGTGGTGCCGCCGGCCACCAGCTCCCCGGCCAGCCGGCGGTACACCGTGCGGGCGTACGTCGGGTCGGCGAAGCGGGCCTCCACCGGGAAGGCGTACGTCTGCAGCCAGTCCAGCAGCGGCAGATCCATCCCCATGCCCACCATCGGATACTGCGGGCCGTGCAGGTGCATGTCACAGAAGGACTGGAGCACCAGACAGTCGCCGAAGTCCAGGACCGGCTCACCGCCCACGTCCTCCGGCAGGCGCGGCAGGAGCTCCAGAACGGTGCCGTCCTCCGCCAGATGCAGGCAGCCGCCCGGCAGGCAGTCCAGCACGCCCAGCTGCGGCGCGGCGATCAGATTTCCCTTGAGAAACATGGTAATCCCTCCGCAGCACAGCATCACCGGTCAGCGGGTCGACTTCCGGTCAAAATAGGGGCTCTTGCCGCTGACGCTCAGGGCGATGGCGATGCAGCAGCCGTAGCCCTCCGGCAGGAAATGCAAGTCCATGGCCGCCCGGCCGGCGGAGAACATGATCCGGTTGTCCACCCGGGCGTCCGCCGCCAGCGACACCGCCGAGCCCAGGGCAATGCCCAGGTCCATGGGCCCGTAAATACATTCTCCCCCGGCTGCGCTGCACGCGGCACAGTCGTCGTGGCCGCAGTACTGGCACAAGCTATTGAGGCCGCGGCGGACATTCTGCACGCCCGCCAGGACGACCGCAGCGCTGTTCCGCACGCAAGCCGCGTCCCGCAGCACGAAGCCAACACCGAACTCCGCGCCCAGACCCTCCAGCCTGACGGCCAGGCGCTCCAGATCGTCCCCGGTGACGATGCACGTCTCCAGAAAGTCCTGTCCCTTCGTCTTGGGCGCGGTGCGGATGGCAGCGCAGATGGCGTTGGCCGTCTGCAGGACGGCGGCCTCCTCGGCCTGTTTGGACGTGTATACCATGGAATTTCCTCCTCACATTTTTTCCGGCGCAGAGAAGCCCAGCAGGTCAATGCACGTCTCCAGCACATCGCGGGTCAGATCGATCAGGGCGATGTAGCCGGCACGGCGCTCCGCGTCCTCCTCGGCCAGAATTTTCGTCTCGTGATAGAACTTGTTGGCACACCCGGCCAGCTCGTAGATATAGGCGCAGATCACGTTGGGCGCGCTGTCCCGGTACGCCAGGGCCAGATTGTCCGGCAGCCGGGTCAGGGCCAGCATCAGATCCCGCTCCGCATCGCCGGAGGCGGGGCGCAGGGCTGCCGCCGCCACGTCACCGCCGTACCGGGCGAGGATGGACTTGATGCGCACGATGGTGTAGAGGATATACGGGCCGGTGTTGCCCTCGAAGGCCGAGAAACGGTCCAGATCAAAGACGTAGTCCTTCGTGGCCAGGTTGGACAGGTCGCCGTACTTCAGCGCCGCCAGGGCGACACGATGCGCCGTATCCCCCCGGTCGTCGGCAGCGACGGTGGCGTTCTCCGCAATTTTCTTTGCCACGAACTCCGTGACCTCGGCGATCAGCCGCTCCAGGCGCATGACGCCGCCCTCGCGGGTCTTGAACGGCTTGCCGTCCTTGCCGTTCATGGTGCCGAATCCCAGGAATTTCAGCGCCGTCTCCGGCCGAACGATGCCGGCCTTCCGCGCCGCGCGGAACACCTGCTCAAAGTGAAGGCTCTGACGCTTGTCCACCACGTAGAGCACCTCGTCGGGGTGGAAATCCCGCTCCCGCTGGACCAGCGTCGCCAGGTCCGTGGTGGCGTAGAGGGCCGCGCCGTCGGACTTGACGAGGATGCACGGCGGCACCTCCTTCGTATCCTCCGGCAGCTGCACGTCCATCACCAGCGCGCCCTCGCTCTCGCGGGTCAGCCCCCGGGCCTGCAGGTCCTCCAGCATGGGCGGAATGTACGGCTGGGCGTCGCTCTCGCCGTACCAGACGTCGAAGTCCACATCCAGCAGCGCGTAGTTCTTCTTCAGGTCCGCCACCGAGACGGCCAGGATCTGCTTCCACAGCGCCCGGTATCCGGGGCGGCCGTTCTGAAGCTGGTACGTGGCGTCGTGGGCTTTGGCCGCAAAGGCCTCGTCCGTCTTGGACTTGGCGCTGGCCGTGGGGTAGATCTCCTCCAGCTCGGCGATGGTGAAGGGCGCCGCCTCGGGGTACGGCCCTTCAAACGACTCGTCAAAGTATGGCAGGTCGGGCTGCCGCTCCCGGAGCTCCGCGATGATCAGGCCCATCTGCAGCCCCCAGTCGCCCAGGTGGATGTCGCCGATGACCCGGTTGCCGAAGAACCGGTCGATGCGCTTGACGCTCTCTCCGATGATGGCCGAGCGCAGGTGCCCCACGTGCAGCGGCTTGGCCACATTGGGGCCGCCGTAGTCCAGGACGATGGTCCGGGGTGCGGGATCCGGCTCCACGCCGAAGCGGTCGGCGGCGCGCATGGCCGTCAGGTGGGCGGCCAGCGCCTCGTCGGAGAGTTTCAGGTTCAGGAAGCCGGGCTTCACGGCCTCCGCCATGGCGTACCGCCCGTTGCCGGCCAGCTGCGCCGCCACATCGGCGGCAATGGCCAGTGGGGCCTTGTGGTACTCCTTGGCCGCCGGCATCGCGCCGTTGCACTGGAACTGGCAGAGATCCGGCCGGTTGGAGACGGTCACGCGGCCGTAGCGCCCGTCGTATCCGGCGGCTTCGAAGGCCCGCGCCACGTCGGCTGAAATCAAATCCACAAGCTTTTCCATAATCGGGAAGGATCCTTTCTCTCTGTTATGATTTTATCATACCAGATTTTCAGGACAATGTATAGGGGATTCCCGTCAGAAAAAGAGCTTGGCCGACCACGCCGCAGCCGCAAAGCCCACCAGGTCGGCGACCAGGGCGGCCGGGATCGCGTAGCGGCTGCGGCGGATCCCGGCCGCGCCGAAGTAGACGGAGATGGTGTAAAACGTCGTCTCCGTGGAGCCGAGCATGATGGCCGCCGTGCGGCCGATCTCCGAATCGGGCCCGTAGACCGCCATCAGATCCGCGCCGACTGCCAGCGCCGCGCTGCCGCTGATGGGCCGGATCAGCACCAGCGGCGCCGTCTCCGGCGGGATGCCGAAGCGCTGAAACAGCGGCGCGGCCGCGGCCGCCAGGGCGTCCAGCAGGCCGGAGGCCCGCAGCATCTCCACCGCCGCCAGCAGGGCCACCAGGGCCGGAACGATGGATACCAGCGTCCGGAGCCCCTTGGCCCCGCCCTCAGTCATCGCGCCATAGACGTCCTGCCGCCGGGCCAGCGCCGCAACGGACACGAGCGCCATGACCAGCGGCACCAGGATCTGGCCCATCACCGGCGCCCCCACAGCCGGGCCAGCAGCCATGCCGCCCCCAGCCCTGCGGCCACGGAGCAGATCGACGTCAGCCACACCGGCACCAGGATGTCGAAGGGCGCCGTGCTGCCGGCAGCCGCCCGGGCGGCCGCCACCGTCGTGGGAATCAGCTGAATGGAGGCCGTGTTCAGCACCACCAGGCGGCACAACTCGTCGTCGGCGCCGTCCGAGCCGGCCAGCGTGCGCATCCGGCGGGCAGCGGCGATGCCGGCCGGTGTGGCCGCATTGCCCAGCCCCAGCAGATTCGCCGTGACGTTGGCGCTGAGGCAGGCCGCCGCCTCCGGATCCCGCGCCGCGCGGGGAAAGAGCCTCCGCAGCACCGGGGAGAGCAGACGGGCCAGTCCCCTGCCCAGCCCCGAGCGCTGGAGCACCTCCATCACCCCGCTCCACAGGCAGAGCGCCCCGGCCAGGGAGGCCGCCAGGCGGATTCCGGCAGCCGCCCCCTCCAGCGCCGCTGCCCCGACCGCCGCTCCCTGTCCGTTCCAGATTCCCCAGCCGATTGCCGCCGTGACCATCGCCGTCCAGATCCACGCCATCGCCACTGTCATCGCCTCCTTCTGGCCAAGTCTATGCGTCGATGGACAGCCGTATGAAATGGCGGAGCCGCACACAAAGCTCGACAAAGTTTTCCAGGAAATACCGGCAGGTTGTCGATTGACAAACCACGTACAATTCTTGTAAAATACTAGCAATCGGCGCCGGCGGGACGGCTGCATCCGCCGGCAGAAGGAGGCATTCCAGATGAAGTCCACAGGTATCGTCCGCAAGGTCGATGAGCTTGGCCGGATCGTGCTGCCCATCGAGCTTCGCAGGACTTTGGATATTGAGGAACGAGATCCCATCGAGATTTACGTGGACGGCAACTCCGTCGTTCTGCGAAAGGTTGGCAACCCCTGTGTTTTCTGCAACAGCAGTACGGACGTCGTCCCCTTCCGGGGCAAGCACATCTGCACAGCCTGTCTGCAGGAGCTGCGGGAACTGCAGTAAGCGCAGCCGGCGCATCGCCCATGGCGATGCGTCTTGCTTTTTCAGAGGGACCTCCGCCAAAAAAGACCGACTGGAGCAATCCAATCGGTCTTTTTCGCTGTCCCGGCCCGGAGCCGGCTGCGGCGTCATGAGATTTTCTTCCCGATTCAGTTCCTTCCGGCCTGAACGGCGCATATCATGTGCGTAGGGTAATTTCCGGGCCCCCCGGCTCCGGGCAGCCGCAGCTTCTCTGCCGACCATCCCGGGCCCAGACTCTTGCAACGGAGGGGATCTGCCATGCAGTCCACGGACCTCACCTGCCCCACGGCAGCGCTGCGCCGGCGCTATGCCGACAACTGTGCCGCCCTGGCGGCGTACCCCTACTGCTTCCGAACGGACTTTCCGGACTTCGACGCCCTGCCTCTGCACTCCGCCCCCTGCGGCGGCGCGGAGGGTGTACCCGGCTGTCCGGCAGAGAACGGCTGCGGTACCTCTGCCGGTTCCCTCCGTCCGGTCATCGACCGGTACTTTTTCCGGGATCTGACGCTCCCGGTCCTGGCCCGGGACGTCTACTCCCAGTATCAGCTGGAATACCTGAATGACACCGTCCGACCAAGCGCATGGGTGGGGCGCGAAAACCACATCTACCTGCACTACACCGACTGGGCCGTGTTCTGTGCCCATCTCCCGTACCTGAATTTCCGTGCGCTGCTGAAGGAGGAGAAGTTCGTCATCCTGATCGAAGGCGAGATCGACGCGTATCCCATCGATTTCAAGGCCCGATTCGGCATCGACTACGGCCAGTACCCGGTACGGCCCGTGGGCGTCCGCGAGGTCAACCGGCTCATCTGGCACACCCAGCTGTCCACCCACAACGGCGGCGACTTTTTCAACGAAATCTTCTATGGGCATCCCAACCTCATCGCCTTTGAATCCCTGATGTTCCACAACACCGTCAAGGCCATCGCCCAGTTCCGGGAGAAGCTCCGGGGCAACGCCGTCACCAACACCGACCTGCTCCGGCAGCTGGCCGGCATCGACAGCCCCACCGACAAGGACATTCTCGTGGCCATGTTCCTGAGCCGGCCGGAGATGAGCGGCTGGCTCGACCCCGCCGCCCGCATCGCGCCGGCATTCTTCTACCAGCCTCACTTTGAAGACATCCATTACCGTCTGGCGGTGACGGAGGACGGCGACGGCTGCATCTGCTTCTCGCCGGAGTACGAGGAGATCCGGCAGTCCCCGATCCTTCTCGGCTTTCGGTATATCAAGGCCTTCAGCCCCATCCGCCGGCCCACCACCAGCTACGCCGCCACGGTCCGTTACATGCTGCCGCAGATCGGCGACCGGCAGGCGCCCCGGCGGATCCCGGACGTCCTGCTCCAGCGGGTCCTCAACCGCAGCTATCTGCGGGACCCCGACGACCGGCTGCTGCGGGACAGCAGGCTCGTCCGCTTCGAGGACGCAAAGCTCAACCCCGCGGCCACGTTCACCAGGCTGGCGGCGTTTCTCGACATCCCCTACACCGAAACCATGACCTGCTGCTCCAGCTTCCGCGGGGTCAACGTATCCTCCGGGGGAGACAACGTGGCCGGGTTTGACACAGCGCCGGTCTACCGCACGTACGACGCCTGCGCCGGCGATGAGGAACGGCGTTTTCTAGAGCACTTCCTTCGGGACCTCTACGGGATGTACGGCTACGACCTCCGCTACGATCAGGCCGGGACGGAGGAACCGCCGGGCAGCTTCACCACGCTCGACGGATTCATCCGCCGTTCCCTTTCCTCCTGCGCCCGGATCCTCCGGGAGCGGGGCGAACCGGTGGACGAGGCCGCCTACGTGGAGGCCCAGATGGACGCCATCGCCGAGCACCGCCGGCAGGCGGTCGCCATTCTGCAGAAGCGGCTGCCATTCGTCTCGCTCCGGGGAAAGCACCTGGAGCCGATTCCGCTGCTCCGGCCGGATCCGGCCCTGCTGGAGCAGCCCCTGTACCACTGAGCAGCGTCCGATGGAAGCCGGAACCGTATACTTTTTCACCGGCCTCTCCGGAGCCGGAAAGACGACCATTGGCGGCCTGTTTTACCGGCGGCTCCGGGCGAGAAAGCCGGACGCCGTTCTGATCGACGGCGACACCCTTCGGGATATGCTGGCCGGCACGGTTCCCATGCCTTTCTCCGGGGAGCTGCAGCAGACGCTCCGGCGGGTGGCCCTGCGGGCCCACGACTACACGTACGCGGGCCGGCTGGAGGGCGCCCGGGCGCTGTTCCGGGTGTGCAGGGCGCTGGCGGAGCAGGGCCGCGACGTGGTCTGCTGTTCCATCTCCATGTACCGGTCCGTCCGCCGGTGGAACCGGGCGCAGATCCCCAACTACCGGGAGATCTACATCAAGGCCAGCCGGGAAACGCTCTGCCGCCGGGACCAGAAGGGGCTCTACTCCTCCGGGGCAAAAAACGTCGTGGGTGTGGATATCCCTGCCGAGGAGCCGGAGGCGCCGGACGTCGTGATTCAGAACGACGGTGCGGAAACGCCGGAGCAGATCGTTGCACGTCTGGAAAAACGGCTGGGGCTGTGGGCATCAGCTCCTGAATACGCAGCCCCGCACGGGTGATGGCCGGGAGCCATGCTGCCGGCAGAAAGGAGCACAGACGGAATGAACCTTGCACTGATCATCGCGGGCGGCTCCGGGCAGCGGATGCAGCGGGAGCTCCCGAAGCAGTTCCTGACGGTCGGCGACAAGCCGATCATCCTCTACACGCTGGAGGCCTTCCAGCGCCACCCGGACATCGCGGAGATCGGCGTCGTCTGCCTCGACGGCTGGCACGAGGTTTTAAGGGCCTACGCCCGACAGTACCGCATCGACAAGCTCTCCTGGATCGTCTCCGGCGGCGAAACCGGCCAGGCGTCCATCCGGAACGGCGTGCTCGAGGCGGAGCGGCGGTACCAGCCGGATGATCTGATTCTGATTCACGATGCAATCCGGCCGCTGGTCTCCCGCCAGGTGATCTCGGACTGCATCGAACAGTGCCGCCGGTTCGGCTCCGCCGTGGCGGCTCTGCCCTGCAGCACCGCCGTCCTGCGCCGGACCGGGGCGGAGCAGTCCGGCGAGTTCGTCCCCCGGGAGACGCTGGCCATGACGCAGACGCCGCAGGCGTTCCCCATCGGGAAGCTGGCCCGCGCCCACCGCACGGCGCTGGCCCGCGGCATCACGGATTCCGTGGCCAGCTGTACGCTAATGATCGCACTGGGCGAAACCGTCCATCTCTCCCGGGGCTCCGCAACGAACATCAAGTTGACGACGCCGGACGACCTGAAACTCTTCCAGGCCCTGCTGGCAGACGGGGCATGCCAAATATGACGCAGCTGGATCGTCTGCGCGCCCGGGTCTGCGCGGCCAATCGCCGCCTCCCGGCAGAGGGCCTGACCGTCCTGACCTGGGGAAATGTGTCTGCCCTGGACCGGGAGAGCGGCCTCATGGTGATCAAACCCTCCGGAATCCCCTACCCGGAACTGACACCGGAGAGCATGGTGATCGTCGACGCGGCCGGACGCGTCGTAGAAGGGCGCTGCCGGCCCTCTTCGGACACGGCCACCCATCTGGCGCTGTACGGGCGGTTTCCGGCCATCGGAAGCATCGTCCACACGCACTCTCCCTGGGCGACCGTCTGGGCCCAGCTGGGTCGGCCGATTCCGCCCCTGGGCACAACCCACGCCGACGACTTCGGAGGAGAAATCCCCTGCAGCCGTCCGATGACACTGGAGGAAATCCGGCAGGATTACGAGGCGAACACCGGCAGGGTCATCGCCGAAGCACTTTCCGGGCGGGATTTCTCCCGCCACTTCGCCGTTCTGGTCCGCGGCCACGGGCCGTTCGTCTGGGATACGGTGCCGGAAAAGGCCGTGGAAAAGGCCGTGGCGCTGGAGTTCGTGGCGATGGAGGCGTGGCGCTGTCTGGTCGCCGATCCCGCGCTCCCGCCGCTGGACGGCGCGCTTCTGAACAGGCACTTTTTGCGCAAGCACGGGGCAGACGCCTACTACGGTCAAAAATGCCGTGCCGATCAAGAAACCTCACCGGCCATCTGGAAAGGAGCCACATGAATCAGCCATATGCCTGCGTCCGGCAAATGACGCTGCTGTACCGCTCGCTTCAGGATGAGCAATCCCGGCGACTGTTCTGGGACCGTCTCCGGTGCGATGTGTACCCGTCGGTCGCCCACGTCACGGCGCTGTACGCGGATGCCTTCGACCTGTCGCCGGCGGAACGGGCGGCACAGCTGTCCCTGGGTGAACGCGCACACCAGCTGCACCGCCTGGGAAAAAAGTTGCTGCTCTACGGCGCCGGCTGCTGCGGAAGCAGGATCGCCGAAATGTTTCAGCTGGACGCCATCCCCTTCGCCGGCTTCTGCGACCGCCGGGCAGACGAGCTGCGAACGGTATACGGCAAGCCGGTGTACCCGCCGGAGTATCTGTTCTCCCATCAGAAGGACTGCTGCGTACTCATTACCGTCTCGGTCGGCCGTCAGGAAATTCTCGAAGTCCTGCGGAGCCATTCGTTCCCGCAGCGGCAGATCCTGAACTACTTCGATGGCGATCGCTCACACCAAGCCTACTTCGATTTCCTGGAATACTTCCCCCGCGGGACCGCGTTCGTGGACGGTGGCTGCTACGACGCGGGCACCAGCCTGCAGTTTGCGCGGCGGTGCGGCGGTGATTACTCGAAAATCTTCGCCTTTGAACCGGACGGGCGGAATCGGGCGCGATGCCGGGCTGCCGCGGCCGCCGCAGGGCTGCGGGATTTTCAGCTTCTTCCGGCGGGACTCGGCAGAAAGAGCGGAACTGCACCGTTCGCCGCTGACAGCCTCGCCTCCAGCCACGTGAAAGGCGGGGACGAGTTGTCCCGTGCTCCGGCGGCCGCCGGCAGCTCCGAAACCACAATTCCCATCTCGGCCCTGGACGACGTCGTCGGAGATGCGACGATCGGCTTCATCAAGCTGGACATTGAGGGCTCCGAGCTGGATGCCCTCCACGGCGCGGAACGCACGCTGCAGCGCGACGCCCCGCTGCTGGCCGTCTGCGTATACCACCGCCCGGGCGATCTGCTGGCCATCATGGACTTTCTCAGCACCGCAGTCCCCCGGTACCGCTTCTGGCTGCGGCACTACACGGCCACGCCGCTGGAAACCGTGCTCTACGCCGCCGTGCCGGATACCATGCAGGCACGATCCGTCTGAAGCTGCAGCCCGCATTCCCCCAGGTACGCATGCGGGGCGGAAAACCGCGCTCAGGGCGCGTCCGCGCCACTGCCTTCTCGTGGAGCAGCACCACTCGGAACGAAAAAGCGACGCCACGCCGCCGGGACGGAGTGGCGTCGCTTTTTCGTGTTGCTTCCAATGGGGTTGCCGCACGCTTCAAAGGCAATCATAAAATGATCCGCAGGGAAAAGCGCCCATCCTCTACGGTGTAGCGATAAGAGGCGCCATGCTTCTCGCAAAAGGCCGCAATGGACTGGCTGCCAATCCCATGTCCGCTTCGGGGAGAGATCGGCAGCCCCAGCTCGTCAAACCGGACGGCGCCGGAACAGGTGTTGGAGAATTCAAACATCAGGCCGGGATAGGATATCACTCTGCAGCTGAGCTCCCGCTGTTCCTTCGGCAGGCACATACAGGCACGGATGGCGTTCTCCAGCGCGTTGGAAAATACGATGGCAAGCTCAGCTTCGTCCACGGGCAGCTTCTCCGCCAGCGCGATATGGGCATCCACCCGGATCCCCTTCCGCTGAGCCTGCCTGAAATAGGAGGTGAACACCGCATCCAGCACGGGTGGACGGCACCAGTGGACAGGTTTCTTTTCCTCCAGCTGCACCTGCGCGGCGCCAATAAAGTTCAGCGCTTCCTCCTTCTTTCCCTGAGATACCAGCTCCGCAATGGCGCGGAAGCGATGCCGCAGGTCGTGCCGTTCGATTCGAACGGCATCCTCCATCATCTGAATCGTTTCGAGCCGGCTCTGCAAAGCGGAGTGGGAGAACTCCATAAGCTGCGTATGGTAGCGCGCCTCAGCCTCCCGCTTCACGCTGGAAAAGAGAAGAATCAGCACGCAGTAGAAGCCAATCATCAGCAGGGAAAAAAACGGCTTCACGAAGGTAGTGACGGGATCCAGGCCAACGTATCCCGGAAGCACATAAAAGACAATCAGCCAATAGGCGATCAGGGACAGGCAGATCAGCGCCCAGCCCCGCTGCAGTTTATCCAGCACCTGGAATACGCTGGGACGGATATGTCTGTAAACCAGCCACAGCACCACCGGCGTGAGGAGCAGGAACGTGAGCCACATGGCCCACGGCCGCTGGCCAGCCCAGTAGTAGGCCACACCGCCTGCCTGCTGCATCATGGCACAGAACAGGAACGACGATAAAAACTGGAACAGCAGCCGCCACCCGCGGTACTGGCTGAGCAGGGCGGACACAAGAAGCGTCGGAACATGGACGATCAGCCCGTACCGGCGTAAGACGGTACCGACGCCGAACACATGCGCCAGGGCCACTTCCACCGCCATCAGCAGAAGCATCGTTGTGAAAAAGATGCAAATCGTTTTCCGGCGTGAAAATCTGCTCTTCAAAAGCAGAAACGCCATAGTCATGCCCACCGCAGTCATATACAGCAGATCTGCCAGTATCAGCTTCGTCATACTCCATGTCCCTCCGCCGCCACCAACACACGGCCTTTATCCAGTTTCATTATAGTAAATCGGCCTCGTATTCGTCAACGGTACCAGCGGATAAACAGGCAACACCTGGCATCTGCCACCGAGCCTCACAGCCTCCGGGAAACCGCCGGGCGCCGGATGTCAGCTGCGCCACAGGCAGTCTGCTTCCATGCAAGCAGCCACCCGCAAACAGAGAAAACCGCTCAAATCCGAAGATTTAAGCGGTTTACATGGAGCTGCTACCCAGATTTGAACTGGGGACCTCATCCTTACCAAGGATGCGCTCTACCGACTGAGCTATAGCAGCATTTCGAATCAGCTTGCTTATTATATCATAAAACATCGGATTGTCAAGAAAAATTTTCGCTTTTTCCCGACGGATCCGGGAGAATTCCAAGAAGAAGCCAGGCGTAAAGCCTGGCTTCCTGGCAGGGGCAGAAGGGATCGAACCCTCGGCCTACGGTTTTGGAGACCGCCGCTCTACCAGCTGAGCTATACCCCTATATCGTGATGCCTTGAGTATTGTCGTTGGTGGGCCTTCGGGGACTCGAACCCAGGACCGACCGGTTATGAGCCGGCTGCTCTGACCGACTGAGCTAAAGGCCCGTAGTTTTGAAAGATAATGCCGCCACACAAATGTGACGGCATTACCGTATTTGGCTCCCCCTGTTGGGCTCGAACCAACGACCCCATGATTAACAGTCATGTGCTCTACCGACTGAGCTAAGGAGGAATATAATGTTGGCATTACCTATTTTCCCGTGCAGTCACCCGCAAAGTATTTTCGGCGCAGAC
>CAJFNY010000053.1 GCA_904395865.1 uncultured Oscillospiraceae bacterium
CATCCTCGACCTGATCCAGGAGGGCAACACCGGCCTCATCCGCGCCGTGGACAAGTTCGACTACACGAAGGGCAACAAGTTCTCCACGTACGCCACGTGGTGGATCCGCCAGGCCATCACCCGGGCCATCGCCGACCAGGCGCGGACCATCCGCGTTCCGGTACATATGGTGGAGGTCATCAACAAGGCCACCCGATGCAACCGGAAGCTGGTCCAGGAGCTGGGCCGCGAGCCGACCCTGGAGGAGATCGCCGCCGAGCTGAACCTGCCCATCGAGAAGATCATCGAGGCCAACCGCACCGCCGCCGACACCCTGTCCCTGGACACCCCGGTGGGCGACGAGGAGGACACGACCATCGGCTCCTTCGTGGAGGACGACAACACCCCCGGCCCGGCCGACGCCACGTCCAACACGCTGCTGTCCGAGGCCCTCAGCGAGATCCTCGGCACCCTGACCGACCGGGAGGCCGACGTGCTGCGGATGCGCTTCGGCATGTACGACGGCCGGACCCACACCCTGGAGGAGGTGGGCCAGATCTTCGGCGTCACCCGCGAGCGGATCCGCCAGATCGAGAACAAGGCCATCCGCAAGCTCCGCCACCCCAGCCGCGCCAAGAAAATCAAAGACTTCTACTGCTGAAGCCATCTCCGGGAGACGCACACCGTCTCCCGGAGATTTTTTTCGTCGGAGCGTAGGGATTTCGCCGCAGGGCCCCAGTAAGAGGGCAGAGGGAAGGAGATGACGGCCATGGAGGACGAGCAGATCGTGGAGCTGCTGTTCCGGCGCGACCAGGAGGCCCTGGGGGAGCTGGACCGGAAGTACGGCGCGGCCCTCCGGGCCCTGACCGGCCGGATCCTGGGCGACGCACAGGACGCCGAGGAGTGCGTCAACGACGCCTATCTGGGTGCCTGGAACGCCATTCCGCCGGCCCGGCCGCAGCCGCTGGGGCCGTACGTGTGCAAGATCGCCCGGAACATCGCCCTCCGGCGGTACGGCCGCCGGGCCGAGGAACGGCGGCACACGGTGTACGGGGCGGCCATGGAGGAGCTGGCACCGTGGCTGCCCGGCCCGGACACCGCCGAGACCGGCATGGAGGCCCGGGAGCTGGCCCGGCTGCTGGCGGCGTTCCTGGACGGCCTGACCGCGGAGAACCGGGTGATCTTCCTGCGGCGGTACGTCTTTGCCGACCGGTACGGCGAAATCGCCCGCCGGATGGGGCTGACGGAGGGGGCCGTCTCCGTCCGGCTGACGCGGATGCGGAAGGCGCTGAAGCGGTATCTTTCAGAAAGGATGGGAGCAGAATGACGGTGCGGGAATTTTCCGAGGCGGCCGGCCTGCTGGCCGACCGGTACTACGAGGAGGCGGAGGCGTGGCAGCCCCGCCGGCGGCGCTCCCGGCTGCTGCCGGCGTGTGCCGCGGCGTGCGCGGCGGCGGCCCTGGCGGCGGTCCTGGGGACTCCGGCCCTGCGGACGGCGGCCCCGGCGGCGCAGCCGCCGTCGGGCACCGTGGCCGCAGCGCCCGCGGGGACGGCACTGCCGGGGACCGCGGCGGCGTTCAACGAGATCGCCCCGCCGGAGCCGGCGGCGGGCGGCCTGTTCAACCTGGCGGCCGAGGACTTCGAGCCCATGACGGCGGCGCAGCTGGCGGATTACTTCGGCACGGACCTTCCGGTGGCGGAGGCTGTGCCGGGGCTGGCGGAGCAGCCGGGGACGTACGGCCTGTACCGCCGGGACGACGGGTCCGTCTATTACGACGTCAACGCCGTGACCTTTTCCGACGGGGCGCAGTCGGTGACTGTGACGCTGGGCCGCGCCTTCTGGCTGCCGGACGGCCCATTCTCCCTGGAGGGGGACGGGCTGCAGTTCGCCGACGTAAACGGCCGGCAGCTGGCCCTGTTCCGGTGGACGGACGCGGACGGCACGGCCTGCTGCCGCGCGGAGTTCGCCCAGGACGGCACGGCCTTCGCCCTTACGTCGGCGGGCCTGCCGGAGGCGGCGTTCCTGGCGTGCCTGACGGCCCTGGCGGCGCCGGGGGACGGGGCGCCGTCCCGCACCGTGACGGGCACTGTGGACGTCATCGACCCGTATGCCGGCTGCATCGGCCTGCAGCCGGCGGACGGCGGGCGCGGCCTGATGGTCTTTCTGACGCCGGAGACGGACGCAGCGTCCTTCTCCCCCGGGCAGACGGTGGCCGTGACGTTCGCCGGCGAGCCGGCCACCGTCGGCACCGTCTGGCCGGAGCAGCTGCTGGGGTTGACTTTTTGACCGGAATATGGGATGATAAGAAAAATATCGCCCTGAGCGGGAAACGGATGTGATCGTATGGCGGAAGAAGAATATATCGTCGGCAAATGCAGCCAGTGCGGCGAGGAGCTGCGGGTCCCGGCACGGCTGGAGCACTTCTCGTGCATGTTCTGCGGCGCCAAGCTGACGCCGGCAGATCTGGTGGAGGAGCTGCCGCCGGCGGCGCCGCTGACCGGCGACAGCGGGGAGCTGCTGGCCCGCGTCCGCAGTGACATCCTGCGCTGCGTGGCGGACTACCCCGACATCCGCAAGCAGATCACCCGCCGCGAGTACGATCCGGCCTTCGCCCGGTACGAGGAGGACCTCCGGGGCATCTTCGACGACCTGGACACCGCCTGCCGTCTGGAGCCGGACCGGCAGAACCGCATCGTGGAGGAGACCGTGGCCGACTTCCTGGACCAGCTGGAGGCCCGCTGGGCCGCGCGGAAGCCGGAGTTCCTGACCCGCCGGACCATGCTGCGGGACGACGACAAGATGGTCATCGCCATCTTCCTGGTGCCCATGGTGCGCCACCTGGGGCTGTCCGTCAGCGAGGAGTTCTGTGCGGTGCTCCAGAAGCGCTGGGTGGAGCGGTACCCCAAGTCCCCGTTCTACCTGGGCTCGTACGAGGACATCTCCGGCGGCTTCCGCCGCCGCTTCAAGCTCTGCTTCATCACCACCGCCGTCTGCGAGGCCGAGGGCAAGCCCGACGACTGCCCGGAGCTGACGGCCTTCCGCGCCTTCCGCGACGGCTACCTGATGGACGAGCCCGACGGCCCGGCCCTGGTGGAAACGTACTACGAGGTCGCCCCGGTGCTGCTCACGTGCATGCGCCTGGGGGACGACTGCGCCGCCCGCTGCCGGGAGCTCCGGGAGCGGTACCTGGAGCCGTGCTACCAGGATCTGCAGGCGGGCCGCATGGCTTCGTGCAGGGACCGGTACGTGGAGATGGTCCGGGAGCTGCAGGCGCGGTACCTCAGCTGAAAATCTGACCAAATTTCCGGCCCGGGCGCCGGGGAAATTTCTACAGAATCGGCCGGCGGATTTTCCGCCGGCTGCCTTTTCTTTTCTACTGCAGCGTGGTAAAATGGGACCATCTTTTTTTCAGGAGGGATTTCGCCATGGCAAAGCTCAACGCGCAGTACCGCGCTCTGCAGCAGAATTATCTCTTTTCGGAGGTCGCCCGGCGGGCGGCGGCCTTCTCCGAGGCGCACCCGGAGCGGGACGTCATCCGCCTGAGCATCGGGGACGTGACGCGGCCCCTGGCGCCGGCGGTAGTGGCGGCCATGGAGCAGGCCGTGTGCGAAATGGGCCGGGCCGAGACGTTCCGCGGCTACGGCCCCGAGCAGGGGTACGACTTCCTGCGCCAGGCCATCCGCGGCTACTACGCCGGCCACTGTGTCAACGTGGCGGCCGACGAGATCTTCGTCAGCGACGGGGCCAAAAGCGACCTGGGCAACATCACCGATCTGTTCGACCGGGACAACACGGTGCTGATCCCCGACCCGGTCTACCCGGTGTACGTGGACACGAACACCATGGACGGCCGGCGGATCGTCTACCTGCCCGGCAGCGCCGACAACGGCTTCCTGCCGGGGCCGCCGGACTTCCCGGTGGATCTGGTCTACCTCTGCTCGCCCAACAACCCCACCGGCGCCGTGTACGACCGGACGCAGCTGCAGGCGTGGGTGGACTACGCCAACGGCTGCGGCGCGGTGCTGCTGTTCGACGCGGCGTACGAGGTGTTCCTCCACCGGCCGGAGCTGCCCCACTCCATCTTCGCACTGGAGGGGGCGCGGACGTGCGCCATCGAGTTCTGCTCCCTGTCCAAGACGGCCGGATTCACCGGCACCCGCTGCGGCTACACCGTGGTGCCCCGGGAGCTGGAGCGGGACGGCATGTCCCTGAACCGCATGTGGCTCCGGCGGCAGACGACGAAGTTCAACGGCGTGCCGTACGTGGTGCAGCGGGGGGCCGAGGCCGTGTTCACCGGGGCGGCCCGGGGGGAGATCCGGGCGGCCGTGGACTACTACCGGGCCAACGCCCGGACCATCGCCGCGGGGCTGGACCGGCTGGGCATCTGGTACACCGGCGGCGTCGACTCGCCGTACATCTGGATGCGCTGCCCCGACGGCATGGACTCCTGGAGCTTCTTCGACCGGCTGCTGGAGGGAGCGGCCGTAGTGGGCACGCCGGGCGCCGGCTTCGGCGCCTGCGGCGAGGGCTTCTTCCGCCTGACGGCCTTCGGCGACCGGGACCGCACGGCCGAGGCCGTGGAGCGCATGGTGGCCTTCCTGGGGAAGTGACCGGCCGATCTGACAGCGAAACGAACGCCGCGGGCAAGTGACCAGCTTGCCCGCGGCGTCCTTTGTGGTATATGAGGGGAAAATGAAAAAGTGCAATATCGCTTCTTGCAAGATTATCTTACCGCGGAGATATTAAAAAACAAAGTGGGCAGATTTTAAGAAAGTGTAAAATGATCGTTCCAATTGTATGAATCGGCGGACGGAGCGTGAAAAATCCCGGCAGACCGTTGCCTGTCGGGACCTTCCGAGGAGGTGGTGAAAAAAGAGGAAACTGATGAAAAAAGCTTCTTGCAGATATGATTTTAGCGGATTTTCGTAAAAACCGCCATCGGGGAAACGTAAAACCTTTGTAAAGATTCCGCCGCCCGGCCGGAGACGGACGAAGGCCCGCGGCAAGGGACCAGCTTGCCGCGGGCCTAAGCCCATAAAACAAAAAAGAGAGGAAAATGAAAAAAGTCTATCGCTTCTTGCATTCTAATCATACCAGGCAGTTGTTAAAAAAGTTAGTAGCGAGTTTTTAAGAGGCCGTTAAATGATTGGGGCCAAATTGTGAACGTCCGGCGTGTTCACAAAAATGTAACAGAAACTGCGGCGAATCCCCATTGACATCGTAGGAGAAAAGGTTTATAGTGGGGACAAAAGGGTTAGCACTCATATGATGAGAGTGCTAAAGGTTCGGCGGCGCACGGCGGCCCGGCAGGGCCGCACGGAATCGGGATGCCGCCGGAAAGGAAGGAATCGCAGCCATGAATGCACAGAAATATACGCAGAAGTCCCTGGAGGCCGTCCGGAGCGCCCAGGGCATTGCCAACGAGCACGCCAACCAGCAGATCGAGCAGGCGCACCTGCTGCTGGCCCTGCTGCAGCAGGAGGGCGGGCTGATCCCGCAGCTGCTGCAGAAGATGGGCGTCACGGTGGAGAGCCTGGAGGCCGCCGTCCGCCGCGAGGTGGAGAAGCTGCCGAAGGTCACCGGCGGCGGCCGGAACCCGGAGCAGGTCTACATCTCCCGGGCCGTGGACGACGCGTTCAACGGCGCCGAGAAGCTGGCCGACCAGATGAAGGACGACTTCGTCTCGGTGGAGCACCTGTTCCTGGCCCTGCTGGACCACGCCGACGGCGTCCTGGCGCCGCTGTTCAAGACGTACCGGATCACCCGGGAGGACTGCCTGCAGACGCTGCAGACCATCCGCGGCAACCAGCGCGTCACCACCGACAACCCCGAGGAGACGTACGACGCCCTGAAGAAGTACGGCACCGACCTGGTGGAGCGGGCCCGGCAGAACAAGCTGGACCCGGTCATCGGCCGGGACGACGAG
>CAJFNY010000054.1 GCA_904395865.1 uncultured Oscillospiraceae bacterium
ACCCTGACGGTTCAGCCTCCGCGCCAAGTGCCGCCCGCGCAGCGGGCGGTTGCGCTCCGGCACGCTCTGCGGAGCAGCCTTTCACACTTTCCCTCCCTCCGAATCCTTCGGCTGGTACGGTTTTTCGACAGTCTGAGCGGCCCCGCCCTTCCGGGCGGGGCCGCTTCGTATCAGCTCAGCCGAACATCTTCCTGCTCATCTTGTCGATCTCCGCGGACACGGCCTCGTAGACGCCGGGGTACGTGCTCATGGGGCCGCCCTGGGACGTGTTGGGGATGAAGAAGCGGGTGCCGCACGCCTCGCACGTCTCGCGGACCTCCTTCTCCACCACCTCCGGCGTCCAGCCGGGGAAGTCCACCGACGCGCTGTCGACGCCGCCCATGAACGTGATCTGCCCGCCGTACTTGGCGATCAGCTCCGGGATGTTGTTCGTGCGCATGACACCCTGCCAGATGTCGACGCCCATCTCGATCATGTACGGCACCAGCGTGGCGGCGAAGGAATCGGAGTGGTGCACGATCAGCTGCACGCCGTGCTCCTTGTAGTAGCCGTAGACCTTCTTGTAAGCCGGGAGGTAGAACTCGGCGAACATGGCCGGGGAGAGGAAGGTGGACTGCTGGCTGCCCCAGTCGTCGTGGTGGAACACCACCTCCGGCTTCAGCTTGGCGCAGCACTCCTCGGCGTAGTGCAGCTCCCACTCGGTCAGATAGTCGATCAGCTCGTGCATGGCCTCCGGCTCTTCGTAGAAGCTGATGAGGCAGTTCTGGATCTCCATCAGGTAGTGGCACTGCTCGAAGATGCCGGGGTAGACGCCCAGGGTGACGAACCGGTCGCTGCGGTCCACCGCGGCCGCGTCCTTCAGGAACGGCGCCCACTCCGCGTCGGAGAACACGACGTTCGGCGCATGGACGGTGTCGCGCCACTTCGTCACGTCGGGGCAGACGACGTGCGCCGCATCGTGGACCGGGAACGCGCCGGGCGTCCCCTCGGGCCAGGAACGGGTGACACCCCATGCGTTGACCACCAGCTCCTGTCCGGGCTTGGGCGAGGGGTTGTTCGCCAGATACGGCGTACGGATCATGGCAAACGGCTCAAACTGGTTGACGTACCGATCGGGCTTGCCGCCGCGCAGCGTCTCCAGCAGGTTTTCACGCTTCGTTAGCATCGGATCACACGACCACCTTTCCGTCAGATTGACGCACTGCCGCCGGCAGCGCGTCGATAAGGCTGACTTTATTGTAATCCTTCCCGCCGCTTCCAGCAAGATATCTCCGGGATTGCAGACAGTTTTTCCACAATTCCAAACAAATCCCGCCGCAGCTTCCCTACACATTGTAGGAAGTTCACGCCGCCGTTTGCAAGGGCCGCCGGCAGGGAGTACAATGGGAGCCGGAACAACGCGCAAAGGAGGACGCGCCGTGGAAACACAACGATACACCGTCACCTTCCCCGGGCAGGGCGTGCAGGTGGCCGTTCCGGCCGGCAGCACCGTGCTGGCCGCCGAGATTGCGGCCGGGCTGCAGCCGGACGCCCCCTGCGGCGGCCGCGGCACCTGCGGCAAGTGTCTCGTCCGCATTCTGGAGGGCCGCAGCCATCTGCGCGCCAGGAGCGGCCCGCTGCCGGAGGACGAACTGCTGCGGGCCTGCCAGCTGCTGGTGGAGGGCGACGTGGCCATCGGCCTGCCCCAGGCCGGCGAAAACCGGATTCTCACCGGCGGCCTCTCACTGGCCGCCGAAACGGCCGAGGCCCAGGGCCCCTTCTTCGCCCTGGCCGCCTTCGACGTGGGCACCACGTCCCTGGTGGGCTATCTGCTGGACGGCCGGTCCGGCGCCCAGCTGGCCGTGGAGAGCCGGCTCAACCCCCAGGTCCAGTTCGGCGCCGACGTGGTGGCACGGGGCAGCTATGCCATGGAGCACGGCGTCGGGCCGCTGACCGGCGCCATCCGCACGGCACTGGAGGAGATGCTCGGCGCCCTGGCGGAGAAGGCCGGATGCAGCCGCAGCGAGATCCGGCGGGTCTCCGTGGTGGGCAACACGTGCATGCACCACCTGCTGCTGGGCTACTCGCCGGCGCCGCTGATGGTGGCGCCGTACATGCCGGAGCACCGGGACGCCGAGATCCGCCCGGCGGCGGAGCTGGGCCTGACCGTCGCGCCGGACGGGCAGGTCTGGATCCTGCCGTGCATTGCCGGCTTCGTGGGCGCCGACACCGTCGGCTGCCTGCTGGCCGCCGACTGGAGCCACCGGGAGCCGCTGACGCTGATGATCGACATCGGAACCAACGGCGAAATGGTCCTGGGCAGCCGCCATCGGGCCGTGACGTGCTCCACCGCCGCGGGCCCGGCCTTCGAGGGCGCCAAGATCCGCTGCGGCATGCGCGGCGCCGCCGGCGCCATCGACCACGTGTTTGCCGGGCCGGACGGGTCCGTGCAGTTCCACGTGGTGGGCGGCGGCGAGGCCGCCGGCATCTGCGGCTCCGGCCTGCTGGACGCGGTGGCCGTGCTGCTGCAGCTGGGGTACCTGGACGGCTCCGGCCGTATGGCCCGGGACGGCGCACCCCAGCTGGGGCAGGTGGATGGGAAGCCCGCCTGGTTCTTCACCGATTCCGTCTGCCTGACTCAGGCCGATATCCGGGAAGTCCAGCTGGCCAAGGGGGCCATTGCCGCCGGGATCCGGCTCCTCTGCCGCCGGCTGGGCGTGGAGATCGCCGACATCGAGCAGGTGCTGATCGCCGGCGCCTTCGGCAACTACATGTCCCCCGACAGCGCCTGCGCCATCGGCCTGCTGCCGAGGGCGCTGCGCAGCCGGATCCTCCCGGTGGGCAACGCCGCCGGCGAGGGCGCCAAGCTGGCCGTGCTGCAGCCGGAGCAGTTTGACCTGGCCGGGAGGCTGAGCCGCCAGGTGGAGTTCCTGGAGCTGGCCAACGACGCCGCCTTCCAGGACATCTTCGTGGACGAGCTGTCCTTTGACGATGAGGAGGAATCAGAATGAGTTTCGACGGGCAGGCACTCGTCACGCTGGCGCTGGACGCCGGCTTCACCCACGCGGCCGTGGCCGACGCGGCCGCCCTCTCCCCCCAGCAGGAGGTGCGCGACATGTGCATCGCCAACACCTGCCGCCGGTACGACACCTGCTGGGCCGGCCCGCCGGCCTGCGGAACACTGGAAGAATGTACGGCGCGGCTGCGCCGGTACGACACGGTGCTGATGGTGCAGACGGTCGGCCAGCTGGAGGACAGCCTCGACTTCGACGGCATGCGGGAGACGCGGCAGCGCTTCGAGGCGACGCTCCAGGCGCTGCTGCCGCAGATGCGGGAGCGGTACCCGGACGTGCTCCCCCTGGGCGCCGGCTGCTGCACCATCTGCGATCCGTGCGCGTATCCGGACGCCCCCTGCCGCTTCCCCGAGAAGGCCATCACCTCCATGGAGGCCTACGGCCTCTGGGTCAGCCGGAGCTGCACCGACTGCGGTCTGCAGTACAACTACGGCCCCAACACCCTAGCCTTCACCGGCTGCTTTCTCCTTTGCCGCGGCTGACTCCCGCGGCTCCCGGTCCATCAGCCGGAAGGAGAGCATCAGGTAGAGGATCTCATCCGGATTCGTCAGATCCGTGGACAGGATGCTCTTGATCCGCTCCAGGCGGTAAAGGAACGTGCTCCGATGGATGAACAGCTCCCGCGCCGTCTGTACGGCGTTGAGATGGTTGTCCAGATACAGGCGCAGAGTACGGAAGTACTCTGTGCCGTTTTCTTCGTCGGCGTACTTCAGCCGCAGCAGCTGCTCATGGCAG
This sequence comes from uncultured Oscillospiraceae bacterium, assembly GCA_904395865.1. GTDB lineage: Bacteria > Bacillota > Clostridia > Oscillospirales > Oscillospiraceae > Avoscillospira_A. The sequence goes on from CAJFNY010000054.1 coordinate 3,789, forward strand.
ATCATATAGCCGGGCAGCTTCCGGGTGGCCTGCTCCAGAATGTACTCGAAGGCGATGTCATTGAAGCGGTGGATCCAGAAGAAGGGATTCCGCCGGCTGCCCACCTCCAGGGCGATGCACGCCTGGTCGTACTGGCGGCGGAAGTTGAAGTGGCCCAGCAGGACGCGGCTGTAGCCGGCTTTCAGCAGGCTGTCCCGGACGAAGCAGCTGAGCCGCGAGGAGATGTCGGCCTGGCTCATGGACGACACGGTCAGATCCACGAACACCACGATGTCGTCGCGGTACTGGAAAGCGCAGGAGCCGGAGAGGATGTTCTCGATGTAGCTGCAGATGGCATGCACCGTCAGGTTCTTCTGATCGAGATACGACAGCTGCAGCACCACACACAGGTACTCGTGGCTGCTGCTCCAGCCGCTGTTCTCCAGCCGCTGGCTGATGGTCACGTAGTCGGCCGTCCGGTCGCTGATGGCCGTGTGGAGGATGGCGCGGATGGAGCGGTCCTCGGCGGAAACCGGCGAGGTGTTGTGGAGCAGGGCGTGCTCCACCAGGTCCGCCAGCAGCTGCAGCAGGAAGCCGTCCGTCTCGTCCTGGCTGCCGGCCGGGTCGAGCATCATCAGGCGGAACGTCGTCCGGCCGTACTTCTTGATGTTGACGCAGAGGCAGTCGCCGCCGGCCTCCTCGGAGCGGTAGTAGAAGTAGCCGTCCCGCTGCCGGGCGGCAGCATAGGCGCTGCTCTGCTTCAGCTCCGTGACGACGGTGTACGTGTCCTCGGTGGAGCCGAACACGCCCCGGGCCACGCCCATCTTCTCCGTGCGGACCGCGGCGACGATGGAGAAGTCCATGCCGATGACGACCAGCGGCTTTCCCAGCACCGGGTACGACAGCTCCAGCAGCGTCTGGATCGACTGCCCCCGCAGCCGCGATTCCACCAGGCCCTCGTACCACGTCTCGTACCGCTCAAAGATCTGCTGCAGCAGATTGTAGACCGCGCCGGGGGAGGGCGCCTCCACCCGGAGCTGATCCGGCCGCAGCGGCCGGTCTCCGCCCGTCAGCACCTGCATGCTGCCGGCGCCGTACTCCGTTGCCGGCAGCATGCAGACCTCCATGTCCTCCAGATGCTCCGCCGCCGGCACCACGGGCCGCCCTAGCAGCGGCTGCTGCGACAGCGGGCCGCCGGCACTCGCCGGATACACGGCCGAAACCTCTCGGAAAATCAGGGCTGCGCTCAGCTTCATAAAATTCCCTCCTCCTTGCACATCATACACATTGTAGGAAACCCCGTGGCGTTTTGTCAATAGGTTGCTGGATTCCCATCCCGTGGGATTTTCGTTATAATACGAATATGTTATGAAAATCCGCGCTTTTTTGAGCATTATTCACAAAATCAAGGAGGGCTTTTCGTTGATTATCATTGGTGAGAAGCTGAACGGCGCCATTCCTGTCGTGGCGCAGGCCATCGCAGACCGCAACGGCGAGTTCATTCGTCAGCGGGCACTGGCGCAGGCCCGGGCCGCCCAGGATGAGGACTATTTCGAGGAGCCGGTGCCGCTGTATATCGACGTCTGCGCATCCACCGACCCGGCCGTGGAGCTGGAGACGCTCCGCTGGATGATCGGCGAGGTCGAGGCAGCCATCCCCGAGGAGATGGACAACGTCGCCATCGCCGTGGACAGCCCCAGCGCCTCGATCTGTGCACAGGCCTTCCGCTTCTGCCGCAAGCCCGGCATCGTCAACTCCGTCTCCATGGAGAAGGACGCCGACGGCGTCGTCAAGACCGACATCGTCTTCCCGGCCATCGCCGACACCGACTGGGGCTGCATCGCCCTGCTTTGTGAGAGCGGCATCCCGCAGAGCGTCGAGGACCGCATGCAGGTGTTCGACAAGATCATGGCCAAGGCCAGGGAGTACGGCATCGCCCCCAGCCGGCTCTACATCGACCCGCTGGTGGAGGCCGCGGCCACGAATCAGGCCGCCTTCACGCTGTTCTCCGAGTGCTGCAGGCGGATCAAGGACCAGTACCCCGACATCCATCTGACCAGCGGCCTGAGCAACATCTCCTTCGGCTTCCCCGGCTTCCGCAAGCCGCTGAACATGGCCTTCCTGGCGCTGGCCATGAACGCCGGCATGGACAGCGCCATCGTCGACCCGACCAACAAGGACATGGTCGGCCTGATGTACGCCGTCGAGCTGCTCCGGGAGCAGGATGAGGACTGCATGAACTACATCGCCGCCCACCGGCAGGGTCTGCTGTGAGCAAACTCCGGGGAGTCAACTCTCTGATTTTTTAAGGAGGTTTTCACTATGAATGAGAAAATTCAGGAAGTCTATGCCGCTGTAGAGGCCGGCAAGGCCAAGAAGGTTCCCGCCGCCGTGCAGGAGGCGCTGGACGCCGGCTGCGATCCCACCGCCATCCTCAACGAGGGCATGATCGCCGCCATGGACTCCGTCGGCGCCAAGTTCAAGGCCGGCGAGATCTTCGTCCCGGAGATGCTGGTGGCCGCCCGCGCCATGAAGAAGGGCGTCGACGTGCTGAAGCCGCACCTGTCCTCCGGAGAGACGAACGCTGCCGGCAAGATCATCATCGGCACCGTCGCCGGCGATCTGCACGACATCGGCAAGAACCTGGTTGCCATGATGATGGAGAGCGCCGGCTTCCAGGTGATCGACCTGGGCGTCGACGTGCCGAAGGAGAAGTTCATCGAGGCGTACGAGCAGAACCCCGACACGAAGATCGTCGCCTGCTCGGCCCTGCTGACCACCACCATGCCCTCCCTGAAGGACACTGTGGCCGCCCTGAACGCCGCGCCCTTCCGCAGCAAGATCAAGGTCATGGTCGGCGGCGCGCCCATCACCCAGGCGTTCGCCGACGAGATCGGCGCCGACGCCTACACCGAGGACGCCGCCTCCGCCGCCCAGAAGGCCAAGGAGCTGGCCAGCGCGTAATTCGCCGCTTTCCCAACCGTCCCGGCAGCCGCCGGGGCGGTTTTTTATCCACACCCCGCGGCACCAAAGCGCCCCCGCCCCGAAAATCGGGGCGGGGGCGCCGCGTACTGTGCTTGTGCCGTCAGGCCAGCTGCTTCCACAGGCAGTAGACCACGTCGGACCGCGGGCAGTCGGCCTTGGCCGACAGATCCAGGCCCTCGGTGAGCCCGTTGTCCGCCGCCCAGGCCATGGCCGCGTCGGACCAGTTTTCGCCCTCGGCCGTCTCGCCGGCGGCCCGGCAGAGGAAGGTCAGGATCTGGTCGTAGGCCAGGGTGCCGTTCAGGCCGAAAGTGTCGGCGCTGACGCCGGTGGTGATCCCCTGCTCTGCCGCCCACAGCACCGCCTGGTAGTAGTAGGCGTCAGGCTCCGTCACATCGGTGAAGGGCGAGACGTCGGAGGCCGGCGCCGGGGAGCCGGCGGCCCGCCACAGGAACGTCACCGCCTGAGCGCGGGTGACGGATGCGGCCGGGGAGAAGGTGGTGGCAGAGGTGCCGCTGGTGACGCCGTTGTCCACGGCCCACCGGACCGCCTCGGCGTAGTAGGCATCCTCGGTCACGTCGGTGAAGCCGGCGACCGTCGCCTGCCGGACGGTGTAGACGTTGCGCTGGTACTCGGTGTAGTCCAGGTTGCGCTCATAGTAGTCCGGGTTGACCGCCGGGTCCATGTACATCACGTAGAGCAGGGCGACCTCGTCCGCGTCCATCTCCGGCAGCGTCGCGCTGTACGACTCGCCGGTGTGCAGCATCATGCCCTTCTCGACCTCCAGCACTGCGCCCAGCAGCCAGCGGCCGTCATCCAGCTCGATCCACTGGCCGTCTGCGCCCAGGATGTAGCGGTTCGTGTCCAGCTCCCGGAAGTAGCCGCCGGGGATCTCCACCGTCTCACCGGTGAAGCTGACGTACGATTCCTCCGGGTGGAACACGGTGCAGTAGAGATAGACGAAGCCCGTCTCCGAGGCGTTGTCGTTCGTCACGGTGATCGTCTCGTCCGGCGCCAGGGCGTAGTAGAAATCGTCGCTGACGGTAAACGTGTTGACGATGCCGCCGTCGATGCCGCCGCCCAGGATGCGCCCCTCGGAGAGCGTATACTGGCCGGGCAGCTGCTGCCCGTCATGCTCGACGCGGAAGTAGTCCGGCACCTCGGACCGGTCCGCGGCCAGCACCGGGGCGACGCCCGCCAGCAGCACAGCGGCCAGCAGGATGCACACGATTCGTCTGCAAAGTTTCATGGTGGAACACTCCTTTTCCGGAATTCCGGCGGCTGCGCCGCCAAACGTCAGAATGCTGTCACCATTTTACACCAGACAACAAAACTTCGCAAGCACAAAGCCGCCGGCCCCAAACAGGGGCCGGCGGCCTTCCACAGTTACACTCTCCGCGTTATTTCTTCATGGAGATGGCCTTGCGGGCGCACTCGGCGATCTTCTCCGGGCTCAGGCCGAAGGCCTCCAGCACCAGCGGCGCCTTTCCGCTGCGGCCGAACTCGTCGTTCACGCCGTGGCGGACCACCGGCACCGGGCAGGTGCCGGCCACATACTCGCAGACGGCGGCGCCCAGGCCGCCCAGGACGTTGGCCTCCTCGGTGGTGACGATGCAGCCGGTCTCCCTGGCGGCGGCCAGCACGGCCTCCTCGTCCAGGGGCTTGATGGTGTGCATGTCCAGCACCCGGGCCGAGATGCCCTCGGCCTTCAGGGCCTCGGCGGCCTTCAGGGCCATCTGGACCATCATGCCGGTGGCGATGATCGTCACGTCCTTGCCGTCGGCCAGCTTCGAGGCCTTGCCCAGCTGGAAGGAGTAGCCGGGGATGGCGTCGGTGACGGTCTCCACCGCCAGGCGGCCCAGGCGCATATACGCCGGCCCCTCGTAGTTCAGCAGCGCCTCGGTGGCCAGGCGCATCTCGTGGCCGTCGCAGGGGCAGAGCACCACCATGCCGGGGATGGCGCGCATCAGGGCGAAGTCCTCGATGCACTGATGGGTGGCGCCGTCCTCACCGACGCTGAGGCCGCCGTGGGAGCCGACGACCTTGACGTTCAGGTGCGGGTAGCAGACCGAGTTGCGGACCTGCTCCCAGGCACGGCCGGCGGCAAACATGGCGAAGGTGTTGACGAAGGGCTTCTTGCCGCAGGTGGACAGGCCGGCCGCCACGCCGACCATGTTGGCCTCCGCGATGCCCATATCGAAGAACCGGTCGGGATACGCCTTGGCGAAGCCCTTGGTCATGGTGGCGCCGGACAGGTCGGCATCGAACACGACCAGCTCGGGATATTTGTCGGCCAGCGCAACCAGCGCGTCGCCGTACGCAGCACGGGTAGCAATTTTTTCAGCCATGGTGATTAACCCTCCAGTTCCTTCAGTTTGGCTTCCAGCTCGGCCTTGGCCTGGGCGAACTGCTCATCGTTGGGCGCCTTGCCGTGCCAGCCGGCGTCGTTCTCCATGAAGGAGACGCCCTTGCCCTTGACGGTCTTGGCCAGGATCATGGTCGGCTGCCCCTTGGTGGCCGCCGCCTCGGCGTAGGCCTTCTCGATCTGATCGTAGTCGTGGCCGTCGATGGTGATCACGTGCCAGCCGAAGGCCTCGAACTTCTTGTCCAGCGGCTCGGTGGGCATGACGTCGGCCGTGCGACCGTCGATCTGCAGGCCGTTGACGTCCACGCAGGCGCACAGGTTGTCCAGCTTGTACTTGGCGGCCGACAGCATGGCCTCCCACACCTGGCCCTCCGCCACCTCACCGTCGCCGAGGATGGCGTAGACGCGGTAATCCTTGTGGTTCAGCTTGCCGCCCAGGGCCATGCCCACGGCGGTGGAGATGCCCTGGCCCAGGGAGCCGGTGGACATGTCGACGCCGGGGACGTGCATCTCCACGTGGCCGGACATGTGGCCGTCGATGGAGCGGAACTGCTTCAGATCCTCCACCGGGAAGAAGCCGCGCAGGGCCAGCACCGGATACATGGCCGGAGAGCAGTGGCCCTTGGACATGACGAAGCGGTCCCGGTCGGGATCCCGGGGATTCTTGGGGTCCACGTGCATGACGTCAAAATACAGGGTCGTCAGCACGTCCAGGCAGCTGAGGGAGCCGCCGGGATGGCCGGACGCAGCGTCATGCACCATCTGCACGGCCAGCAGGCGGGCCTTGGTCGCCTGAATGGCCAGAGCCTGAAGTTTGGATTTTTCCATAGCGATCCTTCCTTTTCCATAGAAGTTTCCGAACCGGCGCCGGGGCGCCGGGCATGCCAGACACAGTGTTTGGGTTTCTGTTACTTTCAGCCTGATTTCTGTTCGGTTCGTGTTTTATCATACCGCATATGCAGCTTTTTTTCCAGTCCTATTTGCAATTTTGCCAAAATTCCCACGTTCCATGCGCCGTCCGACAGACGGAGCCGGCCCGGAGCTCCGTGCTCCGGGCCGGCAATCGGCAGATCTCAGTCGGCTTCGCCGATCAGGCGCTGGATCCACTCCGTATTCCAGACGTAGCGGTAGCCGGTCAGCTCCTCCGCCGTCACGCCGAAGCGCAGGAAGCCGTAGTCCGCGCGGCCGCGGTCGCTGGTGGCGTCGAAGTACCGCCACGCGCCGTCCAGCAGCGCCACATTCCACATGTGGTACTCGCTGCCCATCTGGCCGCTGACCGTGTAGCACGGGATGCCCGCCGCCTCGAATAGGGTCTGCAGCGCCTGGGCGTAGCCGCCGCAGATGGCCAGGCCGTCCCGCAGCGCGCCGAGCGCCGTCATGGATTCGTACGGCATGCTGGCGCGGTCGGTGTAGTATCGGTGGTCGTACTGCACGTGGTCCGTCAGGTACGTATACAGCGCCTCGGCCTTCTCCCGGTCCGTCATGCCCTCCTGAAGCTCCGAGGCGAGCACCTGCTCCGCCAGTTCGTCGATGGCCTGCAGGCACTCCAGTGCCTCCGCATGCGTCAGGCCGTTCTGCGGCGTAACCTGCACCGCCGTGCCGTCGGCATTGAGCTGGCAGAGCAGGTAGCTTCCGCCGGCCTGCTGCAGCATCCGGTTCATATCGTCCACCTGCAGCGCCGGTTCCGTGATGCGGATCGCAATGGACGACTGCGTCAGGCCGTTCCGGGCGGCCGCCAGCAGCTCCTCGAGGCTGCCCACGGCCACGCCCTCGAAGCCCTCCGGATAGGCGCCGGTCCGGTAGGGCATGTACGAAACCGTGCAGTAGAGCCGGCCGCTGTCCGTCAGCTCCGCCTGCAGGTCGTGGGCGTACTTATATTCCGGCTGTGCAGACAGCAGCGCGGAGTACACGTTCTGCACGTCCATGGTCAGCGTCTCCGTGTCCAGCTCCCCGGACACCAGGAACACCGGCGGCTGACGCACCTCCGCGATGGCCGCGGCCAGCTGCTCCCGGATCTCCTCCAGCGAGGTGACCGTCACGGTTTCCACGCACATCTCCGCCCGCAGCAGCATCTGCACGGCCTCCGCCGCCGTGATGGTCCCGTCCGGCACGAGGCGGTCGCCGGACCGCCCCCGCAGGATCCCGGTCTCCACGCACCAGCGCACGCCGGCCTGCGCCCAATCGTCCACCTGCGCCGCGTCCGCGTACCCGTCCAGACTGCCGCCCACATCCTCCGGCAGGCCGGCCTGCCGGTACAGCATGACCGCGAACTCCTGGCGGCTCACCGGACGGTCCGGGAGAAACCGCTCCCCGTCGACGCCCGTGACGATCCCGGCGTCTGCCGCCCAGTTCGCCGCAGCAGCGTCCTCCGCCGACACGTCGGAGAACGGCGGCTCCGCAGAAGCCTCCGGGCTGCCGGCCGCCTCATAGAACAGCTCCACGGCCTCGCTCCGCGTAATCGTCTTGTCCGGCGTCTCCAGCACCTCGGATTCCATTCCCCTGGCCGAAGCCCATGCTTCCGCGCTCTCCGCCCATGCCGGCCAGTCCGCCGCCGATACCGTTGCGCACAGCAGCGCCGCAACACACACCAGGATTCCCGCTCGCTTCATGACGTTCTCCCTTCCCTGACAATCCGTTTTTCAGGCCATGCGCCCGGCTGCGCGTCTCCGGCAGGCCGTACGTATGACACTCCATTGATCAGACGGCTCCCGCGGCCGAAAGGTGACAGCCGCCTGCGCAGCTCCGGAACGTGCTGCAGCCGGACGCAAAAACGCCCGACCGGTGCCCGGTCAGGCGTTTTGCAGCAATTGTGATCAGAAGCTGACCCGCTCCGCCAGCCAGCTCTTCACCTGATCCACGGGGACGCGCACCTGTTCCATGGTGTCGCGGTCACGGATGGTCACGGCGTGGTCGGCGGGCGTGTTCTCGTCGCCGACGGTCTGGAAATCGACGGTGATGCAGTACGGCGTGCCGATCTCATCCTCCCGGCGGTACCGCTTGCCGATGGAGCCGGCGTCGTCGAAGTCGACCATGAAGTCCTTCTGCAGCTGGTGATACAGCTCCTCGGCCGCGGGGGAGAGCTTCTTGGACAGCGGCAGCACCGCCGCCTTGAACGGCGCCAGGAACGGGTGGAGATGCAGCACGGTGCGGACGTCGTCCTTGCCGTTCTTGTCCTGGCCGACGACCTCCTCGTCGTACGCGTCGCACAGGAAGGCCAGCACGCTGCGCTCCACGCCCAGGGAGGGCTCGATGACGTACGGGATGTACCGCGTGTTCTGCTCCTGGTCGAAGTACGTCAGGTCCTTGCCGGAGGTCTCCTGGTGGCGGGACAGGTCGTAGTTCGTCCGGTCGGCAATTCCCCACAGCTCGCCCCAGCCGAAGGGGAACAGGAACTCGAAGTCGGTGGTGGCCTTGGAGTAGAAGCTCAGCTCCTCCGGGTCGTGGTCCCGCAGGCGGAGGTTCTCCTCCCGCAGGCCCAGGGACAGCAGCCAGTCGCGGCAGAAGCCGCGCCAGTAGGAGAACCACTCCAGGTCGGTGTCCGGCTTGCAGAAGAACTCCAGCTCCATCTGCTCAAACTCCCGGACGCGGAAGATGAAGTTGCCGGGGGTGATCTCGTTGCGGAAGCTCTTGCCGATCTGGCCGATGCCGAAGGGCAGCTTCCGGCGGGTCGTCCGCTGGACGCTGACGAAGTTGGTGAAGATGCCCTGGGCCGTCTCCGGCCGCAGGTAAACCGTGTTCTTGGCGTCCTCGGTGACGCCCTGGAACGTCTTGAACATCAGGTTGAACTGGCGGATGTCCGTGAAGTTGTGCTTGCCGCAGGTGGGGCATGGGATGTTGTGCGTCTCCACGAAGTCCTTCATCTCCGCCTGGGAGAAGGCGTCGATGGGCTTGTCCAGCTCGAAGCCGGTCTCGGCGCACCAGTCCTCGATCAGCTTGTCGGCGCGGAAGCGCTCGTGGCACTCGCGGCAGTCCATCAGCGGATCGGAGAAGCCTGCCAGGTGGCCGGAGGCCACCCACGTCTGCGGGTTCATGAGGATCGCCGCGTCCAGGCCCACGTTGTACGGGTTCTCCTGGACGAACTTCTTCCACCAGGCCCGCTTGACGTTGTTCTTCAGCTCCACGCCCAGAGGGCCGTAGTCCCAGGTATTGGCCAGGCCGCCGTAGATCTCGGAGCCGGGGAAAATGAAGCCGCGGCCCTTGCACAGGGCGACGATCTTCTCCATGGTTTTTTCGGTATTTTTCAGCATTTGCAAGCCTCCGTGCGTGTATTCGTTCGTAACAGTTCAATTATATCCGATCCCCCTGCTTTGTCAACGGGGCGCGGCGAAAAACCCTTTTGTTTTCGGGGACAGCGTGGTATATTTGTTCACAGATTTGTGGTAAAGTATTGCAGAGTCCCGGCTGTGCCGGGAAATCTTCCGGCACGCAAAGGAGCCCCGCCCATGAAAACCGTTTCCCGCGTCATTCTCTCGGCCATCCTGCTGGTGCTGACCGGCCTGATGATTGCCGCCGCCAAGGCCATTCCCGAGGTGGTGTTCTCCTTCTATCCCGACTTTTCCAGCGGCGTTCTCGGCTTCCTCTCGAAGATCACCTCGCCGTTCCCCTTCGCTCTGTGGGAGGTGCTGGTGCTGCTGCTGGTGCTGTGGGTCATCTACACGCTGGTGCAGTGCTTCCGGAAGCACCGGGGTTTCGTCTGCTGGCTGAGCGGCGTACTGCTGGGCTTCTGCGCCGGGCTGATGATCTTCGTGGCCATCTGGGGTCTGGGGCATTTCGGCCCGTCGGTGGGCGAGCGCATCGGCCTGGAGACGCGGCCCTACACCACCCAGGAGCTGTACGACGCCGCGGCGTACTACGCCGGGGAGGCCAATACGTATGCGGCGCAGGTCAGCCGGGACGCGGACGGCGTGGCCGACTTCCAGTCCTTCTCCACGCTGGCGGCGGAGGCGCCCCGGGCCTGCCAGGCGCTGCCGGCGCTCTGGGGCTCCGACGAGGAGGTGTCCACGGCCCGGGTCAAGCGGCTGACGGCCTGGCAGCTCTACTCCTACGCCGGCGTCACCGGCATTTTCGTCCCGTTCACCGGCGAGAGCAGCGTCAACCCCGACACCTTCGTCGTCTCCCTGCCGTTCACCATGTGCCACGAGGTGGCCCACCGGCTGGGCTTCCCCGCGGAGGACGACGCCAATTTCTGCGCCTACCTGGCCTGCAGCGCCAGCGACTCCATCGAGTTCCGCTATTCCGGCTCCTACTCGGCCTTCGTCTACTGCTACAACGCCCTGTACGCCGTTGACCGCGAGCTGGCCGCCGAAATCTGGAACATGGCCTCGGAGCAGCTGCAGGCGGACTGCCGCGCCGCCAACGCCCACTACGAGCCGTATGAGGGCACCGTGCAGGACGCAGCCCAGAAGGTCAATGACACGTATCTCAAGGCCTTCGACCAGGAGGAGGGTGTCCAGTCCTACGGCGCCGTGGCCGATTATCTGATCGCCTGGTACCTATCCGGCCGTTCTGTCCAGGCCGGATAGGGAATTTCCTGAGAAGCTCTTGACAAACGGCGGACGACCGTTTATAATAAACGAGCTTTCGGACGATTAGCTCAGCTGGTAGAGCATTCGCTTGACGTGCGAAGGGTCAGCGGTTCGAGTCCGTTATCGTCCACCAG
>CAJFNY010000055.1 GCA_904395865.1 uncultured Oscillospiraceae bacterium
CAAGCGCCGCGGCCGCATCCTGGGCATGACGCCCAAGGGCGACAACCAGCAGCAGGTGGAGGCCGAGGTGCCCATGGGCGAGATGTCGTCGTACGTCATCGACCTGCGCTCCATCTCCCAGGACCGCGGCTACTTCCGGCTGAAGTTCATCCGCTACGAGGAGGTCCCGCAGATGTACCAGGCCAAGATCATCGAGGAGGCCAAGAAGGCCGCCGAGGCCGAGGACTGATCCCGTAAATCAAACCGGCCCCGTCCGTTCGGACGGGGCCGTTGGTATGAATGAAAACAGATGGAACCGGCCGGACCCGTGGGGTCCGGCCGGTTTTGGCGTCGGTCTGGGTGCGGGCGCTCAGCCCTTGGGGGCGGCGTCCGCGGCGGGGTCCAGCGGTGCAATGCCGGACAGGGCGCTGCCGGTGTCGTCGAAGGCCATGCGCAGCTGGGCAAAGGCGTCGTTGAGGCGGCGGAGGCAGATGTTCAGGTCGGACATCAGCGCGTCCACGTCGCCGCGGCTGGCCTCAAACTGGCGGCCGGCGCCGGCCAGCACGGCATTGACCTGGCGGCACAGCTCGGCGGCCCGCTGCCGGGCGGCCCGCTCCACGGCCTCTGCCCGGCGGTAGGCGGCCAGCTCCTCGGCGGAGGTGCCGGAGACGGCCGGTTCCGGCTTCGGCGCCGGCTCCGGCGGCGCGGGCGGCTCCGGGGCAGGGGGGAGCGGCTCCGGCTGCACGCGGGCGGCCTCCAGCTGCTCCAGCTCGGAACGCAGCCGGGCGTTCTCCTCCCGCAGCTGGCGCAGCTCCCGGGCGTGGTTGATCGAGCATTCCTCGATGTAGCTGACCACGTCGGCGCGGTTAAAGCCATTCAGGGCGGCGCGGAAATTGTGCTCCAAAGCCAACACTCCCTCGAAAAGTTTGTCGGATTGCCTCCCCAGTATACCACGCCCGGCGGGAAAAGGCAAAGGAAATCGTCAGAGATTGTCAAATGCCCGGCGTGATCTCCGTGACGGTCACGGTGTCGCCCGTGACGGTGAACCGGACGCGGCAGCCGGCGAAGTCCATGCCGTAGATGCGGCCGTCCTGCCGCTGGTACGCCGGACGGGGATCCTGGGCCAGGACGCCCGGCAGGGCCGCCCGGTCCGCCGGCGGCAGCACATCCAGCAGCTCCGGCGGGCAGACCACCGTCAGCACCGGCTCCGGCGCGGCGGCGGCGAAGCCGCCGGCGGCGTCGGGAATGGCGTCCACGTACGGCACGTACGGCTTGATATCGAGAATCGGCGTTCCGTCCATCAGGTCGGCGCCGGAGACGGTCAGCACCGGACCCAGCTCCGGATGGAGCTCCACGGACTCCAGCTTCACGGCCGACAGGCCGATGGGGTTGGGCCGGAACGGCGAGCGGGTGGCAAAGACACCCATGCGCACGTTGCCACCCAGCCGGGGTGGCCGGACCGTGGGGGAGAATTCCTCCCGGGCGGAGGCCGAAAAGTACCAGATCAGCCAGAGGTGCGAGAAGCCCTCCAGCCCCCGGACGGCCTCGGCGCTGCGGAACGCCGGCTCAAAGACGACCGTGGCCCGCAGCTGCGGCACCAGGCCGCTCTGCCGCGGGATGCCGAACTTGGTGGAAAACGCGCTGTGGATCCGCGCCAGGACGCGGAAGGGCGGCAGCTGCTCCATGGAATCCCCTCCCGGTGGTGATGGAACGATTGTACCACATTCCCCGGGAAATGCAACCTGCCGCTTGCCAGCGGGCCCGCAGCACGGTATGATGGGGGAGAGAGGAGGTGCGGCCATGAACGTATGGATACTGGCGGCGGCCGCTGCCGTGGTGCTGCTCCTGCTGGTGTTCGGACTGCGGCGGGCGGCGGTCCACCGGCGGCAGCGGCAGGCCGGTAAGGCCGGCGAGGAGCGGGTGGAGGCCATTCTCCGGGAATGGGTGCGGAAGCGACGGGGGTGGCAGCTGGTGGCCCGGGACTGCCGCGGGCCGTATTCCGCCCGGTGCATTCTGCTGCTGCCGCCGGGCAGCCCGGCGCCGCAGGAGCTGGACCATCTGCTGGTGGGGCCGGCCGGCGTCGTGGCCGTGGAGACGAAGAACTACGGCGGCACGATCCAGGTGCTCAGCGACGCCGTCTGGCGGCGCAGCCGCGGCGGCGGACGGGCCCGGCGCACCGAGAGCCCCACGGCCCAGGTGCGCCGCCACGCGTCGGTGCTGCGGGCGCTGCTGCCGGGCGTGCCGGTCCACAGCCTGATCTGCATCGCCAACGACGGCGCCGTCCTCCGGGGCCGCCGCCGCAGCGACGTGCCCATCGTGACGGCGGCGGAGCTGCCGGCGTATCTGGACCGCCTGGCCCGGCAGAAGGCGCTGGCGCCCCGGGCCGTGGATGCGGCGCTGCAGGCCATTGAGGCCGCCAAGAAGCGGCGGTAGAGCGGCCTGCTTCGCCAAATTCCCGTGCTGGCTTTTTTGGCAGGTTCCCGCCGGATCTGCCGGCCGAAGCCGTTTTTCGACAGGCGGATCCCGCTCACCGTGCAAAAGCGGCCGGACGCTCAGAGAGCGTCCGGCCGCTTTCGTCAAATTCCGGGCTGCCTCAGCCGCCCTCCAGCCCGAGGGTGTCCTCCACCGGCAGGGAGAGGACGACGCCTCTGGCCGGCGACGTCAGGCCGCAGCGCTGGCTGACCGCGGCCATGACCGCGGCCTTCTGGCTCTGGGGCACCACGATCATCAGGAACTCCTGCTCCTCCTGGGTGGACATGCCCAGGAAGCCCAGCGTGGCGGCCTCGCCGCCGCGCCGGCCCCGGAGAATGGTGCCGCCCCGGGCGCCGGCCCCGCGGGCCGCCTCGAGGATCTCGTCGCTGCAGCCGTAGTTGGCGGCCACGAGGATCATTGCGTGCTTCGACATGAACGGTTCATCCCCTTTCTGTGGGTCCGGGAGGGCGGAGACGCCTTCCGTCAGCAGCGTCTGGATGGTCGCCTGGAGCCCATCCACCGGGAGGGTCAGGGCGATGCCGCCGCCGCGGCGGCGGAGGGCCAGCTTCCCGCCCAGGGCCTCAAAGACCCGGGGCACCTGGGCGCGGGGCAGCAGGGCGGCCGTCAGCAGCCGGCCGGTGCCCTCCAGGCCGCAGATGTCCAGCAGCTCCGAGGAGGCCGTGCCCTGGCCGCGGAACTGCCAGTAGAGCGGCAGCTTCAGCTGCGCGAGAATGCGGGCAACCCGCTTCTCGCTGTCACCGCGGGTGACGATCAGCAGCAGGCGCTGGTGCAGCCGCGGTTCGGTATGGATATTCACGGGACCACCTCCTCCAGCACCAGGTCGTCGGACAGGACGCCGGGCGTCACGGCACGCCTGGCGCGCCGGCTGTAAATCAGGCCCATCAGCTGCACGGCGATCAGCGGCGTCAGGGCCACCATGGCCACGACGCCGAAGGCATCCGTCACCACGTTGCCGCCCACGGCGGTGCAGGCGCCGATGGCCAGGGGCAGCAGGAACGTGGACGTCATGGGTCCGCTGGCCACGCCGCCGGAGTCGAAGGCCACGCCCACGAAGATGGACGGCACCCGCCGGCTCATCAGCAGGGCCACGGCGTAGCCGGGCAGCAGGATCCAGTAGATGTGCAGCCCCGTCAGCACCCGGAGCATGGCCAGCCCCACGGCGAAGGCCACGCCCAGGGACAGGCAGCGGTTCATCATCCGGGCGGAGATGGTGCCGCCGGTGATCTCCTCCACCTGGTCGTTGAGGACGCGGACGGCCGGCTCGGCCTTGACGAGGTAGTAGCCGAGGACGAGGCCCACCGGCAGCAGCACCCAGCGGTACGGGCTGCCGGCCAGGCCCTGGCCCAGCAGATTGCCCACCGGGGCGAAGCCCACGTTGACGCCGGTGAGGAACAGGATCAGGCCCAGCAGCGTGTAGACGATGCCGATGGCCCGCTTCAGCAGCTGCCGCGGCCGGTACCGCCGGGTCAGCAGCTGGAACACCGCGAACGCGCCGATGACCGGCAGCAGGCTCTGCAGCACCTCGGCGGCGTACTCCGGCAGGGCCACCACGAACTGGGCCAGCACGTCCCGGCTGGTGATGACCGGCGCCAGCTCCGCGAGATCGTAGGCGGCCTCCTCCGGCCGGTAGAAGATGCCCAGCAGCAGCACCATGAGGATCGGGCCGACGCTGCACAGGGCCACGAGGCCGAAGCTGTCGCTGGCGCCGTCCCGGTCGGACCGGGCGGCGGAGAGGCCGACGCCCAGGGCCATGATGAACGGGACGGTCATGGGGCCGGTGGTGACGCCGCCGGCGTCGAAGGCCACGGCCAGGAAGTCCTCCGGTGCCAGGAACGAGACGAGGAACAGCAGAAGGTAGAGCACCAGCAGCAGGTCGGCCAGACGGATCTTCAGCGCCAGACGGAGCACGGCCACGGCCGTGAACACGCCGACGCCCAGGGCCACGGTCCAGATCAGGATTTCATTCGGCACCGAGGCCACCTGCTCGGCCAGCACCTGCAGGTCTGGCTCGGAGATGGTGATGACCGTCCCCACCAGGAAGCAGACGGCCAGCAGCAGCCAGCGCTTCCGGATGTGGGCCAGCTGGCCGCCGATGTCCTGGCCCAGCGGCGTCATGGCGATCTCGGCGCCCAGCTGGAACAGGCCCATGCCGAGGATCAGGAACACGGCGCCCATCAGGAACAGCAGCAGCGTCCCGGGCTCCAGCGGCACCAGGGTCACGCTCAGCAGCAGGACGATGGCCGTCACCGGCAGGACGCTGGTCAGGGACTCCCGCAGCTTTTCCCGGAGCTTTTCATTCATGGCGCGCCTCCTTCCGGTCCGGAGGAGGCGGGCAGAGTGCCTCCAGCTTGCGGGCGATCCGCAGCAGCGCCTCGGTGTCCTCGGGCCCCAGGGCTTCCAGCATGGCGGCAAAGCTGCCGGTGACGGCGGCGTGCCGGGCGAGGATCTCCTGCCGGCCGGCTTCCGTCAGCGTCACCTGCACCTGGCGGCTGTCCCGGTCGTCGGGGCTGCGGTGCAGGAGGCCGCGGGACTCCAGATGCTTCAGTACGGCCGCCACCCGCGCCGTGCTCACGTCCATCTCCCGGCTCAGCTCCCGGGG
This sequence comes from uncultured Oscillospiraceae bacterium, assembly GCA_904395865.1. Lineage (GTDB taxonomy): Bacteria > Bacillota > Clostridia > Oscillospirales > Oscillospiraceae > Avoscillospira_A. Next base: position 5,072 of record CAJFNY010000055.1, read on the forward strand.
ATGCACCGGCGCCCCGCGGCGCAGAAGCAGCAGCAGCGCCAGGGATTCCCCGTATGCCAGCTGCTCCGCCGGGGGGCCGCCGGCGAACCAGCGAAGGGCCGCGCGGGCCCCCAGCAGCGTCTCGGCTGCCTTGTGGTAATCCATTTCATTCCTCCTTGCAAAAAGCTAACTCTGTTAGCAATTATACAGGAGGACGAGCCGCGCTGTCAAGACCGGCCGAAGAAAAATCCCAGTGCTTTAATCTGCTTTTAATCTTTCTGCGGTATGCTGTCTCCAGAAACCACGGGCGACCGCCCGGAAGGAACTGACAAGATTGAGGAGGAAACCATCATGTGGAAGAAGCTGATTTGCGTTCTGGCCATTGCGGCGCTGCTGTGCGGCGCGGTGACTGCGGCCTCGGGAGCCCGGACGGTGGAGGCCCGGCTGCGGCCGGACGTGACCGTCGTCATCGACGGCACGGCCCGGACGTTCTACAACGTCCAGGGGCAGGAGGTGCACCCCATCGGCTACGCCGGCACCACGTACGTCCCCATCCGCGCCATCGGCGAGCTGATGGACCGGAACGTCAACTGGGATGAGACGACCCACACCGCCACCATCGCCGGCGCCCGGACGACGCCCGACGCCACCGGCACGCCCGACACGGCCGCCAGAGCCGGCGACATCACCGTCTCCCTGCGGCCGGATTACACCATCATCATCGACGGTACGGCCCGGACCTTCCGGGACGCCAACGGCCAGACGGTCTCCCCGCTGCTGTACAACGGCTCCATCTACCTGCCCATCCGGGCCATCGGCGAGATCATGGGCAAGACCGTCTCCTGGAACGGCAACACGGATACCGTCACGCTGACCGGCGACACGGACCCCGTCACCGACTTCGACACCAACCATCCTTCCGGCGGCACCGGCGGCACCGGCAGCACCGGTACCTCCGTCACCCTGGAGAGCGCCAAGGCCACGGCCCTGGAGGACGCCGGCGTCACGGCCAGCCAGGCGACGTTCGTCCGCGCCCAGCTGGACTGGGACGACGGCCGGCAGGTGTACGACGTGGAGTTCGTCGTGGCCAGCGGCAATACGTATCTGGAGTACGACTACGAGATCGACGCCGCCACCGGCCGCATCCTCAGCGTCGACCGGGACGCCGAGTACTACCGTCCGACCACCGGCGGCACCGGCACGACCATCACCGAGGAGCAGGCCCGGCAGATCGCCCTGGCGAAGGTGCCCGGCGCGACGGCCTCCGACATCCGCCTGCACCTGGATCGGGACGACGGCCGCTGCGAGTACGAAGGCTCGATCTTCTACAACTACATGGAGTACGAGTTCACCATCGACGCCACCACCGGCACCATCGTCGACTGGGAAGTGGAGTCCATCTACGACTGAGCGCCTGGAAACGAAACGGGACTGCCTCGGCAGTCCCGTTTTTTCAGTGGACCAGCGTCCTGGGGCGGCTGGGCACCCGGCGCAGGCAGCCGCGGGCGGCCAGCAGGCCCGCCATGGCCGTCAGCGCCA
>CAJFNY010000056.1 GCA_904395865.1 uncultured Oscillospiraceae bacterium
ATGATGCCCTACATCACCGCCTTTTTCATGCCCCGGACCAGGGGGGACCGGCCCGATGTGATTCCCGACGGCTGTGTGAACTTCGCCTTCCTGGGCCAGTTCGCCGACACCCCGCGGGACACCGTGTTCACCACCGAGTACTCCGTGCGCACCGCCATGGAGGCCGTTTACGGCCTTCTGGGTGTGGAGCGGGGCGTGCCCGAAGTGTGGGGCAGCGTGTACGACATCCGGGAGCTGCTGCGAAGCACCGTCTGCCTGATGGACGGCAGGTCCCCGCTGGAGGTCCCCCTGCCCGGTCCTCTGGAGCTGCTGAAGAAGCCTCTGCTGAAGGCGGTCCGGGGTACCGTCATCGAGAAGGTCCTGCGGGATCAGGACGTGCTCCGGGACGGCATGTGACCGGAGAGCGGCCGCCCGTCCGGCGGCCGCACACGGGAGGAGGCCGGCACACGTTTCATCTGGCCCCGGGTGCCGCTCCCCGGCGCATACCGCGCCCGGCGGAGCGGCACCCGCGCCCCGGTGACGTGATGGAGCTGGGGCTGACCATTCCGCTCCAGCGGTTTCTGAAGGTGAAGCCGTCGGCCCGCGGCACCGAGTCGGACCGGGCGTTCTGCCGGGACCTTCACACCATCGGCCTGTGAGGGCACCGGTGTCTGCTGGCCGTCCACTGTCACAGCCGGTATACCATCGTCCGCTGCGGCGTCACACCCCGACATCAGGACGAACGATCCCCCGACGCCGTGCTCTGCCGTTCCGGCAGTACCGCGTCGGGGGATTTTTTCGGCTCAGTCGCCCGGATCGTTCCGGCGGGCGATCCTCGCCCGAATTCCCGCCTTTGCCTTCTCCAAATCCGGATCACACAGCAGCGGCAGGACCTCCACCAGGGCCTCCGGCCCCAGATCCCACCACCAGAACTGCAGCAGCAGGCCGGTCAGCTCCTCGTCGAACCGGTTTTTGAGGAACCGCGCCGGATTTCCCCCGTATACCGTGTAGGGCGGGACCGCTCCGGCGACGACGGAGCAGGCCTCCACGATGGCGCCGTCGCCGATGCTGGCGCCCGGCATTACCACGCACTCCCGCCCAATCCAGACGTCGTTGCCGACGACAATGTCCCCTTTCCTCGGCAGCTGGGCCAGGTGGGGCGGAGTGTTCTCCTCCCACGCGCCGCCGAACACGTGGAACGGGTACGTGGTGACGCTGCTGAGGCGGTGGTTGGCGGGCCCCATGATGAACCTGGTGCCCGAGGCGATGGCGCAGAATTTCCCGATCCGCAGGTGGTCGCCGAACTCCGGGTAGTTGAACAGCACATTGTTCCGTTCAAAGCCGGCCGGGTCGTCCGGATCGTCGTAGTAGGTGTAGTCGCCAATGGAGATGTTGGGAGCCCTGACCACATTCTTGATGAAGCACGAGGTCCCGTATTCGTTGGGAAAGATCTGATTCGGATCCGGTATCCGATGCATGACAGTCATCCTTTCTATGCTTTATATCACGCCCTTTCTCCGGCATCCTGCAGTGGCAACCGCCCGCTTTTTCCTCGTCTCCCGCATGGCAGCACACTCCCGTAATGATGGATCCACACGCCCGTCCGGCGTTCACGTTCTGAGGATCTGTTCCAGAGGCTTTCCCCTGGCCAGCTCGTCCACCAGCTTGTCCAAATAGCGGATATCCCGCATCAGCGGGTCCCCGATCTCCTCCACCCGGACGCCGCACACCCTGCCGGTGATGCGCACACGGTTCGGGTTCATGGCCGGGGCGCTGCGGAAAAAGTCCCCGTAGCTGATTTCAGACTGCTCCAGCCGGGCGATGTCCTCCGGCGAATACCCGGTGAGCCAGGCCGTCACCCGGTCCACCTCCGCCCGGGTACGACCCTTCCTCCCGGCCTTGTCCACCAGCAGGGGATACAGCCTGGCAAACGGCATCTGTGTCACATCGGTACGCGGCATCGGCTTCCTCCTCTCCCGGGCGGACCGCCCGGCGGTGTCCTCCGGCGGCCGCTCGGCCGCCCGTCAGACGCTATCATACCACAGGTTCCCCCTGTCTGGCAATCCGGTTCGGCCTTCCCGGGCCGGCGCCGCTCCGCATGCGATTGACAGCGGGAGCTCCGTCCACTATACTGAGAGCACAGCCAAGGAGGGACACGGGATGTTTCAGGAATACTTCCCCATCTGGGATACGCTCCGCGCCGACCAGCAGGCGCGGCTTCTCCATGCCCTGAGCTTCCGGACCGTCCGGAAGGGCACGGTGCTCCACGGCGGAAGCGCGGACTGCACGGGGCTCCTTCTGGTGAAGGCCGGTCAGCTGCGGGCGTACATTCTCTCCGACGAGGGCCGGGAGATCACGATCTACCGCCTGTTCGACCGGGACGTGTGCCTGTTCTCGGCCTCCTGCATCCTGCGCTCCATCCAGTTCGATGTGACCATCGAGGCGGAGAAGGACACGGCGCTCTGGGTCATTCCCCCGGACGTCTACCACGACATCATGGCGGAGTCCGCCTCCGTGGCCAACTATACGAATGAGCTCATGGCCAGCCGGTTCTCGGAGGTCATGTGGCTCATGGAGCAGGTCATGTGGAAGCGGCTGGACCAGCGGGTCGCCGCCTTTCTGCTGGAGGAGGCGGCCATTGAGGGAACCGGCCAGCTGAAGCTCACCCACGAGGCCATCGCCAACCACCTGGGCACCCACCGGGAGGTGATCACCCGGATGCTGCGCTACTTCCAGAGCGAGGGCATTGTGAAGCTGTCCCGCGGCATGGTGACAATCCTGGATCAGACGAAGCTGGAACGGCTGCGGGCATAGCAGCCGTTCCAGCTTCTGCGCTTCAAGGCGTGCCGCCGTTTTTCGCCCTGCAGATCAGCTGCGTCATCGTGCCCATGGGGCAGTAGATGCACCAGCTCCGGGGCTTGAACAGCACCATGGTGACGAGGCCCAGGACGGTGGAGGTGAGCATGACGCTGTAAAACCCGAAGGCGAACTGGGCCACGCCGGGGTGGAACACGGTGCCGTGGTACGCCCAGTTCCAGGGCAGCCGGAACGTCCACAGCAGCGTGACGGCCTGCCGAAGCTCCTGCGCCCCGGCAAACACCAGGTACGTGCTCCACAGCATCAGGAAGAACATGGCGAAAAAGAAGATGAGGAAGCCGTACCGGAACGCCCGGCTCCGCATCCAGCCGGGGATATCCTTCTTCCGGGACAGCCCGAAGCGGCCGCCCAGCAGCCCGAAGAGCTGCCCCCGGCCGCAGTAGCGGTTGCAGTAGCCCTTCGTCCCCCGGGCCACGGCGATGACGAGCGGGATCACGAAGCAGAGCAGCCCCAGCCACGCGAACAGGATGTTGAAAAAGCCCAGCACCAGGTACAGCAGCGACGCGATCCAGAGGTAGTCGTACCAGCGCTTCTTCATGGCGCCGCCTCCCGGATCTCAATCACGCTGGCCGGGCACTCCCGGGCGCACTTGCCGCATCCCACACATTTCTCCGGCCTGACCTGCGCCGCAATCCCCCGGACGACCGCGATGGCCTGCAGCGGGCAGACCTTCACACAGCAGCCGCAGGCCACGCAGGCCGCCTGATCCACGACGGCCCTGCGCCGCCGTTTTTTCACTTCTGAAATCATACGATGCCTCCCCGGTCTTGGTGTACCCATCGTACCACAGGCCCGCGCATCGTACCGTGATGAAGTCACAAAGGATCCGCAGGCGGAATCGCGCAAAAAAAGCACCCGTCTCCGGGTGCTTTTTTTGCGTGGTATGCAGGACCCTGCGGCGGCTCACTCCGCCACGACGATGCGGACCTTGCCGCCGTCCTCCGCCGGGCGGTCGTAGTAGACGGTCAGATCGTCCGAGAACGCGCGGGCCTCATCCAGGCTGTCAAACCAGGTGCCGGTCCTGCGGTTGTAGCACTGGACGTCCTCGGAGACGACCATCTCCTGGGAGCGCACCAGCACGTACGTGACGCCGTCGCGGGTGGTGAAGTCGCTGCGGCGGATGCCCTCCTGCTCGATGAGGCTGACGCTGGCCACCACCTTGTCCATACCCAAGCTGCCACCGTCACCGGCCACCAGGCCTGCCATACGATTTTTGGGCAGGGACATATTGCTGATCAGTCGGATAGGCGTAGATGAGTGATCCTTGTTGCGTAGCTCCACAGTACGATTTTCATACGCCATCGTGGTTCCCTGGCCGCCCGGCTGCGGCTCACCCTGCCGGATGATACCATACGTGTACATGTCGCCGGTCACGTCGTTGAGGATCATCAGGTCCACACGGCCCTTGGCATCCCTGCGGGCGTAGGTGATCTGGCTGGCCGGCACCGTCTCCACCAGCAGGTCGTCCCAGCTGATTTCCCGCATGACGGCGCCGTCGCCGGCCTGCTCGAAGATCCGGCAGCTGCCGTTGACCGCCGTGTCGCCGACGGTCCGCTCAGCCACGTTCAGCGTGCCCCGGCCGCCGCTTCCGGAGACGCGGCTGAGGCTGACCTTGTTGGCGCCGCTGGAGCTGACGCGCACCAAGTGGCCCTTGTCGAAGTCGCTGTCGCTGCCGGAGACCTGAATGCCGTTGAGCAGCATCACGCCGTTGTCGTTGACGACGCCCAGGTTGTCTGCCCGGCAGTCCTGCGTGGACACGGCGCCGGCCACCTGGCCGTCCGACGTCAGCAGCAGAGTGAAGGTGTCGCCCAGGTCGAACTTCGCCAGGTCGTCGATGGCCATGGGCATCACCGGCAGCTCCGCGCCCATGACCGTGACGGTCTGGGGGCTCTGCAGGTTGGGGGAGACGTCGTCGTACCGGCCGGTGATCTTCGCGCTGGAGACCGACAGGATGCGGGAGACCGGGTCGTACGTGCCCACGTCGTAGAGTGCGATGTCACTGACGGTGGCGGGGCTGCCGTCCCGGTAAACGGTGTAGTCGGAGGCCCCCTCCACCAGTGCGGCGAACGGATTGCCGCTGGAGGTGCGGGCCACCATGGCCGTATCGGCGGAAACGGTGCTCCGGTACAGGCCCTCCACCTGCCCGCCCTCCGAGAAGTAGAGCGTCACCTGGGCGCCGCAGCGCAGCTCCATCCACGTGTCCTTGTACGTGCTGCTGGCCGTGGTGGTGTACGTGGGCGTCGAGTCGGTCAGGGTATAGCGGTTGCCGCTCCGGTCGGTCAGATACGCGGCCTGGGCCGTGTCCACCACGACCGTCTCCTGCCGTCCGGTGGGCAGGAAGGCGCGGGCGCGGCCGCCGGAATCCTTGACGAGGACGCCGCGGCTGCCCACCAGCTCCGGCGGGACGATGCCGGTGACGGTCTTGTAGACGCCGTCGGAGGTGCCCATGGCGCCGGTGGTGCCGTCCTCGGCCTCGGCGTTGGCGTTCGTCAGGACGACGCCGGTCTCCGGCGTGCCCAGCTGATTGTAGTACGGCGAGCCGCTCTTCTGGTCCGCCAGCAGCAGCGCGTTGAACAGGTGCGCCGCCTGGGCACGGGTCAGGGACTGGTTGGCGCTGAGGTTCATGCCGCTGGTCAGGCCGATGTTGGCGGCCAGCTCCAGGTAGCCGTTGGGCCAGTTCATGCCGGCGTCCAGGTCGGAATAGCCGAGCATCCGCAGAAGGATCGTCACGGCCTCGGCGTAGGTGATGTTCCGGTCGGGCCGGAACGTGCCGTCGCCCATGCCGCGGATCAGCTGAGTGGCGCCGGTGCCGTCCTCACTGCCGCCGATGGTGACGGAGACGGCCAGATTGATGTACCCCCGCGCCCAGTGGTTCGACAGCACGTCGGGGAAGATGGTCCGGTTGCGGTAGAGGGGTTCCTCATCACCGCGCCCCAGGACGATGACGGCCATCTTGCAGAACTGGGCGCGTGTCAGCGGCCCATTGGGGGAGAAGGTGGTGGCAGAGGTGCCGTTGATGACACCCATCATCTGCAGCACGGCCACCTCCCGGGCCGTTTCGCTGTCCGTGACGTCCTGGAAGGCCGCGCCGGCAGGCAGGGCCAGGCTCAGCAGGATCGTCACCGCCAACAGCAGCGATGCAAGTTTCTTCATGGTATCACTCCTTTAATCTGCTCGCAGGGCTTCCACCGGCTGCAGGCCGGAGGCCTTGATGGCCGGATACAGTCCGAAACCGACGCCCAGCAGCGCTGAAAAGACGAGCGCACCCGCCGTCAGGCCGGCGCTGGGCAGCAGGACCTCCTCCATCTGCAGCAGCAGCTTTCCTGCGATCACGGTCCCCAGATACCCCAGGACGACGCCGAACACGCCGCCCATGCCGCACAGGACCGACGCTTCGATCAGGAACTGGACGATGATGGACCGGCGGGAGCCGCCGATGGCCTTGCGGATGCCGATCTCCCGGGTCCGCTCGGTAACGGTGACGAGCATGATGTTCATAATGCCGATGCCGCCCACCAGCAGCGAGATGCCCGCGATGCCGCCGAGGATCATGCTCTGCAGGCGGTTGGCGTCCTGGCTCTCCTCCTGCCACGTCTGCTGCGTCGTGACCGAGTAGTCGCCGGTGCCCATGGGCACCAGGCCGGCCACGTACGAGCCGATGCGGGTGATGGCCTCGTTGAGCGTGTCGGGGCTGGTGGCCTTGGCCACGAAGTTGCTGGGCGGACCGTACGTCTCCAGGTAGCGGCTGCAGGTGTACGGCACCACGGCCACGTAGTTCATATAGTCGTAGCTCCAGCTGTAGCTGCCGCCCTCGCCCACGGAGGCGTACGTGCCGATGACCTCATACCGCTGGCCGCCGATGGTGATCTGCTGGCCCACGGGGTCCTGGGCCTGGAACAGGTACTCCTTGAGCTTGCTGCCCAGGACGACGACCTTGTTGTACCGCTGGCAGTCCAGGTACGAGATGTCCCGGCCGCTGTCCAGCGTGTAGTTGTTGCAGACGGCGAAGTCCTGGTTGCCCAGGTAGACCTGCGGATTGCCGAAGTCCTGGTTGTTCTCGGTGTTGGCCGTGCGGTAGCGGACCGTGGTGTACGCGGTTCCCGCCGGCGTAAAGCCCTCCACCAGATCCGGGATGGTCATGCAGTAGCGCATGATGTCCTCGGTCAGGTCCACCTGGTTGTAACGGTAGGCGTAGATGTCGATCTTGTTGGTGCCCAGGGACTTGTAGTACTCCTCCATCTCCTGGTTGCCGCCCTGGACGATGCTGACCAGGATCATGACCGCCGCCACGCCGATGATGATGCCCAGCATCGTCAGGAACGACCGGACCTTGTTGGCGGTCACGGACTGCATGGACATTTTGAAAGCCTGCTTCAGATTCACAGTACCGCCTCCTCTCGCGGCCGGTCCTGGATGATCTTCCCGTCGGAGATCTGGACGATGCGCTTGGCCGTCCTGGCGATCTTGATGTCGTGGGTAATCAGAATGATCGTCGTGCCCACCTCCCGGTTGAGGGTGTGGAGGATCTCCAGCACGTGCTCGCCGGTCTTGGAGTCCAGGGCGCCGGTGGGCTCGTCGGCCATGATGATGGGGGCGCGGGTGGCGATGGCCCGGGCCACGGCGATGCGCTGCTGCTGGCCGCCGGAGAGCTCCGCCGGCCTCCGGTCGGCCCGGTCCTCCAGGGCCACGCGCTCCAGCGCGTCGAAGGCCACGGCCTGGCGCTTCTCGCCGTGGATACCCTGGTAGACCAGCGGCAGCTCCACGTTCTCCAGCGCCGTCAGGGCCGGGATCAGGTTGTACCCCTGGAAGATGAAGCCGATCTCCCGGTTGCGGATCTTGGAGAGCTCCTGATCGGTGAGGACGCTGACGTCGTTGCCGTCCAGGTAGTACTCGCCGTACGTGGGCACGTCCAGGCAGCCGAGGATGTTCATCAGCGTGGACTTTCCGGAGCCGGACGCGCCGACGATGGCCACGAACTCGCCCCGGTCGATGGTCAGCGTCACGCCGTCCAGGGCCCGGACCTCGTTCTCCTGGTCCTCGTTGTAGATCTTGTAGACATCCTGGATGTCGATGAGCTTCGTCTGCTCCATGGCCGTACCTCAGCCCACGACGATGGTCGTGCCGCCGCCCATCATGCCGCCCTGATCCCAGGAGTTGAAGTCGCTGGTGATGTACTGGATAAAGACCATGTCGCCCTCGTTGACGCCGCTGAGGATCTCGGCGTTGGACTGGTCGGAGAGGCCCACCTCCACGGGCACGGCGTAGTACCCCTCGGGGATCTGCATGCTCTCGCCGACCTCCTCCTGGGTCAGGGCGTTCTCCGGCGCCTCGTCCGCCTGGACGAAGAGGCACGTGTCGCCGCTCTGCACGTACTTGACGGCCTGGATGGGCACCAGCAGGCAGTTCTCCGACTCGGAGGCCGTCAGGGAGTAGTCCACGTAGTCGTTGGGCCGCAGGGAGCCGTCGTAGTTGTCCACCTCGATGATGACCGGGAAAGTGGACATGCCGTTCTCGGCGTCGCCCTCCAGGCTCACGGACTTGACGGTGCCGGTATACATGGTGGAGCCGTTGACGGTCCAGGCGGTGATGTCGCACATCATGCCGGGCTGGACGTAGGCGATGGACATGCTGTCCACCTGGGCCTCCACCTGCATGACCGACGTGTCGGCGATGGTCATGGCCGCGAAGTTGTCCGCCACCGTCTCGCCGGCCACCAGGGCACACGAGAGCACCGTCCCGGAGAACGGGGCCACGGCATGGTAATTGGCCAGATCCTCCTGCGCCTTCCGCAGCGTCTCCTGCGCCGTGGTCAGCGAGGTGTTCAGCTGGGCCAGACGGTCGTCGTTGTCGTCGCCGGCCATCTGCAGCAGCACCTGGCCGGCCGTCACGGCGGCGTAGTCCTGCAGGTTGACGGTCAGGGCGTCGCCGCCGGCGTGCGTGCGGATCTCCTGGCTGCGGTTGTAGGCCAGCGTACCGGGCTCGTAGGGATAGATGGCCGAGCCGTCCGCCGCGGCCAGGAAGGCCGTGGCGCCCATGCCGGCCGTCAGCGTCCCGGCGTTGGGCACCGACAGCACCACCTCAAACAGCGTGGAGCCCTCAGGGCTGACGCGCTGGACCTTGTTGATCTCCGTCACCGTGCCGGTGACGGTCTGCATGGTGGACGGGATCGAGACCGAAGCCGACGCGCCCACGGAGAACGCGTTCTCATAGGCGTAGCTGAAGTACAGCGAGAGCTTCATGGTGGAATCGTCCACCAGCGTACAGAGCGTCTCGCCGCTGCCCACGGCCGCGCCCACCTGGATGTCGGCCGTCTCAATGAGCTTGCCCGAGAAGGGGGCCGTCACGGTCAGGTCGGCGTACGAGGCATTCAGGTCGTCGATCTGCTTCTGGTAGTCGTCCACCGTCTTTTGGGCCTCGTCCACGGCCTTCTGTGCCTCGGTGCTGTCCACGGTGTAGAGGGGATCGCCGGCGTTGACGAACTGCCCCTCGCTGACGAACACCTCCAGCACCGTGCCGCCGGACGCCAGCGTCATGGTCTGGGACTGGAGTGCCCGCGTCAGGCCGCTGCCCTGCACCATGCTGGAGATGTTGCCCCGGGTCACCGGCTGGGCCCACGGCTCCATGGCCGCCGCCTCCTCGTGGAGCAGGGAGTACATGCCGAAGGCCACGCCGCCCACAATCAGCAGCACCACCAGGGCCGTAATGATCCGCTTGCGGCGGATCTTCCGCCGCTTGATCTTCGCGGCAGCCTCCCGCCGCGCCTTCTTCTCCTCCAGGACCCGCAGCCGGTCCGCTTCCGCCGTGTCCACCGGCGGGGTCTCCGGCCGCTGCTCCAGCTTCACTCCGTTTTCCTCCATGGGTTTCTCCTCCCACTCTGGCGTATGCCTTGTTCTAATACAGTCAATATATCAGGCTTTGGCAGGATTGTCAACGCCGGCCGGCGCTCCATCCGGAAAATTTCCCCGTCCGCTCAGAACACCACCTGCTCCAGCGGCAGCAGGAAGACAGACCCGTCTTTGCCGCTCTGGAAGAAGCCGTAGCACGCAGTGCCGTTGTCCGTCTCGCAGGTCAGCATCAGGTTCGTCATGGCGTCGGGCAGCATGGCCGCCACGGACACGGTCTCCCCCGGCAGCAGCCGGTTCAAATACAGGCACAGGGCGCCGGCGTACCACGTCTCGCCGTCGGTGCTGCTGACACGGCGCACCCGAACGTCCCGCAGCGGGCCGTCCGTCGTCACGGCGATGGGCGAGCCCCCCTCGTCGGCCGTCACGGCAGCTATCGCGTCCGGGACGCCGTCCTCCGCCAGCGCCGCCTCCGGCGTGCCGCCGCCCTCCGCCGCCGTGCCCGGCATCCAGTCGTCCGCCAGGATGCCCGTCAGCTCCGCGTACGGCACCGTGAAGCGCAGGACGCCGGCGGCGTACGGCGCCATCCGGTAGGGATCACACAGGACGGTCAGTCCCTGGTCGCTGAAGTACCAGCCGCCGTCCGTCAGCAGCGAGGCCGCCTCGTCGGCGGCGTACGGATAGTACCCCTCCGGGTTGGCGGCAATGGCCGCCTCCACCGCGGCCGTGACGGCCCCGTTCAGTGCTTCCCGGTCGTCGCCCAGGTCGGCCACCGTCAGCTGCCGGCCGGTGGCGGCTTCGAAGTTCATGGCCGTGGCGGCCGTATTGCCGTGGGCGCCGCCGGTGTTGTCCACCGCCGTGAACACGACGCTGACGACGGCGCCGTCCACGCGCCCGGCGTCCGCCTGATCGGTGACGGCGTAGCCGGTGAAGGGCAGGCCGGTTTCGGCGCTGGCAGCCTGGGCCTCCCGGGCCATCTCCAGGCAGCTGGCGGCCTGGGCCTCCCGATACGCGTGGTACGCGGACAGCGCCTCGTTGATGGCTGCCTCCGCTTCGCCGCCGTCCGCCAGCGTCACCGAGGCCTCCAGCAGATTCTCCTGCAGCAGCAGGCTGCCGGCGTCATCCGTATGCTGGACGCTGCCGGTCGTGACCTGGAGGGCCGCCAGCGGCGCAGCCGTCTCCTCCTCTGCCGGCACGTCGGGGTCGGTTTCCGGCTCCGACGGCGCCTCCGTGTCCGGCTCCGGATCCGGCGTCTCCGGATCCGTCCCAGCCGGCTGTCCGTCCTCTGCCGGCTGCTCCGGCGTGTCCGCCCCGCCGCACGCCGCCAGGCTCCATACCAGGCTCAGCGCCAGCAGCATCGCAATCCACTTCCGCATGGTGCACCCTCCCTCTCTCCGGCCGGAGGCCGGTTTCGTGTCTCCTATTATAGTGCATGGGAGGCGAAGCCACAAGCCCGCTCCGCCGGGCCCGTGGAGGCCGCGCCGCGGCCTGGCAGTCGCTTCCGCAAGCCCATTATAGGCGCACCAGAACATTATGTCAACTCGTTTTCGCCCGCGGAGCCGATTTGTGAATTTTGCCCGGAGTTTCGTGGAAATGGGGAGAAATCTTCAGACACATCCACGAAAATCTATGTAAATTGCCCATAGCCTTTTGGCGCAGACCGACATATAATAGGAATACATTTGAATACCCTGCGAAGTCTTTCAGGAAATAGGCCGCGCGCCTGCCGAAGGAGTAATGCTCTCAGGAGTCCCTGCGGGGACGGGACTGAAAGACGGAGGACTCTCTGGAGAAGCTCAGGACATGAGTGCCGAAGGTGCAAGGCGAAAGCCGAATCTCTCAGGCAAAAGGACAGAGGGGCAGCCGGCGCGTGGGCGCCTCCCCTTTTCATCGATTGAGCGGACGACCGGTCCTCTCAATCATTTTTTATCATTACAGGAGTGTGCCATGAACAACGTAGCCAATGAATCCATCGATTTCGTCCGCCGGTTCGACCCGGAGGTCGCCGACATTATGGACCAGGAGCTGTTCCGCCAGCGCCGGAACATCGAGCTGATCGCGTCGGAGAACATCGCGTCCCAGGCGGTCATCGCCGCCATGGGCAGCGTGCTGACGAACAAGTACGCCGAGGGCCTGCCGGGCAAGCGGTACTACGGCGGCTGTGAGTACGTGGACGTGCTGGAGACCCTGGCCATCGACCGGGCCAAGCGGCTCTTCGGCGCCGAGTTCGCCAACGTCCAGCCCCACTCCGGCGCCCAGGCCAATCTGGCCGTCTACGGCGCCCTGCTCCAGCCCGGCGACAGCGTCCTGGGCATGAGCCTGGCCAACGGCGGCCACCTGACCCACGGCAGCCCCGCCAACCTCTCCGGCAAGTACTACAACTTCCACGCCTACGGCGTCAACCCGGAGACGGGCCGCATCGACTACGACCAGGTGGAGGATCTGGTGAAGCAGTACCAGCCGAAGCTGGTGGTGGCCGGCGCCTCGGCGTACCCGCGGGCGCTGGACTTCGAGAAGTTCGCCGACATCGCCCACCGCCACGGCGCGCTGCTGATGGTGGACATGGCCCACATCGCCGGCCTGGTGGCCGGCGGGATGCACCAGAACCCGGTGCCGTACGCCGACATCGTCACCACCACCACCCACAAGACCCTCCGCGGCCCCCGGGGCGGCATGATCCTCGCCAAGGAGGAGTTCGCCAAGAAGCTCAACTCCGGCGTCTTCCCCGGCACCCAGGGCGGCCCGCTGATGCACGTGATCGCCGCCAAAGCCGTCTGCCTGGGCGAGGCCATGAAGCCGGAGTTCCGGGACTACGCCCGCCGGATCGTGGAGAACGCCCGCGTCCTGGCCGAGGCGCTGCTGGAGAAGGGCTTCGACCTGGTCTCCGGCGGCACCGACAACCACCTGATGCTGGTGGACCTGCGGCCGTTCCACACCACGGGCCGCGATCTCCAGACGCACCTGGACGACTGCTATATCACCGTCAACAAGAACGCCATCCCCAACGATCCGGAGAAGCCCACCGTCACCTCCGGCGTCCGCATCGGCACCCCCGCCGCCACCACCCGCGGCCTGGGCCCCGACGAGATGCGCATCATCGCCGACTGCATCTACAAGACCGCCGTGGACTACCCCGCCACCCGCGAGGAGGTCCGCGCCACCGTCGGCGAAATCTGCAGCCGCTTCCCGCTGTACCAGTAATCCCCGAGCGAAACCACGGCCGGGGCGCTCAAAGGCGCCCCGGCCGCTTTCGTTTCCAGCTATGACAGCCGGCAGCGGGCCAGGGGCCCGCTGCCGGCTGTTTTGGGGTCTCACCGCACGGTGCCGTTCCCGGCGGTGGAGAGGTAGTTCAGGTCGTCCCGGATGCAGAGGACGATGTCCGGGCGGTACGTGTCGATGTACTGGCTCAGGGTCATCTCCCGGTAGTACCGCAGGTCCACGGAGCGCATTTCGTCGAAGCTCATCCAGGCGATGGACTCGAAGGCGTTCGTAAACGAATCGCCCCAGATCAGGATGGACGGCAGCTCATCGCGGCCGGTGTCGATGACCGTCTCGGCCACATCGCCGCCCATGTAGCTGTTGTAATAGACGTACTGCCACGTGCCGTCCGGCAGGTCCAGCACCTCCGCCGCCACCGGCTCGCCCAGGTCGGTCCGGGTGAAGGGGACGGCCATGTCCGAGGTGTAGACCCACAGCTTCTCCGAAACCGGGGAGATGCCGTAGAGCTTCCGGTTGTACGTCCCCAGGAACGGGTTCGGCAGCTGCTGGAACTGGATGTGGTCCTCCGTCACCACCGGGAACGTCCAGCCCTCCGCGGCCAGCGCGTCGCAGACGGCCCGGTACGTCTCGTACGCTCCCGGGAGGTTGTAGTGGTGATCCACCACCGAGTAGACCGCCGTCCGGTCCTCCGCCGCCTCGAACTGCGGCCGCATCAGCAGCAGCGGCACGCCGTACTGCTCCATGGCCGCGGCGAAGGCCGTCTCGGTGTTCTCCAGATGCGCGGCGTTGCTCTCCTGCCAGTCGGGGTACACGTCCCGGAACAGCGACCGCTGCTCCGGCACGCCCACGTACAGCAGCGTCCCGCCGTACGCCGCCACCTGCTGGTGAATGGCCGCCAGCTCCGCGGCCATGGCGTCGGCCTCCGCCGCGTAGTCCCGGCTGCCATAGTCGGGGATCGGGTTCTGCGGCAGCAGAACCTGCTCGGTCAGCACCACATCGTTGACCGAGGCGCTGCCGCGGAGCATGCGGTACAGGGTGTGGATCTGCAGCCACCGGTCGCGGCCGTAAAACCGGTCGGAGAGGAACGACTCCCAGCCGGAGAAGTACGAGCCGTCCCAGAAGCTGTCGGCCGTCAGCTCCGGCACGTCGGCCATGGAGCGGTTCTCCCAGACGGAATAGCCGGCCGTGGGCGTCAGCGGCGAGCCGGGCAGGCCGGAGAGGACCGTCAGCAGCGGCACCAGGAACAGCGTCGCCAGCACCGGCACGATCAGCAGCAGCTTGAGCACTTTATCCTTCACGCCGGCACCTCCTCAGAAGCGGAAATAGATGAACGGGTTGAACGACGAGCTGGCCAGCGTCAGCAGCGACAGGGCGAAGATCGCCAGCAGCCAGGCGGTCCACGCCAGCTGCCCGCCGCGGCGCCCCTTCCACGGGGCCACCAGGCGCTGCAGCAGCGTCGTGGAGGCCAGGATGCCGGCCACCAGTTCCACGCCGTACTGCCGCAGGAACCAGAGAAAGTAGCTCCAGTCGGCGGCGCCGGCCGACTGCCCGGCGAACATGGCCGTCAGATACGTGCCGATGTCGGCCAGGCTGGTGCAGTTGAAGATGACCCAGCCGATGAGCACGAAGAACAGCGCGTACACGTGGCCCACGATCCGCGGCAGCTTCTCCAGCAGCCGCCCCAGGAACAGCTTCTCCAGGATCAGCAGCGCCGCGAAGTAGAGACCCCACAGCACGAAGTTCCAGCTGGCTCCGTGCCACAGGCCCGTCAGGCCCCAGACGATCAGCAGGTTCAGCAGCTGCCGGGCCTTGCCCTTGCGGTTGCCGCCCAGGGGGATGTAAATGTAGTCCCGGAACCAGGTGGACAGGCTGATGTGCCACCGGCGCCAGAAGTCGGTGATGGACCGGCAGATGTACGGGTAGTTGAAGTTCTCCAGGAAGTGGAAGCCGAACATCCGCCCCATGCCGATGGCCATGTCCGAGTAGCCGGAGAAGTCGAAGAGGATCTGCAGCGCGAAGCACACCGCGCCGATCCACGCCTTGGTGGGCGTCAGGGCGTCGGCACTCAGGGCGAAGATGGCCGTAGCCTGCTGGCCCAGCGGGTTGGCCAGCAGCATCTTCTTGGCCAGGCCCACGATGAAGCGGCCGACGCCGTCGTAAAACCCGTTGAAGGACTCCTGCCGGGTGACGATCTCCTCGGCCACCGTCTCGTACCGGACGATGGGGCCGGCCACCAGCTGCGGGAACAGCGTCACGTACAGCGCCACGTACAGCGGATTCCGCTGGGCCGGGACGGTCTCCCGATAGACGTCGAACACGTAGCTCATGGACTGGAACGTGAAGAAGGAGATGCCGATGGGCATGATGATCTCCGGCACCGGCAGCGACAGGCCGAAGAGGCTGTTGAGGTTCGTCACGGCGAAGCCGGTGTACTTGTAGTAGCCCAGCACGGCCACCATGCCGGCCACCGCCAGCCCCATGGCCCACCGGCGGCCGGTCCGCGTCCGGGTCCGCGCCATGACCATGGCGGAGGCGTAACTGACGGCAATGACCGCCAGCATCACGAAAATGCCCTTGGGCTCACCGTACAGGTAAAAGAACAGGCTGAACGCCAGCAGAACCATGTTCCGCGGGAAGCGGTACCGCCGGGGGACGATGAAGTAGCACAGCAGCACCGCCGGCAGGAATACGAACAGGAACGCAAAACTGGAAAATACCATCGGAAACTTCCTCTTTCTCTCTGGATCTCAGAGCGGACGGATCTCCGCAAAGCGCTGAAAATAGGCCGCCAGGAATTCGTAAAACTGCCGGACCGCCGGGCGCTCCAGCCGCCCCGGTCCGGCCCGGACCACCAGCTGCCGGCGGCAGTCGGGCGACGCGATGGGCAGAAGCAGCACCTCCGGCGTGTCCAGGACGCCCCAGGTGAACTCCGGCCAGAAGCCGACACCGAGGCCGGCGGCGATCAGGTTGCGGACCGTGGCCGGCGAGTCGCTCTCGAAGATCACCTGCGGCGTAAAGCCCGCCTGGACGCAGAACCGGTCGCAGATGGCGCGGAACTGCCGGTAGCCGCCGCCCAGGGCCGCGAACTCCTCCTGCGCCGCCTCCTCCAGGCGGATGGCGCTGCGGCCGGCGTACCGTCCCTGCCGCGGCACGGCCAGGTAGATGCGCTCGTCGCAGCAGAAGCCGCCGCCGTCCTGGCGGAGGGGCTGGCCCGGCATGGCCGTGAAGATGGTCAGGTCACAGTGGTCCAGCTCGCCATTCTGGAACAGCTGGAAGTGGGTCGGATGCTGCTGCCGGCGGTATTCGATGACGGCCGCCGTCACCATGGTGGAGGCCGCCAGGACGTTCAGGTGGACGGTGTTCTGCTCCCGCTCGGCCATGGCCGAGAGCTCCCGGGGCAGCCGGTCCAGCGTCTCCAGCACCGGTGTCAGCCGCTTGTAGAGGAAGCGGCCGCACTCGGTCAGGGCGATGCCGCGGCCCCTGGCCGCCAACAGCTCCACGCCCAGCTCCTTCTCCAGCCGGTGCAGGGACTGGGTCAGCGCCGGCTGGGCGATGTGCAGCCGCTCCGCCGTCTGCGTCACGTGCTCCGTCTCCGCCACCGCGCAGAAATAGCGCAGCTGCGACAGTTCCACCGGCCCTCCCCTCCTTTTGCAGACATTCCGACTTCTATTATATCGGTTTTGTGCAGTTTGACAAGCAGTTTCTATTTCATAACGTGTATAATATCAATTCACGTTCTACAATCTATTAGTCAATATGGATAAATTGTGGTATGATAGGGCCGCAAATTTCAGAGAGAAGGAATGAGAATCCCCATGGCACAGCTCCTGGAAGCGGCAATGCTCGTCTGCTTCGGAATTTCCTGGCCCATGAACGCGTATAAGGCATACCGGGCCCGCACGGCCAAAGGCACCAGCCTGGCCTTCATCCTGCTGATCCTGTTCGGCTATTTCTGCGGCATCACCGCCAAGCTCCTGACGGGCACCATCAACTACGTGCTGGCGGTATACTTCCTGAACGTATTCACCGTCTGCCTGAACCTGCTGGTCTACTTCCGCAACAAGGCCCTGGACCGCCGCGCCGCCGGCGCCGCAGTTCCCGCCCGGATGCGCCACAAGACTGCGGCTGCCTGACCTCTTTTCGTCCCCTTTCCTCAGCCGCATACGCATGCCCCGGTTTCCCATGGCTGGAAACCGGGGCTTCTGCATCCGGGCACTGGACGTCCGGCGCAGTTTCTGATACCATATGGGCAGGGAGGTGTGGACATGAACGACAGAACCATCCGCATCATCTACGGCGAGGACGGCCGCGCCATGGCGCGGCAGCTCCTGGAGGCGGCGGACGCGGCGGCGCGGATCCCCGCCGGCGGTCGCATCGTGCTCAAGCCGAATCTGGTCAATGCCACCCGGCCGGAGGAGGGCGCCACCACCCACACGGAGATCGTCCGGGGCGTGGTGGAGTATCTGCAGGACGCCGGCTTCCGGGACATCACCATCGCCGAAAGCTCCTGGGTCGGCGCGCGGACGGAGCAGGCCTGGCGCGTCACGGGGGTGGACGCGCTGGCCCGGACGTACGGCGTACGCCTGCTGGACCTGAAGGGCGACCGGACCGTGCCCGTGGAAACGCCGGCCGGCACCATTCGCATCTGTGCCACGGCCCTGGAGGCCGACTTCCTCATCAACCTGCCGGTGCTCAAGGGCCACTGTCAGACGGTCATGACGTGTGCCCTGAAGAACCTCAAAGGCTGCATTCCCGACGCGGAGAAGCGCCGCTTCCACGCCCAGGGGCTCATGAAGCCCATCGCCGCCCTGGCCTCAGCCCTGCGTCCCCACCTGACTCTGGTGGACAGCCTCTGCGGCGACCTGAACTTCGAGGAGGGCGGCAATCCCGTCCGGACGAACCGAATGCTCCTGGGTACCGATCCGGTGCAGCTGGACGCCTACTGCTGCGAGCTGCTGGGGCTGCAGCCGGCGGACGTGGGCTACCTGCCCCTGGCGGAGCGGTACGGCGCCGGGTCCCTGGCGTGGCGGCCGGAGGACATCGTGGCCCTCAACGAGCCGTGCCCGGCGGCGCAGAGCCGTGCCGACGGCCGCCTGGTCCGGGAGCTGAGCCGCAGCGTCGCGGCCGAATCCGCCTGCTCCGCCTGCTACGGCAGCCTGATCCGCGCCCTGTACCAGTATCGGGAGCAGACGGGCCGCACCTACCGGGGCCCGGTGGCCATCGGCCAGGGCTTCCGGGGCAAGGTGCCGGAGGGCCTCGGCGTCGGCGCCTGCTGCCGCGGCGCCGCCCGCAGCGTTTCCGGCTGCCCGCCCACGGCCGCCGCCATCCTCCGGGCACTCCGGGAGAGCTGAGCTTCTCCGTCGTTCCAAAA
The DNA here is from genome assembly GCA_904395865.1 of uncultured Oscillospiraceae bacterium. Classification (GTDB taxonomy): domain Bacteria; phylum Bacillota; class Clostridia; order Oscillospirales; family Oscillospiraceae; genus Avoscillospira_A. The sequence goes on from CAJFNY010000056.1 coordinate 18,289, forward strand.
GGCCGCAGAGCCATGCTCTGCGGCCTTCCAAACGCAAAAGGGGACCGTTCCGGTCCCCTTTTCTCGTGTGCGCGCCCCGCGGGCCGCTTTCCGTTTACACCTGCAGGCCGAACAGCTTGACGCTGTTGCGCAGGAAGATTTTCTCCACGTCGTCCTTCGTCAGGTGGAGCGCCTCGCAGGCGCGCTTGCAGGCCAGCATCTCCTCGTAGATGAAGAACGTGATCTTCTCCGCCTCCGGGTACGGGATCTCCCGCATGTGCGGATCGGAGGAGACGTCGCCCAGGGAGCCCTGGGGGATCTCATTGATGTAGAAGCCGTTCTCCACGGTGCGGCGGGCCTTCATGCGGAAGATCGGGAAGTCGGAGCCGTAGATCAGCCGGTCGGAGCCGAACATCTCCAGCACCCGGCGGATGACGTTGCCGTTGGTGTTGGCCGTGAAGTCCCACATCATGCGCTTCGTGTCCTTCAGGTAGTCGAGGCCGTCGCCCACGTCCTCGTCGGCGTACGCCCGGCCCAGGTGGGCAACGATCAGCTTGACGTTGGGATACTTCTCCTCAATCTCCCGCAGCTGGACGTAGTTGAGCGGATCGGCCAGCCGGCGGGGCCGCGCGATGTGCAGCTGCACCACCCAGCCGTGCTTGTCCGCCAGGGCCAGATGCTCCGGCGTCAGGAAGTCGAAAATCCGGATCTCATTGGACGGGATGTACGGCGCGGCAAACTGGAGATAGACCTTCAGCCCCCGAAAGCACGGGTTGGCCAGCACCTCCCGCTCCACCACCTCCGCCGGCTGCGTCGGGTGGACCAGATACAGCGCCGCGAAGCCGTGGGCGTTGGCACTCTCGGCCACGTAGCGGTTGTTCTTCTTCAGGTCGATGGTCGCCATGGGCTGGCCGTACAGCACCGACTGGACCGTCTTGCCGGGAAACAGCAGGCGGTTCGTCTCGATCAGGTCCTCCACCGAGTTGTCGTTGGCCACCATGTTGGGCCAGGAGCAGGAACGGCCGGCGATCTCCTCGCCGAAGTGGTTCTGCTCATCGAGCCAGATGTGGGTGTGGCAGTCCACGAAGGTATCCGGCAGGAACGACGCCAGGTGCTCCTGGTAGAATTCCCGGTCGTAGGGCAGCACGTTCAGTAGGCTCATGGTCAATACGCTCTCCTTCCAAATTGCGCGCGGATTTGGCGGCGGCATCCCGCTCCGGCCGTGTGTGCTCAGTAGCCTCCGTAGCGGAACGCCGCGTCGGCAAACGCCTGCAGGTTGGCCTCCGGCGTCTTTTCCAGCAGATAGTCCGTGCAGGCGAACACGAAGCAGCCGCGCTTTTTCACCTGCAGAATGGTGTCCCGGACCTTGTCGTAGACCTCCTGGGGCGTCGCCGTCATCAGGAAGTGGATCTGGTCGATGTTGCCGCTGAGGGCCGTCGGCGGCTGGATGACCCGCAGCGCCTCCTCCAGATCCGTGTCTCCGTAGGGCGGGGCCGTCAGGGACTCGAACATGTCGATGTGCATCCGGTTGTAAAGCGGCAGCAGGGACCGGGCGTCGCCGCAGTTGTGGTAGATCACCTTGGCGCCGCGGGCATGGATCCAGTCGATCAGCCGCATCTCATACGGCATGACGTACTCCTCGAACAGCACCGGCCCGACCATGGTCCCGTTGGCCATGTTGCCGGACAGGCTGATGAAGTCGGCGCCCGCGTCGATCACCTGGCCGATGAAGGCCGTGACGCGGTCGTAGAAATACTCCATCATCTCGGCGAAGAACTCCGGCTCGTCGCAGAGGTCGGCCAGCACGTCCGCCAGGTCACGGTAGCTGCCGCAGACATTGAACACGCCGTGGACCCACGGGCCCGTCAGGCCCTCGTCGCCCACCAGCTCGCGGGCGTGGGTGACGAGGGAGCAGTCGTACTTGGGGATGGGCGGCTGGTACTTCCGGAACTGCTCAAAGTCCTCCGGCTCCTTGATGTAGTACTCCGTCGGCGCCTCCACCACCTCGTTGGGTGTGACGCGCCGCAGGGACTTCCGCTGGGTCATGGTCCGCTCCGGGGTGGTGATCGTCGTGATTTCATCCCAGTTGTTGCCGACGTCGCCCTCGCACCGCTTTTCGACGTGCCAGGTGTCGCACGAGATCTTCGTCTCGTCCAGGTAGTCGTCCATGATGTAGTTCCGGAGCAGAATGTCGAAGCCATACTGGCGGTAGATTTCAATACAGGCGGCAATCGGATCGGCCGGATGGCCGCCGTTGCGCTCGTTGACGACGTTGCTGAAAATGAACGGTGCCACAGGGACCCGGTCTGTCGGGCGCCCTTCCAGGGTATCCAGCAGTCTCTGCCTGGATGTCATGATAACCCTCGCCGCCTTCCACATCCGTAAATTTTTAGATACAAACCACCGAGCAGGGCAGCAGCTCGCCGAGGCTCTGCAGCTCCGCAGCGGTGCAGCCGTAGACGAGCGCGCTGTGATGGGTGGCGCCGGCGCGGCTGTACGCCTCCAGGAACGCCGGCAGCGGCGTGTCGGGCCGGAACCAGCCGTTGACGGCTTTCGCCAGCCGGTTCTCGCCGCGGATGGACAGCATCTCGCCGTCGGCCAGCGTCAGGGTGTAGCGCCCGTCGCCGAACGGCGCCAGATTCACCAGCACGGCCCGTCCGCCCTTCATGGTCTGGTACGCCACGGTGGGATTCTCCGCGTCCGTGAACGGGAATGGCTTCTCCTGTAGCAGCGGCTTTCCGTCGGCCACCGCGTAGTTGAACTCGCCCATGTGGCTCAGGAACACGCTCCCGTGCTCCCAGTCCGGGCAGAACATCTCCACGAAGGTCGTCTCCGGATACGTCTGGAGCAGCGCGCCCACCAGGGCGGCCGTCAGCACGTCGCCCTCGCCGGCGTAGCCGACGCCGTTCGCCATGGCCGTGCAGCACTCGGTGAAGGGCATCACCGGCAGCCCGGCCGGCCGGCCGGCCGTCTCCAGGAAGTTGATGGTGTAGCCGGTCAGCTTCTCCTCCGCCGCCCAGCGGCGGATGGCCAGGCACGTGGGCGCCGTCCGGTCATAGACGGCCCGCGGCATCGCCGGGTCCACCGCAAACCGGCGGCAGTCGGCCTCGTACTCGGCCTCCACCTCCGCAGGCGTCACGGCGGCCACGCGGGCCGCGCCCTTTTCAAAGTCATACGGCACCGTCACGATGCCCAGCTCCCGCTCCATGGCCTCCGCCGGAACGCGGAAGTCGCCCATGCCGGCGAACGGTTCGCCCACCAGGCCGATGCGGGAACGCCGCAGCTCGTGGGCCACCATGGCCGCCCGGGCCGCGCCGGCCACGCGGGCCGTCACATCCGAGTGCTCCATGTGGCCGGCAAAGATCTGATACGCCTTGCCGTTCCGGCGCAGCAGGTTGCACATGTCCTGGACGCCGTGGATGCCGTGGTTCAGCATGATCGCGCTGTCGTCGGTGGTCTGATCGAAGGTGTACGTCGGCGTCGTGTCCAGAATCAGCAGCGGGAGCTGCGTGGCCGCCAGAACCTTCTCCGACTCCAGCGACGGCGAATACGCCAGATGCAGCGTCACGACGGCGTCCACGTCCGCCTGCTCGAACTGCGCAATGGCCGCGGCGAACTCCGCCTCCAGGCGGCAGACGGACGTCTCCAGCACCTCCAGGTGCTGCTGCCGCAGCAGCTCCGCCGCGTGGCGGTAGGCGCGTTCAATGTCGGGCCGGATCTCCGGCGTCGACCGGTCGTACAGCTCCACGTACAGCGGGAGCAGACCAATTTTCGGGTATCTCATAGAAGCCTCCTGGTGCGCCCACAGGCGCGCAATTCAAAATACGGGGGCGCCGGCCGGAACCGGCGCCCCGGATAAGGCAATCAGTTGGTGGCGGTCACGTTGTACTCGTACTTGGCACGGAACTGCTCCTGGTTCTCAGCCGTGATGATGATGGAACCGGAGTCCACGGAGTCGGGCAGCGGGTTGATGCCCAGCTCGCGGTAGTTCTCGACGACCTTCAGGCGGTCGTTGACGTAGGCATGGAGCCACTGGGTGGCGATGTAGCCTTCCACGTAGGAGTTCTGCGCGAAGGAAGCGGCAACCTCGCCGTTCTCGATCAGGTCCAGGGTGGCCTCGTCGCGGTCACGGCCGATGATGACGACCTCGCCGGTCAGGCCGGCCTCGCGGACGGCAGTCGCAGCGCCGACGGCGGTGTAGGCCTGCTGGCCGATGATGCCGACGGTGTCCGGGTTGGCCTGCAGGGCAGCGCCGATGTTGGTGGCAGCGACGTTGGCGTCGGAGGTGTCGTCGACCTCGACCACGTTGATGCCCTCCACCTCATCCAGGACGGAGCGGGCGCCGGCCAGGTTGGCAATGGCGGACGGCTGGGCAATGGCCAGCGCGGAGGAGATGATGACGGTACCGGTCTTGCCGTCCAGCTGGCGGAGCAGCTCCTCGGCCTGGCCGACGCCGGCGTTGTACGGATCGCAGCCGATGAAGCTCAGGCGGTCGGACTCGATGTCGGTGTTGACGCAGATGACGGGCACGCCGGCGGCGATGGCATTGTCGATGGCGTTGGCGGTCTCATCGGTCTGGCCGTGGAGGATGATGCCGGTGACCTGGTTGGCCACGGCCTGGTCAATGGCCTGGACAATCTGGTCGGGCACCAGCTCCTGCGGGCCGGCGAAGTACCACTGGGCGCCGAGATCGTCGGCGGCGGCGTTGACGCCGGCCTTCAGGGCGTCGAAGAACTCCAGCTGACCAAGGGACATGATGACGCAGTAGATCTCACCCTCGCCGGGCAGCGTGCCGGTGGTCGTCTCGGTGGTGTCCGAGGTCGCACCCTCATCGGTGGTGGCCGTGTCGGTGGTGGCCGTGTCCTGTGCGCAGCCGGCCAGGCAGCCGAGCAGCAGGATGGTCGCCAGAAGCAGAGAAACGAGCTTCTTCATTTTGTTTTCCTCCTAGATTTTATATTTTATTCCCCATGGAATAGACAACGAATCTGAGCCTCAGACCGTGTAGCCGGAGGCCATGGCCATCAGCTTCTCCTCCGAGGCGTCGCGATTGTCCAGGATGCCCATGCAGCGGCCCTCGTACATGACCATGATCCGGTCGCAGGAGGCCAGGATCTCCGGCAGCTCCGACGAAACCATGATGACGGCCTTGTTCTGGGAGACCACGTCCCGCAGCAGCAGGTGGATCTCCGCCTTGGCGCCCACGTCGACGCCGCGGGTCGGCTCGTCGATGAGCACCACGTCCGGGTCTGCCGACAGCCACATGGACAGCAGCACCTTCTGCTGGTTGCCGCCGGAGAGGTTCATGACCTTGTGCGTCAGGCCGGAGCACTTGATGGACATGGCCTTGATGTACTTCTTGGCATTCTCGGCGATCTTCCGGTAGCGGACCCAGCCGCCGGGTGCGTACCGCTCGGTGGACGCCGCGGCGATGTTCTGCTGCACGTCCAGGCCCAGGAACAGGCCGAGGATCTTGCGCTCCTTGGTGATGTAGGCCAGCTTGTTGCGCTTGGCGTCGTAGGGGTTGCGGACCCGCACCGGCTTGCCGTGGATCCGGACGGAGCCGCCCGTCAAGCCGCGCCATCCGAAGAGCGTCTCCAGCAGCTCCGTGCGGCCGGAGCCCTCCAGGCCGGCAATGCCGAGAATCTCGCCGGCATGCAGCTGGAAGCTGATGTCCTGCACGGCCTTGCCGCTGCAGAGGCCGTCGGCCTCCATCACGACGTCGCCGATGGGTGTGGAGCCGACCTTGTAGTCGTAGCTGACGTCGCGGCCGACCATGTAGCGGACCATCTGCTCCTTGGTGACGTCCTTCGTCATGGGCATCGTCACCACGTGCTCGCCGTCCTTGAGGACCGTCAGCGCGTCGGCCAGCTCCACCACCTCGTCCAGGCGGTGGGAGATATAGATGATGGTGACGCCCCGGGCCTTCATGTCGCGGATCAGCTCAAAGAGCTTCTCCACCTCCACCTGGGTCAGCGCCGAGGTGGGCTCATCCAGGATGACCACCCGGGCGTTCTCGTGCAGCAGGGAGGCGATTTCCACCATCTGCTGAGAGCCCAGGCTCAGGTTCCGCATGTCTGCCTTCTCGTCGATGTAGTCCAGCCCGCACGTGTCGAGGATCTTCCGTGCTGACTGGTAGAGCAGCTTGTAGTCGATGTGGCCGCCCCTGGTGGGCACCGCGCCGGCAAACAGGTTGCTGGCCACGTCCAGGTGCAGGAAGTTGGAAAGCTCCTGGTACACCACGCCCACGCCGGCCCGCTTGGCATCCTCCGGGGATTTGAAGTGGACCGTCTGCCCGAACAGCTCCACGTGGCCGCCGTCGCAGCCCTGCACACCGGCCAGGATCTTGATGAGGGTCGACTTGCCGGCGCCGTTTTCGCCGATGATGCAGTGAACATCGCCCTCGTGAATCTCAAAGCTGACGTTGTCCAGTGCCCGGACACCCGGGAACACCTTTGTGACATCCACCAGCCGAATTGCGGTATTTGCCATATTCGCACCTCCTGCCGACTGCGGGCTCACGCCTTGACCTTTCTCTTCTTCAGCAGCATGTCGACGCCCACGGCCAGGATCAGGATGCAGCCGTTGATGACCTGGGTATAGCTGGTGTTCAGATAGAGCAGCGTGATGGCATTCGTGACCAGCTGCATCAGCGCCACGCCCAGGACCGCGCCCAGGACGCTGCCGACGCCGCCGTCCATGGAGACGCCGCCCACCAGCAGGGCCACCACGTTCCGAAACTCCAGGCTGTCGCCGGCGTTCTGGGAGCAGCTGCCGAGGCGGGCCATCAGGATGATGCCGGCGAAGGCCGACACGGTGCCGGTGATGGCGTAGGTGATGACGGTGAACCGCTCCACATTGATGCCGGCCAGCTTGGCGGACGCCTTGTTGGAGCCGATGAAATAGGCGTTATGGAAGAAGTTGGAGTACTTCAGAAGCACCCAGCCCACCACGACGACGATGATCATATAGATGATCGTGATGGGGATGCCGGCGGGCGTCGCACGGCCCAGCACCAGGAAGCTCTCCGGGAAGGAGGAGATGGTGCCGCCGGCCAGCAGCACCAGCGCGGCGCCGCGGTAGGCCATCCAGGTGCCCATGGTGGCGACCAGGGGCGTCAGGCCCAGCTTGTTGATGATGACGCCGTTGAGCGCGCCCAGCAGGAAGCCGGAGACGAGGCCGATGAGAATCGCCAGAGGCACCGCCACGCCGCGGTCGAGCATCATGGCACAGATGGCGCCGTTGAGGCACAGGGCCGAGCCGCCGGAGAAGTCGATGTTGCCGGCGATCAGCGAGATGCACATGGGAATGGCGATCATCATGTCGGTGCTCATGCCCTGCAGCACCACGCGGAAGTTGCTGGTGCGGAAGAAGGTATCCGTCGCAGCGGTCAGACATGCGCAGAAGATCACCAGCAGGATGGCCAGCGACACCTCGCGCTTCTGCAGGATCCGACCGATCTGGGCGCCAACGCCGCCCTCCTTGGCGATGGCGTGCCCCTGCGGGCTCGTTTTCTTGACACTCATTTTGGTTTCCCCCTAAAACTTCGCCTTGTTTTTGCACTCGCGTGCACTTTTATGGAATCAAGATCCGCCGCAGCGGCCTTTCCCGGTTTTGACCGGCCCGGCGCTGCCGCCGAACCCCTCGCCGTCTCAGTCCTCGATGCACTCGCTGGTCATGATGTAGAGCGGCGTCTTATTGATGACCTCCGGCACCTTTCCCTCCGTGATGTACTGGAAAAGCAGCCGCAGGGCCAGGTAGGAGAAGCTCTCGGGCTTCTGCTCGATGATGACCTTGATGAAGCCGCCGCGCATCAGCTCAATGCCCTCGGTTGACAGGTCGAAGCCCACCAGGGCGATGTCCTGCCGGTGCAGGTCCCGGAGCACGCGGCCGGCGACACTCGTGTTGGCGTCGGTGCAGAAGATGCCGGCCACATCCTCATGGGTGACGATACTGTGCACCGTGTCGTAATAGAGGTTGGAGTTCTCCGGCAGATTCATCTCAAAGGTCTGGATGTTGGGGTAGTGCTCCGTCATCCGGTCCCGGAAGCCCCGGCAGCGCTGGCGCGTCTGCATGTGGTCGAAGCCCTGGTTGATAACGAACACCTTGCCGTGCTTGCCCACGTAGTTGGCCAGGATCTGGCCGCCGATCCGGCCGGAGCGGTAGGCGTCCGGCCCCACGTAGCAGAGGCGCTGGCTGTCCGGCGCGTCGGCGCCGAAGGTGACGACCGGCTTGCCGGCCGCGACGAGGGCGTTGATCTCGCTGTTGAGCTGGTTGGCGCTGAAGGGCTGCACCACGACGCCGCGGATGGAGTCGTCCGCCAGCAGCGCGTCCAGCAGCGGCTTCTGGGCCTGCCAGCCCAGCTGCCGGGTGATGTGGAACTCCAGGTCCAGCCCGAAGTCCACCAGTTCCTTGTGGCACTGGCGGAAGCCCTGCTCCACCTCCGGGAAGTAGGCGTCCGTCGTCTGGGAGTAGACCACCGCCAGCTTGACCTGCCGGTTGCGGGCCAGGGCGCTGGCCGCCCGGTTGCGCGTGTAGTGGAGCTCCTCGGCGGCCCGGAGGACGGCCTCCCGGGTGCGCTCCCGGACGTTGGGCTCGCCGCCCATGACCTTTTTCACCGTCCGCAGCGCGTAGCCCGAGCGCTCCGCCACGTCCTTCAGGGTCGGGCGCGGACGGATCTGGCCGTCTGCCCTTCTGTGCTCCGTCTGCAAGCGACCAGCTTCCTTTCCAAGCAAAATGCACTCGTGGCTACTTTCATGGTTCCATTATAGCATCTGGAAAAAAGCTGTCAATGCAAAGGATTCACAAAATGAAACCCCGAATTTTGTACGCTTCCACCCCTCCGCTCACGCTTCGGGGCACAGAAACGCCTCTGCCGACACGTCCGTCTCCATGGATGCACCGGGCTCCAGATGCAGCAATCCGCCGTTCTGCTGCGCCGTGGCATAGTCCGAGGGCATGGTGGACCAGGGCTCCACACCCATGACGTACGCGCGGCCGTACCAGGGATACGTGTCGATGCCGCAGTAGAGGCCCCAGATCCACAGATGCGGGAAGACCGTCCGGTCCCAGCGCATGCGCATGCCCAGGCCCAGGCGCTCGCTGACCAGCTCGTACTGCCCCTCCTCCAGGTCGGAGATGGCGTACTCCATATACAGATGCTCCGACGGGTCGTAGGCGCGGCTCATGTCCACGGGCTTGCCGTCCTTTCCCGGCAGGGTGGGCCACTTACCGGCCGTCTCCCGGTCGAAGGGGCAGTGGTGGGCGATGGTGGACGCCGGCACCAGCACCGAAGGCGTCCCCGTCAGGCGCAGCCGGACGCTGCCGTCCAGGAACGGGAAGCCGAAGGCCGGATGGTGCCCCCACATGAACGCCTGACGGGTGCCGCCCAGGTTCGTCACCTTCTGGTGCAGATACAGCGTCGGATCGCCGGCCTGCAGGCGGACCGTCTTTTCCAGCAGGAACGGCGTCCGGATGGTGCGCAGGCTCAGCAGCACCTCCACCTTCTCCGGCGTGTCCTCCACCACGCGGCACTCCCACGGGTACAGGCACGCCTCGCCGTGGGTGCCGATGGCAGCGCCGCTGTACTTGGCCGGGCCGCCGTACGTGGGAAACAGCTCCTGCCAGCCGCCGGCATACGCATCCAGAAAGCTGCCGTTGGGCGGCGGCGTGGTGGAAATGTGGTGCACGTTCTTCAGCTCATTGAACGAGTGCCAGAGGAACTCCGTGTCGGTGGGCTTGTGGAGGAACTCGACGATGTCGGCGCCCTTCCCCAGGGCCACCGTCACGCGCAGCTTCTCATTTTCCAGGGTCAGCATGTCGGTGCCCTGCCAGACGTACTGGCGGAGGCGACAGCCGTAGTTGCGGGTATGGGTGTAGGTTTCCGGGTGAAACATGGTTCCCTCTCCTCTCCGGGCCGCGTGGGCGGCAAATGTGCATTCGAGTGTACGTTTTTGCCGCAGCCGTCGGTGCGGCGGTTTCGTATGAGGGCGCTGCAGGCAGCCCCCTCCTTAAGCCCTATTATAGAGGGTTTGTACCAAAAGTCAATTTGCAGTTCTCATCTTTTTTTCAATTTTCCTTTTCGAAAGTTTTGCCGCCATCCTCCGGCGGTGCACCCGGGGGACGCCGCAAATGCAAAAACCCCGCCGCGCCGGAATCGGCGCGGCGGGGTCGGCCCGTCAGGAGCGTCTCCCACGGGCATTTTTGCGACAGGTGATTGCACGCGAAGCGTATTCTCTCCGCAGCGGCGGCTCAGCCGCCCAGATAGGCGGCCTTGACGGCCGGGCTCTCGGCCATCTCCCGGCCGGTGCCGGACATGGTGATCCGCCCGGTCTCCAGGACGTAGGCCCGATCGGCCACCTCCAGAGCCATGGAGGCGTTCTGCTCCACCAGCAGGATCGTGGTGCCGGCGGCGTGGAGCTCGCGGATGATGTCGAAGATCTGCTCCACCAGCAGCGGGGCCAGGCCCATGGACGGCTCGTCCAGCATCACCAGCTTCGGGTGGGACATCATGGCCCGGCCCATGGCCAGCATCTGCTGTTCGCCGCCGGACAGGGTGCCGGCCACCTGCCTGCGCCGCTCCTTGAGCCGCGGGAACTTCTCAAAGACGCTCTCCAGGTCGGCGGTGACGCCGCCGCCGGGCTGCGTATAGGCCCCCATCTCCAGGTTCTCCTGCACCGTCATCTGCAGGAACACCCGCCGTCCCTCCGGGCACTGGGCCAGGCCCATGGAGACGATCTTGTGGGGCGGCACGTGGCCGATGGGCTTGCCCAGGAACTCGATGGCGCCGGTGCGGCTGCGCAGCAGGCCGGAAATCGTGTTCAGAATCGTGGACTTGCCAGCGCCGTTGGCGCCGATCAGCGTGACGATCTCGCCCTCATTGACCGTGAAGGAGACGCCCTTGATGGCGTGGATGGAGCCGTAATAGACGTTGATATTGTCGACCTTCAGCAATTCCATGGTCACGCCTCCTTCTTCTTGCCCAGGTACGCCTCGATGACCAGGGGGTTGGCCTGGATCTCGGCCGGCGTGCCCTTGGCGATGACCTTGCCATAGTTGAGCACGCAGATGCCCTCGCAGATGCCCATGACGAGATTCATATCGTGCTCGATGAGCATGATGGCGATGTGGAACATGTCGCGGATCTTGCGGATGTTGTCCATGAGCTCGGCCGTCTCCGACGGGTTCATGCCGGCGGCCGGCTCGTCCAGCAGCAGGATGCCGGGATTGGTGGCCAGGGCGCGGACGATCTCCAGCCGGCGCTGGGCGCCGTACGGCAGGGAGCCTGCCCGGTGGTCGGCCAGGTCCTGCATGTCAAAGATGGACAGCAGCTCCATGGCCCGCTCATGGGCGGCCTTCTCCTGCTTCCAGTATCTGGGCAGCCGGAAGATGCCGGTCCACATGGAGTACGGCAGCTGGTTGTGAAGGCCGATCTTTACATTCTCCTCCACCGTCAGGGAGGCGAACAGGCGGATGTTCTGGAACGTCCGGGCGATGCCGGCCTGGTTGACCTGGACGGTGTTCATGCCGTGGGTGTCGATGCCGTTGAGAAGGATCGTGCCGCGGGTGGGCTGGTAGACCTTCGTGAGCAGGTTGAACACCGTCGTCTTGCCGGCGCCGTTGGGGCCGATGAGGCCGGCGATCTCCGTGCGGCCGATGGTCAGGTTCAGGTCGTCCACGGCCGTCAGGCCGCCGAAGTCGATGCCCAGGCCGATGCACTCCAGGATCGGCGACTTGTCGGCATCCCGCTCCGGGATGCGCGCCTCGCGCTGGACGGATACGAGCTTACTCATGGTCGGCGGCCTCCTTTTCAGACTTCCGGCCGAGCGTGCTCCGGATCCGGCCGAAGAACGCCCGCAGGGTGGGATTGTTGGTGGCCAGCATCACGAGGATCAGTACGATGGCGTAGACGAGCATCCGGTAGTCGGCGAAGCTGCGCAGCGCCTCGGGCAGGATCGTCAGAGCCGCCGCGGCGATGATGGAGCCCCAGATGTTGCCCAGGCCGCCCAGCACCACGAACACCAGCACCAGGATTGACGTGTTGAAGTCGAACCGGCTGGAGACGAGCGTCGCGTAGTTCAGGCCGTACAGGGTGCCGGCAGCGCCGGCCAGGGCCGCCGAGACGATGAACGCCATCAGCTTGTACTTGGTGATCGGAATGCCGACGCTCTCGGCGGCGATGCGGTTGTCCCGCAGGGCCATGATGGCTCTGCCGGAGCGGCTGCGGATCAGATTGAGCACGACGAACAGCGTGATGAGGATCAGGATGAAGCCCGCCGGGAAGCTGGCAATCTTCGTGACGACGGCGCCCTGGGCGCCCTTGATGATCTCGATGCCGTTGTCGCTGAGGCCCAGGGCGCTCATGGTCGTGGTGCCCCGGATGTTGAAAGCAATGTGCAGGCCGTTCTCGTCGTAGCCCACCAGCAGGCAGTTGATGAGCTCCTTGATGATCTCGCCGAAGGCCAGGGTGACGATGGCCAGGTAGTCGCCCCGGAGCCGCAGCACCGGCACGCCAACCAGGAAGCCGGCGATGGCCGCGCAGATGGCGCCGATGACCATGGCCACGGCCAGACGGACCGGTGCCAGCGGGATGGACGCCTGCAGGCTCTGGGCCGCGATGATGCCGGCGAAGGCGCCGACGCTCATGAAGCCGGCGTGGCCGAGGCTCAGCTCGCCCAGGATGCCGACGGTCAGGTTCAGGGAGACGGCCATGACCACGTAGCAGCAGATGGGGATCAGCTGGCCCTCCAGGGAGTTGGACAGCGCCCCCTGCTGCTGGAGCAGGAACAGCACGACGAACGCAATCGTCACGCCGATGTACGTGGCGTAGTTGGCCACCGTACCGCGCTTGACGGAAAGTCTCTTCATGGCGCCCACCTCACACTTTCTCCGTGACCTGCTTGCCCAGCAGGCCCGCAGGCTTGACCAGCAGCACGACGATCAGCACCGCAAAGACGATGGCGTTGGCCAGGCCCGAGACGTACGCCCGGGCCAGCGACTCGATGATGCCCAGCAGCAGCCCGCCCAGGAACGCGCCGGGGATGGAGCCGATGCCGCCGAACACCGCGGCGGTGAACGCCTTGATGCCGGGCATGGAGCCGGTGGTGGGCTGCAGCGTCGGCGAGAAGGAGCACAGCAGCACACCGGCCACGGCCGCCAGGGCCGAGCCAATGGCGAAGGTCATGGAGATGGTCCGGTTGACGTTGATGCCCATCAGCTGGGCCGCGCCCTTGTCCTCGGAGCAGGCGCGCATGGCCTTGCCCATCTTCGTCTTTCCGGTGAACCACATGAGGAGCACCATGATGACGATGCACGCCAGGATCGTCACCAGCGCCTCGCCGGAGACGCGCAGCGCGCCGCCGAACAGCGTCAGTCCGTCGATGCTCACCACGGAGGTGAAGCTCTTGGGCGTGGCGCCCCAGATCAGCTGGGCCGCGTTCTGCAGGAAGTAGCTGACGCCGATGGCCGTGATCAGTACGGCCAGGGAGCCGGCCTGCCGCAGCGGGCGGTACGCCAGGCCCTCGATGATGATGCCCAGCACCGTGCAGAAGGCCATGGCCAGCACCACCGCCAGCAGTGGCGGCAGGCCCAGGTACGTGGTGCAGCAGAAGGAAATGTACGCGCCCACCATGATGACGTCGCCGTGAGCGAAGTTCAGCATCTTCGCAATGCCGTAGACCATCGTATAGCCCAGGGCGATGATGGCGTAGACGCTGCCCAGGCTGATGCCGCTGATCAGGTGCTGAAGATACACCATAATTGTTGACACCTCTTTCTCGTGGAAGCATCCTCCGGGAGAAGCCTCCGGCCGCGCGGCGGCCGCCGGCTCCCGGCCTGTCGGGGCAGTCCGGGCGGGCAGTCCCGACAGGCCGGGAGCTGCCGCGGCACGCCGCGGCAGCTTCCCGGCCGGGGAAACCGATTTGAACTTAACCCATCATGACGTACACGCCGTTCTCGATGACGGCGGCCAGGGGCTCCTTGTCCACCTCGCCGGTGGCCTGCCACGTCATCTCGCCGCCGCCGCTGGTCAGGCCGGAAACGGAGATGGTGGGCATGACCGGGATCAGCGCCTCGCAGATCTCCTCGGGGGACATGTCGGCGGTGACGCCGGCCGCCTCGATGGCAGCCTTCAGGATGTACATGCCGTCGTATGCGTCGGCCGCGAACTGGTTGGGCAGCTCGCCGAACCGCTCCTCATACGCGGCGGTGAAGGCCTGGCTGGCCTCATCCTCGGAGTAGGCGGAGAACGGGGTCAGCAGCATGACGCCCTCGGCCAGGGAGGTGTCGAAGCCCTCCACGGTCAGGATGCCGTCCATGCCGTCCACGCCGAAGAACGTGGGCGCGAAGCCCATGTCGTTGGCCTGGCGCAGGATGACGGAGGCCGGGGTGTAGTAAATGGGCAGGAACAGCAGGTCCACGTTGGCCGCCTGGGCCTCCGTCAGCTGGACGGAGAAGTCGGTCTGGGTGCCCTCCTGGAAGACGCCGGTGTAGGCGATGTTCAGGCCCTGGGCCTCCGCCTCGGCCACGAAGCTCTCGTAGATGCCGGTGGAGTAGGCGTCGTCGTTCTTATAGATGATGCCGATGTTCTCGCCCAGGCTGTTCTCCGCGATGTACTGGGCGGACTTGAGGCCCTGGTTGGGGTCGGTGAAGCAGACCTGGAAGACGTTGTCCCTGCCGGAGAGCACGTCGGTGCTGGAGGCGGAGGGGGTCAGGGTGAAGATGCGGTCCGCGTTCGTCTCCGCGGCCACGGCGATGCACGGGGCCGTGGTGACGGTGCCCAGCAGGATCTGCATGCCCCAGTCCTTCAGGGTGTTGTACGCGTTGACGGACGTCTCCACCACGTTGGCGTCATCCTCAGGCTGGACTTCAAACTGGATGCCGCCCAGGGCGTTGATCTCCTCGGCAGCCAGCTGGGCCGCGTTGGCAACGGCCGAGCCGTAGATGGCGGCGCCGCCGGTGGTCGGGCCGATGACGCCGATCTTGAAGGTGCCGGAGGCGGTTCCGCCGCCGGTGGTGCCCGCATCCTCCTCGGATCCGGTGTCAGTGGCGGCGTCGGTATCCGTAGCGCCGGTGTCGGTGGAACCGGTGGAGTCCGTGGAGGGCTCCGTGGTCGTGTCGCTGCCGCAGGCCGTCAGGCAGCCGAAGGCCATCAGGCAGGCCAGCAGGAGGCAGATGACTTTTTTCATTTTCGCGTTTCTCCTTTACTTGTGGTTTACAGTCGTCAGCTTATGGAAAAAGCCGGCCCCGCCCGACGGACGGGACCGGCTGACTGACCGAAATCAGGTCGCGCGGCGCACCATCGCAGGGCTGATGCACGTGCCGGCCAGCAGAGCCGGCAGGCTTACAGGCAGAATGGAACCGGAAAGCAGGCAGCCGCACAGCAGCGCCGCAATTACAAAAATGGACCCTGCCGCTACGGCAGCGTCCATCCCGGTAATTCGAAAGAAGGCGGCGCAGGAAGGGCATGCGGAAGCAGCCGCTGCAGCCGCAGAGGCATCTGTGTGCTGAGAAGTCCGAAAACCAGACATTCTGACCGCTCCCTTCCAAAACTTTCCCCCGGCCGTCTGGCCGTCCGGGATGTGCTAATCATATGCCTTTTCTGCACCGGTGTCAACGGAAATTGTGAATATGATTTTACGAATGTCGCAATTGCTTTTTGTCAAAATGCACAATTTCGGCCATTCTATTTTGTTTGTTCATGATACTATTAGTCTTTCTCATGTTCCAGCATTCGAGCCGCATCCGCCCTCAGCAGCCGGAAATTCGTCCGCGACATGCGGACAAACCGCCCGCTTTTCCCCCTTTTCCGCCCCGGATTCTGCCGCCGGAATGTCAGTTTTCGCGCTGTTACAGCTGTATATGCCGCCGGTCATGCCGCCCGGACTGCCGCCGTTCTGCAGCTCTCAACGCCGCCGGATCGGGATTTGGCTGCGCCAGGCCGCTCATTTTTTGTATATATTGCACAGAATCGCAGAGAAAATTTCGTAAACAGCTTCCTTCTTCACAGTTTTCTGCAATTTGCAAACTGGGAATTGCATTTGAATAAAAGCTCTTGTATAATAAATAATTACAACACATGCCGCGCGATGCGCACAGTTGTCCTTGTATTGCGGACACCTCGGCATGACACTGCCGGATCTTCGGTCCGGTATGAGAAGGAGAATGGAAAATGAAAAAGCTCATCAGTCTGTTCCTCGCACTGGTGCTGGCGCTGGGCTGCCTGGCCGGCTGCTCCAGCGGCACGGACACCGATGCGCCGGCCGCCGACGGCGCGGGTACCGACAGCGGCGCCACCGCCGACAACGTGGTGCGCATCGGCGTCTTTGAGCCCGCCTCCGGCGACAACGGCGCCGGAGGCAAGCAGGAGACCCTGGGCATCCAGTACGGCCTGGCCGTGCAGCCCACCGTGGAGATCGGCGGCACTGAGTATACGGTGGAGCTCGTCTACGCCGACAACCAGTCCGCCAACGACAAGGCCATCTCCGCCGCCCAGACCCTCGTCAGCGCCGGCGTCAGCGTGGTGCTCGGCTCCTACGGCTCCGGCGTGTCCATTGCCGCCTCCGACGTGTTCGGCGACAACGGCATCCCGGCCATCGGCGTCACCTGCACCAACCCGCAGGTCACGGCCGGCAACGAGCACTACTTCCGCGTCTGCTTCATCGAGTCGTTCCAGGGGCCGGTGCTGGCCAACTTCGCCAAGTCCCTGGGCGCCACCCGGGCCTACTGCCTGGCCAAGCAGGGCGACGACTACTCCGTGGGCCTGTGCAACTACTTTATGGAGGCCTTCGGCGAGGCCGACTGCTTCTATGAGACGTTCCCCGAGGGCACCAGCGACTTCAGTACGTACGTGACGAACGCCAAGAACCAGGGCTGCAACGTGTTCTTCTCCCCCACCTCCACCGAGGCCGCGGCCCTGATCATCGACCAGGCCGCCACGCAGGACCTGGGCATGCCGATCCTGGCCGGCGACACCTGGGACTCCAACGTCATCGCCAACGCCGCCCAGGGCAAGAACAACATTGAAATCTACGTGACCACCTTCTACCAGGAGGGCGGCGACCCGGAGTTCGACGAAGCCTTCCGCCAGTGGATCAACTCCGACGAGACGAACCTGGCCAACAACGGCGGCAACGACATGGTCTCCGGCCTGTCCGTCATGGGCTACGACGCCTACTTCGTGGCGCTGGAGGCCCTGAAGGCCGCCGGGTCCACGGAGCCGGCCGACGTCATGGCGGCCCTGTGGGACGTCTCCTATGAGGGCGTCACCGGCCTGATCGAGTTCGATGAAATCGGCGACGCCGTCCGCAACGAGGCGTACGTCAAGCAGTGCAATACCGAGACCGGCCAGTGGGACTTCGTCGCCGTGCAGGGCGTCGAGTAATCGCACAGCGGATTCCATGCGGGGGCTCCGGCCCCCGCATCCCGGCCCTTTGGCCGGCCTCGAAGGCGAAAGCGGGCTTCCGCCTTCGAGACCGGTCAAGTGAGAAAGAAGGAGGTTCCTCCATGGAGTTTTTCAACGCAAATCTGCCCTACCTGCTCTCGGGCATCTCGGTGGGCGGCCAGTACGCGCTGATTGCCATCGGCTACACCATGGTCTACGGCATTCTGCGGCTCATCAACTTCGCCCACGGCGACGTATTCATGGTGGCCGGCCTGATGATGGTATATCTCTCCACGGCCGTGCCCATCTACGCAGCCATCCCGCTCGTCATCGTCCTGACCGTGCTGCTGGGCTTCGTCATCGAGAAGGTGGCCTACCAGCCCCTGCGCACGGCGCCGCGGATGTCCGTCATGATCTCGGCCATCGGTGTCAGCTACCTGCTGCAGAATCTGGCGCTCTACATCACCGGCGGCCTGAACCAGAATTATCCGGCCCTGCCCTGGATCTCCGACACCATCACCGTTTTCGGTGCCGCCACCAAGCGGGTCACGGTCATCACGCCGTTCCTGACCATCGCCCTGGTCGTCGTCCTGGTGCTGCTCATCAACCACACGAAGATCGGTATGGCCATGCGCGCCGTGTCCCGGGATTTTGAGACGAGCCAGCTCATGGGCATCAAGATCAACCGCGTCATCTCCGTGACCTTCGTCATCGGCTCCTTCCTGGCGGCCGTCGGCTCCATGCTCTACTTTTCCAACTATCCCGGCGTCACGCCCACCGTGGGTGCCATGCCGGGCCTGAAGGCCTTCGTGGCTGCGGTGTTCGGCGGCATCGGCTCCGTGCCCGGCGCGGTGATCGGCGCATTCCTCATCGGCATCTGTGAGAACATCATCAAGGCCCTGGACACGATCCTCATGCAGCTCGGCGTAATCCAGAGCGGCCTCGGCCTGGCCACCTTCTCCGACGCGTTTACGTTCGTGCTGCTGATCGTCGTCCTGGTGGCCAAACCCACGGGTCTCTTCGGCGAAAAGGCTACCGATAAGGTTTAAGGAGGCGAAACCATGGAAGCAAAACGAAACCATACCGTGCTCATCACGGCCTTTTGCCTGCTGATCCTGTTCGCGCTGGCCGTCGTGCTGCAGACGCTGATCCCCGCCAGCTCCTCCTGGTCCATGCTGCTGACCGTGTTGCAGAAGGGCGCCGTCTACGCCCTGGTGGCCGTGTCCATGAACCTGCTCAACGGCTTCACGGGCCTGTTCTCCCTGGGCCAGGCCGGCTTCATGCTCCTCGGCGCCTACATCTATGCGGTGCTGACGATTCCGGTGGCGGACCGCGCCGGTGTCTACCAGTACTATGACGGCGGCCTGATCCAGTTCTCACTTCCCTGGCCCCTGGCCCTGGTGCTGGCCGGCCTGGGTGCGGCCGTGATCGCCTATCTGATCGGCCTGCCGGTGCTGCGCCTGCGCAGCGACTACCTGGCCATCGCCACCCTCGGCTTCGCCGAGATCCTCCGGGCCATCTGCCAGTGGGACAAGCTCGGCCCCATCACCAACGGTTCCAACATTCTCCGGGACTACCCCCGCTTCAGCGCCATGAGCGCCGGCAGCATCAGCCTCTCCACGCTGGCGCCCGTGGTGATCGCGTCGATCTGTATCCTGTTCATCGTGCTGCTCATCAACTCCTCCTACGGCCGGGCCTTCAAGGCCATCCGGGAGGACGAGGTCGCCGCTGAGGCCATGGGCATCAACCTGTTCCGTCACAAGCAGCTGGCCTTCTGCATCAGCTCCTTCTTCGCCGGCATCGGCGGCGCCATGTACGCCATGTTCTCCGGCTCCGTCCAGGCGGCGCTGTTCCGGTCGTCCATGACGTACGAGCTGCTGCTGATCGTCGTCATCGGCGGCATCGGCTCCGTTACCGGCTCGGTGCTGGCCTCCTTCCTCTACATTGCCTGCTCCGAATGGTGGCTCCGCGGGCTGGACAGCGGTTCGTTCCTGGGCATTGAGGCCCCCGGCATCTTCCGCAGCGGCTTCCGTCTGGTGGTCTTTTCCGTCATCATCATGATCTTCGTCCTGTTCTTCCGCCGCGGCATCATGGGCAACCGCGAGCTGCCGGACCTCTTCCGCCGGCGCCCCAAGTCCGGAAAGGAGGCGTCGAAATGAGTGAAAACGTCCTCCACATGGACCATGTGACCATGCAGTTCGGCGGCGTCGTAGCCGTCAACGATCTGACGCTGGACGTCAACCGCGGCGAGATCGTCGCTCTGATCGGCCCCAACGGCGCCGGCAAAACCACAGCCTTCAACTGCATCACCGGCGTCTATGAGCCCACCAACGGCCGTGTGGATTTTCTCGGCAGGCCCATGGTCGAGAACCATCCGCAGGGCAAAATGAAAAAGCTGTACGCCGGCGAACACCGCGGCGTCTACAGCCGCGTCCTCCATCCCACACCGGACCGGATCACGAAGCAGGGCATCGCCCGGACGTTTCAGAACATCCGCCTGTTCTCGGCCCTGACGGTCTTTGACAACGTGCTCATTGCAAAGCACATGCGCGCAAAGCAGAATTTCCTGTCCGCCACGCTGCGCCTTAATTACCGGGAGGAGCGCCGTATGCGCCAGGAGGCCACGGCGCTGCTGGAGGAGCAGAATCTGCTGCACCTCAAGGACGAGATCGCCGGATCCCTGCCGTACGGCCTCCAGCGCCGGCTGGAGATCGCCCGCGCCCTGGCCACGGAGCCGCAGCTCCTGCTGCTGGACGAGCCGGCCGCCGGCATGAATCCGCAGGAGACCGATGAGCTGACGGAGTTCATCCACGACATCCGCAGCAAATACGGCCTCACCGTGCTCATGATCGAACACCATATGGACCTGGTCATGGAGATTTCCGACCGGATCTACGTCCTGGACTTCGGGCGGCTGATCGCCAGCGGGACGCCGGCCGAGATTCAGAACAATCCGCGCGTCATCGACGCATACCTGGGGGTGGACGAGGATGGCTAATATTCTGGAAATCCGCGACCTGGTCGTCTCCTACGGCGGCATCGAGGCCGTCAAGGGCATCTCGCTGGACGTACCCGAGGGGAAGATCGTCACCCTCATCGGCGCCAACGGCGCCGGCAAATCCACGACGCTGAAGGCCATCGCCGGCCTCGTCCGTCCGAAAAGCGCCTCCATCACCTTCTGCGGCGAGGAGCTCATCGGCAAGACCAGCGACCAGATCGTCGCCCGCGGCGTCACGCTGGTGCCGGAGGGCCGGCGGGTTTTTCCCAATCTGACCGTCCTGGAAAACCTGAAAATCGGCGCATACCTCCGGAAGGACGACCTGAAGGCCGATCTGGAGCACGTGTACGAGCTCTTTCCCCGGCTGAAGGAGCGTGCCTGGCAGCAGGCCGGTACGCTCTCCGGCGGTGAACAGCAGATGCTGGCCGTGGGCCGCGCGCTCATGTCGCAGCCGAAGCTCATCATGATGGACGAGCCCTCTCTGGGCCTCGCGCCGCTGGTGGTGAAGGACATCTTTGAGATCATCCGCACCATCAACCAGCAGGGAATCACCGTCCTGCTCATCGAGCAGAACGCCAACATGGCCCTGAAAACCGCCGATTTGGGCTACGTGATGGAGACCGGTCGCATCACCCTCCACGGCACCGGAGCGGAGCTTTACGAAAACGAAACCATCAAGGAAGCATACCTGGGAAAAAAGCGGTCATAGTCCTTTTTCTTTCAGAGCGCCGCCGCGTCCGGCGCTCTGTTCATTTTTGTTTCGACCGGTGAGTATCTTAAAGAAAGTTCTCGCACTGGTGCTGGTGGTGGCTCTGATGATGGGCTTCGCCACGGTCGCCGGTGCAGCGGACTTCACGGACAGTGCTGACGTGGATCACACTGAAGCCGTAGAAGTCATGACGGCCATCGGGGTC
>CAJFNY010000057.1 GCA_904395865.1 uncultured Oscillospiraceae bacterium
CGCCGACTATATCAAGAACATGATCACCGGTGCTGCTCAGATGGACGGCGCCATCCTGGTCATCGCCGCCACCGACGGCCCCATGGCCCAGACGAAGGAGCACATCCTGCTGGCTCGTCAGGTGGGCGTGCCCGCCATCGTCGTGTTCCTGAACAAGGTTGACCAGGTCGACGACGAGGAGCTGCTGGAGCTGGTCGAGATGGAGGTCCGCGAGACCCTGTCCTACTACGACTTCCCCGGCGACGACATTCCGATCATCAAGGGCTCCGCTCTGAATGCCCTGATCTCCGAGTCCACCGATCCCAACGCTCCCGAGTATGCCTGCATCAAGGAGCTCATGGACGCCGTTGACAGCTATATCCCCACGCC
This sequence comes from uncultured Oscillospiraceae bacterium, assembly GCA_904395865.1. Classification (GTDB taxonomy): domain Bacteria; phylum Bacillota; class Clostridia; order Oscillospirales; family Oscillospiraceae; genus Avoscillospira_A. Next base: position 370 of record CAJFNY010000057.1, read on the forward strand.
TCCGCGTGACGATACGCTGCCCTTCCTGATGCCCGTCGAGGACGTGTTCACCATCTCCGGCCGCGGCACCGTCGCCACCGGTCGTGTGGAGCGCGGCATGATCAAGAAGAACGAGCCTGTCGAGATCGTTGGCCTGGCCGATGAGAAGAAGCAGACCGTCGTCACCGACATCGAGATGTTCCACAAGCTGCTCGACTACGCTGAGGCCGGCGACAACATCGGCGCCCTGCTGCGTGGTGTCGACAAGAAGAGCATCGAGCGCGGCCAGGTTCTGGCGAAGCCCGGCTCCATCCATCCTCACACCAAGTTCGTGGGTCAGGTGTACGTCCTGTCCAAGGAAGAGGGCGGCCGCCACACCCCGTTCTTCAACAACTATCGTCCCCAGTTCTACTTCCGTACCACCGACGTGACCGGCATCATCACTCTGCCCGAGGGTGTTGAGATGTGCATGCCCGGCGACAACGTCGACATGAACGTGGAGCTGATCACCCCCATCGCCATTGAGAAGGGCCTGCGTTTCGCTATCCGTGAGGGTGGCCGTACCGTCGGTTCCGGCGTCGTTATCGACATCGCTGAGGACTAATTTCTCAATTTCGCGAATCAAAAACGAAAGGCGTGCCGCTTATGCGGCACGCCTTTTCAGGTTTCCGGTGGTTCATCACTCCCGTACAGGGTGAGCATGCTTTCCAGGTCCTGCCGGAACTGGCGGCGCAGGGCAGGGGGGTACAGGATCTCTGCGCGGTCGCCGAAGCCGGCCATCCAGCCCAGGAACATGGGGGAGACGGCGATCTCCGCCGTGAAGGTGAAGTGCTCCGGGCCGTCGGGCACGAGAATGATGTCCCGCCCGAACCGGTCGATGACGACACCGGCCAGGGACCGGGCAAAGCGCATGCGCACCCGCTGGACCTCACCGCTGTACATGGAGAATACAGCCCGGGAATACGCTGCCAGGTCGAGTTTCTGCGCCAGAGCTTCGCGGCTCCGCGGCGCGCCGGTGGCTGCGATCTCAGCCATCTTGTCCACCCGGTAATGGGTGATGCCGTGGGGCTGGGAGTAGGCGATCAGGTAGTATTTTTCGTCGGCCCAGCACAGGTGCAGCGGGTCCGCTTCGTAGAGGCGCGGGCGGAAGTGCTTTTCCCGGTCAATGCCCCAGTCGAAGTAGCGGAATGTGATCCGGCTGTTGGAGGCAATGGCCGTATGGAGCTGGTCGACATTGTAATAGATGCTCTCGTTCATGGTCTTGACGCGGCCGGAGACGACTACCTGCCGGCGCAGCTGCCCGGCTTCGTAGACGCTGGTCAGCCGCTCCAGCTTTCCGATCAGCTCCAGCGACTTCTTTTCGGTCAGGAACCGGGAGGACTGCACGGCGTCAACCAGCAGCTTCAGCTCCGGCAGCTCAAAGAGGCGGGAGGCCAGATAGTAGCCGCCGTTCTTCCCGTGTACGCAGAGAATGTCCAATCCGCTGTCTGTCAGGCATTGGAGGTCGCTGTATACGCTTTTCCGTTCAGCCTGAATGCCGTTGGCTGTCAGGTATTCCAGCATCCGCCGGGTGCTGACCGGATGGCGTTCGTCGCTCTCCCGCTCCAGTAGCTCCTTGAGCAGCAGCAGCTTGCGCTTTTGGCCGTCTGATTTCGGCATGGAGATTCCTCCCTTCCCGTTCAGGATACCACATGCGGGACTGCTTGAAAAGATTGATGGAAAATATGGTGGCGCAGGTTTGAAAAATATGATAGAATATCCAAAATAAAGGCGGTGATTTTGTGCTCTATGTCGGCTGCCACCTGTCCTCGGCCAAAGGCTTCGCGGCCATGGGACGGACGGCCCTCTCGGTTGGTGCCAATACCTTTCAGTTTTTTACGCGGAATCCCCGCGGGAGCCGGGCAAAGCCCGCGGATCCTGAGGACGTAGCTGCGCTCAATGCCATGCGCGCCGAGCACGGCTTCGGGCCCATCGTGGCCCATGCGCCGTATACGCTGAATCCCTGCTCCATGGACGAGCGTGTCCGGGAGTTTGCCAGGGAGACGCTGGCGGACGATCTGCGGCGCCTGGAGCCGATGGCCGACTGCTATTACAACTTTCACCCCGGCAGCCACGGAGGCCAGGGCATGGAGGCGGGCATCACCTGGATTTCTGAAGCGCTCAATGCCATCGTCCGGCCGGAGCAGCGGACCGTGGTGCTGCTGGAGACCATGGCGGGTAAGGGCAGCGAGGTGGGCAGCCGGTTTGAGGAGCTGCGGGAGATCCTCGACCGCATGGCCGTGCCGGAGAAGCTTGGCGTCTGCCTGGACACCTGCCACGTTTCGGATGCCGGCTACGACCTGGCGGCAGACCCGGACGGCGTACTGACGGAGTTCGACCGGGTCGTCGGCCTCGGACGGCTGCGGGCTGTGCATCTGAACGACAGCCGCAATCCGGCCGGCAGCCATAAGGACCGGCACGCGCGGCTGGGGGAGGGAACCCTGGGGCTGGAGACCTTTTACCGTCTGCGGGCGCATCCGGCACTGGCCGGCCTGCCGCTGATTCTTGAGACCCCCAATGAGCTGGACGGCTATGCACGGGAGATCGGGCTCCTGCGCGGGAATCTGTGAAGAAACTGCGAATTCCCCGCGGCCTGCCTTGACGGCCTCCGGGCGGTATGATACTGTTAACGAAGAAACCGAAAGGGAGGAAAGACCATGTCCAAGCTGCCGGAGCAGCCGTCGGTACGGCGCAGCCTGCGCACCATTGCTGCAGCACTGGTGGTCCTGGTGATTCTGCTGATCCTGGTGAATGTGGAGGCCCTGTCTGGCGAGCTGTCCGCGCTGTCGAGGATTACCTCGTCGGTGCTGTACGGCTTCGTGTTCGCCTATTTGCTCAATCCGTTCGTCCGGTTGGTGGACCGGCTGCTGCTGCCGCGGCTCCGGAAGCGGATGAAAAAGGAAAAGACGGCACGTACCTGCAGCCGGGTGGTCGGGATCCTGTTTGCCTTCGCCATGGGGGCGCTGATCATCTGGCTGCTGCTGGTGATGATCATCCCGCAGCTGTGGCAGAGCATTGTCGACCTGGTGAACAGCATGCCGGGGTATTATCGCAGCGTGGAAGCCTGGGTGCTGCGGCTGCTGGATGACAATCCGCAGATTCTCAGCTATGCCAACCGGATCCTGGATCAGATGTATACCTATCTGGAGGACTTCCTGCGGAATGACCTGCTGGGCTGGCTGCAGACCATCGTCGTCAACGTCACCTCTTCGGCAGTTTCCTCGATTGTTGCAGTGGTGCGCTCCGTAGTCAACATGGTCATCGGGCTGGTGACGGCAGTTTACATCCTTTACTCCAAGGACCTGTTTCTGGCGCAGAGCAAAAAGCTGCTGGTGGCGGCCTGCAAGCCTGAGACGGCCGACCGGTGGATGGCGTACGGCCGCCAGGTGGATCAGATCTTCAACAGCTTCATCATCGGCAAGCTGATCGATTCCCTGATCGTCGGCATCCTCTGCTATATCGGCACGTCCATCATGGGCGCTCCCTACGGTGTGCTGATTGCGACCATCATCGGAATTACCAACCTCATTCCGTACTTCGGCCCGATCCTCGGCACGATTCCCTGCGCCGTCCTGATCCTGCTGGACGATCCCATGACGTGCGTTTACTTCGTGATCTTCATCCTGGTGCTGCAGCAGGTCGACGGCAACATCCTCAGTCCCCGGATCATGAGCAGCACCGTCGGAGTTTCCGGCTTCTGGGTGCTGGTCTCCCTGGCCATCGGCGGCGGCCTGTTCGGCATTGTCGGCATGCTGCTGAGCGTACCGGTGTTTGCCGTGGTGCAGATGCTGCTCGCTGATCGGATCAACCGTACGCTTGAGAGCAAGGGGCGTTCCACAGTGACAGACGTCTACCAGCATATTCAACAGACCGCTGATCTGGACCCTCCGTCGACTGCGCCGGCGGAGCAGCCGGAGACCGACAAGGAGGCTTGAACAAACCATGGAGACTCTGCATGTGCACCTCGGTGCACGCAGCTACGATATCTGCAACGAGCCGGGGCTGCTGGACCGGTGCGGCGCGCTGGCCGCCCCGCTGCTGCGCGGGAAGCGCTGCTTCGTCGTCACGGATTCCAATGTGGCGCCGCTGTATGGCCAGCGGGTGCTGGACAGCCTGCGGGACGCCGGCCTGGAGCCGCGCCTGCTGACGGTTCCGGCCGGCGAGGCCAGCAAATCGCCGGCCATGCTGGCGGAGCTCTGGGAGCAGCTGGCTGCCGGCGGCGTCACCCGGGCGGACAGCATCGTCGCCCTGGGCGGCGGCGTGGTGGGAGATCTGGCCGGCTTCGCCGCGGCCACCATGCTGCGGGGCATCGACTACGTGCAGGTGCCTACGACGCTCCTGGCGCAGGTGGACTCCTCGGTGGGCGGCAAGGTGGCCGTCGACCTGGAAGCGGGAAAGAACCTGGCCGGCGCGTTCTACCAGCCGCGGCTGGTGCTGATGGACGCTGAGGTGCTGAACACCCTGCCGGACCGGGTGTTTTCCGACGGTATGGCGGAGGTCATCAAGTACGGCTGCATCCAGAACGCCGACCTGTTTGCCCGGCTGGAGCGGCTGGGCAGCCGCGCGGCCGTGATGGCGGAGATCACCGACATCACGACGGCCTGCTGCGACCTCAAGCGTCAGCTGGTGGAGCAGGACGAGCGGGATACGGGCCTGCGAATGCTGCTGAACTTCGGGCACACCCTGGGGCACGTCTACGAAAAGGCGTACCACTATGAGAGATATACCCACGGTGAGGCCGTGGCTGCCGGCATGGTGGCCGCGGCGCGTCTGGGATGCCGGCTGGGATACACGGAGGACGGCGTCGAGGCGCGCATTGCCGCACTGCTGGCCGCTTTCGGGCTGCCGACGGAGATTTCCGTCACCCGGGCGGACTGCGAGGCCACCATGCGCCTGGACAAGAAGGCGCTGGATGGCGACATCCGGTTCATCTTCCTGCGGCAGCTGGGCTGCGCGGAGGCAGTGCGCCTGCCGCTGGACACGCTGCTGGCGCAGCTGTGAGGTCAGGCGTATGGATTTGCTGCTGACCCCCGCGACGCTGCGCGGCGCCGTGACGCCGCCGCCTTCCAAGTCCCGGGCACACCGGCTGCTGCTGGCGGCGGCCCTGGGCGCCGGCACGTGCCGCGTGGCCCACGTGGGCCGCTCCCAGGACATGGATGCCACCCGACGCTGCCTGGAAGCCCTGGGGGCTTCGTTCCGGGACGACGGCGAGGACGTGGTGGTCACGGGGATGTTTTCGGACGGATGGCCGGAATTTTCGAATCTGCCGCTGCTGGACTGCGGCGAGTCCGGCTCGACGCTGCGCTTCCTGATCCCGGTGGCGCTGGCGGTGGCCGGCGGCGGCGTGTTCGTCGGCCGCGGACGGCTGCTGGAGCGTCCGCTGGAGCCGTACTGGCGAGCGTTTGCGCCGCTGGGAATCCGGTGGCAGCGGTCCGGAGACACGTTGACTGTGGAAGGCCGGCTGCAGCCCGGGACGTACCGGCTGCCAGGCGATGTCTCCAGCCAGTTTTTTACGGGACTGCTGTTCGCCCTGCCGCTGCTGAGCGGTCCGTCGTGGCTGGAGAGCACGACGGCGCTGGAGTCGGCGGACTATCTGGCCATGACGTGTGAGGCTCTGGCGGCCGCCGGCGTATCCGTCACCTCCGGCGGGGAGCCGCCGTGCTTTGAGATTGCCGGCCGCGCCGCCTTCGCGCTGCCGGACGGCGCCGTGGAGGCGGACTGGTCCCAGGCGGCCTTCTTCGTGGCGGCTGCCGCCCTGGGCAGCCCGGTGACGCTGACCGGGATGGATGAAACTTCCTCCCAGGGGGACCGGATCATCCTGGCGTACAGCCGCCGCCTGACGGCGGGCGGCCGCGTGACGCTGGACGTCCGGCCTTGCCCGGATCTGGTGCCGGCCCTGGCCGTGCAGGCCGCCCTGCGGGACGGCGCAGTCACAGAGCTGACCGGCGCGGCCCGGCTGCGGCTCAAGGAAAGCGACCGCCTGGCGGCCGTCACGGCCGTGCTCAACGGCCTCGGCGCCCGGGTGACGGAGCATCCCGACAGCCTGACCATCGTCGGCGTGCCTGCCCTGGCGGGCGGCGACGTGTCCGCCTGCAACGATCACCGGATCGCCATGATGGCTGCCGTGGCGGCGACCCGCTGCCGCGGCCCGGTCCGCCTGCGGGGGGCCGAGTGCGTGGCCAAATCGTACCCGGATTTCTGGCAGGTCTATGCGGCCCTGGGCGGGCGGCTTCAGGAGGTTTGACATGCGATACACGATTTTTGGAGAATCCCACGGTCCGGCCATCGGCGTCGTGCTGGAGGGCCTGCCCTCGGGGCTGGCGCTGGACATGGCGGCGGTAGAGCGGGAAATGGCCCGCCGCGCGCCGGGCCGGAATCCGCTGTCCACGGCCCGGAAGGAGGCCGACCGGGTGGAGATCCTCTCGGGGCTCTTTGAGGGCCGCACCTGCGGCACGCCCCTCTGCGCCGTGATCGCCAACACGGACACCCGCTCCGGCGACTATCAGAACGACCTGCCGCGGCCCGGTCACGCCGACTATACGGCCCAGATCCGCTACGGCGGCTTCCAGGATTACCGGGGCGGCGGCCACTTTTCCGGCCGCCTGACGGCGCCGCTGGTGTTTGCCGGGGCCGTGGCCAGGCAGATTCTGGCCGGCCGCGGCGTCACGGTGGGGGCGCACATCGCCCGCATCGGCCCGGTGGAGGATACGCCGCTGGACCGGGTGCACCCCGACCCGGCGCTGCTGGCGGCGGTGGCCGCCAAGCCGTTCCCGACCATCTCCGACGAGGCCGGCGAGCAGATGCGCCGCTGCATCTACGAGGCCAAGGAGCAGCTGGACTCCGTGGGCGGCGCCATCGAGTGCTGCGTCCTGGGCATGCCGGCGGGGCAGGGCAGCCCCGACTTCGGCTGCAACGTGGAAGGCATCGTGTCCCAGCACCTGTTCGCGGTGCCGGCCGTCAAGGCCGTGGCGTTCGGGGACGGTTTCGGCTTTGCGTCCATGCGCGGCAGCGAGGCCAACGACCCGATCCGGATGGAGAACGGGCAGATCGTCACCACCACCAACCGCACCGGCGGCGTCAACGGCGGCATCACCAACGGCATGCCCATCGTCTTTACGGTGGCCCTGCGGCCCACGGCGTCCATTTCCCGGCCGCAGCAGACGGTCTCGCTCTCCCGCCGGGAGAATGCGGAGCTGATTGTCCGCGGGCGGCACGATCCGTGCATCGTCCATCGGGCCGTCCCGGTGGTGGAGGCGGCGTGCGCGCTGGCCATGTGTGAAATTCTTGGAATTTGAGGAGAGACCATGGAACGACTGGACGAGTACAGAAAGCAGATTGACGACATCGACCGGCAGCTCACGGCGCTCTTCGAGCAGCGGATGGCGGTCTGCCGGCAGGTGGGCGAGGTGAAGCGGGAGGCCGGCCTGCCGGTGCTGGATCCGGCCCGGGAGCAGCAGGTGCTCCAGAGCAAGGAGGCCCTGGTGCGTGACGAAAGCCTGCGGCCGGCGGTGCGCTCCCTGTTTGAAAACATGATGGCCAGCAGCCGGATGCTCCAGGAGCGGCTGACGGCGGAGTCGGACCCGGCCAAGGCGGCGTCGCTGGCAGATTATGAGGCCCTGCGGGACTGGAAGGGGACGCTGCCGGCGTCGCCCCACGTTCTCTATCAGGGGCAGCCGGGCGCCTACTGCGAGGAGGCGGCCGTCGGCTTCTTCGGCGCGGACTGCAGCCGGATGAACCTCAAGACGTGGGACGGCGTGTTCCGCGGCGTCAAGGAGGGCTTCGGCGACTACGGCGTCGTGCCCATTGAGAACAGCTCCACCGGCTCCATCAACGACGTCTTTGACCTGCTGGGCAAGTTCGGATGCTACATCGTCGGCGAGCAGATCGTCCCGGTGGAGCATTGCCTGCTGGCCACGCAGGATGCCAATATGGACACCGTCACCGACGTCTACACCCACGAGCAGGGCTTCCGCCAGTGCCGCCCGTTTCTGGCGCAGTATCCCAAGTGGAACCAGCACGAGATGGTCAATACGGCCCTGGCTGCCAAGTACGTGGCCGAGCAGAATGACCGCACCAAGGCGGCCATTGCCAGCCGCCGCGCGGCGGAGCTGTACGGCCTGCAGGTGCTGCAGACGCGGATCAATGAAAATATCCACAATTATACCCGCTTCCTCGTGGTGGCCGCCGCGCCGCAGTTCCCGGCGGAGGCGGACAAGCTGAGCGTCCGCTTCACGGTGCCCCACACCCGCGGGAGCCTCTGCCGGATCCTGGAGATCTTCAACCGGGCGGGGTTGAATCTCGTGAAGCTGGAGTCGCGGCCGGTGCCGGAGCAGAGCTGGGAATACTGCTTCTACGTGGACGTGGACGGCAGCCTCCGGCAGCCCGGCATGGATTTGGTCGTCCGGGAGCTCATCGACGCCACGAGTTCCTTCCGGATTCTGGGCAGCTATCAGGCGGCGCAGCTGTGAAGAGCATCGTTCTCATGGGCATGATGGGCTCCGGCAAGTCCACCTGCGGGCGCATCTTGGCGAGGCGGCTGGGACGTGAGCTGGCGGACACCGACGAGCGGATCGTGGCGCGGATCGGCATGCCCATTTCGGAGTATTTTGTCCGGGCGGGGGAGTCCGCCTTCCGGGAGCGGGAAACGGAGGTCTGCCGGGAGCTGGCAGGTCGGGAAGATCTGGTGATTGCCACCGGCGGCGGGCTGGTGCTGCGGCAGGAGAACGTGGCGCTGCTGAAGCGGCGGGGCGTCCTGGTGTTCCTGAACCGGCCGGCCGGGGAGATCTACGACGCCACCAGCATGGCCGGCCGGCCGCTGGCCCAGGGCGGGCGCGACGCGTTCCTGGCGACGTTCGCGGCCCGGGAGCCGGTGTACCGCGCCGCAGCCGATGCGGTCATCGAGGACTTTTCCACCGTGGAGGCCACGGTGGCGGAGATCTTGCAGACTTTGAAAACGCGGGGAGATGTGCTATGAAGTTCCTGATTCTCAACGGCCCCAACCTGAACCTGCTGGGCAGCCGGGAGCCGGACATCTACGGCCACACCGGCTATGAGTCCCTTTGTGAGCGGCTGCGCAGAGAAGCTGCGGCGCTGGGAGCCGAGGCCGACTGCTTCCAGTCCAACCACGAGGGCGCGCTGATCGACGCCATCCACGGCGCGGTGGGACGGTACGACGCCATCATCCTGAATCCCGGCGCGTTCACCCATTACAGCTACGCGCTGCTGGACGCGCTGAAGGCCGTGGATGTACCGTGCATCGAGGTGCACATCTCCAACATCCACCAGCGCGAGGAATTCCGGCACCGCTCGGTGACGGCTGCCGCCTGTGTGGGCCAGATCTGCGGCCTGGGGCCGTACGGCTACGTGGCGGCCATGCGGTATTTTGCGGAGCAGGCCGATGGATAAGCGCCTGTTCGTCATCGGCGATCCCATCGCCCACAGCCTTTCGCCGCTGCTGCACAATACCATGGCCCGGCTCCTCGGGCTTCCGTACGCATATGCAGCGCGCCGTGTCACCGTGGAGGCGCTGCCGGCGTGGATCCGGGAGGTGCGCCGGGAGGGCTACGCCGGCTTTAACGCCACGATGCCCCACAAGCTGCACCTGATGCCGCTGGTGGACGACCTGACGGAGCAGGCGCGGTACTTCGGCGCTGTGAATACCGTCCGGCGGGACGGCGCACGGCTGATCGGCCACAATACCGACGGAGACGGCTTCGCCCGGATGCTGGCGGAGCACGGCTGGGCCTTCGCCGGCGCACGTGTCACCGTGCTGGGGGCCGGGGGCGCCGCCGGCGCCATCGTCCGCAAGGCGGTGCAGGACGGCGCTGCCTCGGTAACGGTGCTCAACCGCACGGTCAGCAAAGCGGCGCAGCTCTGCCCCGGCGAGCCGACGGTTCACGCCGCGGGACTGGACGCGCCCGTGCCGCCGGACACCGATCTGCTCATCAACACGATTCCCATTCAGGCCGCGCCGGACGGCAGCATCCTGGAGGGGCTGCGGCGGGACTGCGCCGTGGTGGACATCCTTTACGCGCCGCCGAAAACGCCGCTGCTTTTGGCGGCGGAGGCGCGCGGCATGCCGGCCGTCAACGGGCTTGGGATGCTGATCCATCAGGCCATCCTGGCGTTCCGCTTTTTCACCGGTGCAGAGGCCGACGACGCTGCTCTGGCACGGGCTCTGTACCGTGCTGCGGAAACCGGGGCAGACTAATACCGCCGCCCGCCGGGCGGGGAAAGGAGGGCAGGGATGTCCTTTTTCGAAAACCTTTTGGGCGAGCTGCCCTTTGCCGACGTCTACGGTGCGGTGCTGCGGTTCGTCTTTCCGGTGCTGGCGCTGCTGCTTCTGGGACGCTGCGCCAAATCTCTGCTGACGTTCCGGAAGGAGCCGGAGGTCTGGGCATACCTGACGCTGCCCTCCGGCGACCGCCTTCCTGTGACCCACTGGGAAAACCTGATTGGCCGCGGCCGCAGCTGCGACCTGATGCTGGAGTATCCGACCATTTCCCGGCTGCATGCGGTGCTGACCCGGTATGACGACGGCAGCTGGACCGTCAGTGACGTGGGCTCCAAGGGCGGCGTGGAGGTCAACGGCCGCCGGGTGGAGATCTGCGCGCTGAACTACGGCGACACCATCGGCCTCGGCGGCGTCACGCTCACGCTGATGCCCCTGACGCCGGAGGAGGAGGCGGAGCAGGCGTCCACCCGCACCCGGGCCGGCCGCCAGATTCATCCGAGCCTGACGCTGTTCTACCTGACGCTCTTTCAGCTCCTGACGGCCCTGCAGCTGCTCTTCCAAGTGGGCGCCGGCGGAATCGGTCCGGTGGGGGTGAGCTTTGCGGTGCTGATGGCGCTGGAGTGGGGGCTTTTCCTGACCATGCGCGCCCTGGGCCGCACGGGGTACGAGGTGGAGACCATCGCGTTCTTCCTGTCGACCCTCGGCCTGGCCGTGGTGGCATCCTCCAATCCCGGTGAGCTGTATAAGCAGCTCTTTTGCCTGGCGATTGGCCTGGTGGCCTTCCTGTTTATCGGCTGGTCCCTGCGGGACCTGGAGCGGGCCAAGAAGATCCGCTATCTGGCGGCAGCTGCAGGCGTGGGCCTGCTGCTGCTGAACCTGGCCATCGGCACGGAGCAGTACGGCGCCAGGAACTGGATCTATATCGGTTCCATGTCGTTCCAGCCCTCGGAGCTGGTGAAGCTCTGCTTCGTGTTCGTAGGCGCGTCCACAATGGACCGCCTGGTGGCCAAACGGAATCTGACGCTGTTCATCCTCTATTCCGGACTGCTCTGCGGCTGCCTTGCCCTGATGAACGACTTCGGCACGGCGCTGATCTTCTTCGCGGCGTTCCTGGTGATTGCGTATCTGCGCTCCGGCGACTTCGCAACGCTGGGGCTGATCTGCGCCGGCACGGCCTTTGCCGGCGTCCTGGCGCTGCGGTTCCGGCCGCACATTCTCGAGCGGTTCTCCTCCTGGGGCCACATCTGGGAGGACCCGCTGAATACCGGCTTCCAGCAGACGCGGGCGCTCATGTGCCTGGCCTCCGGGGGCCTGTTCGGCGTTGGCGCCGGACGGGGCTACCTGAAATACGTTGCAGCGGCCGATACGGATCTGGTGTTTGCCATGGTCTCCGAGGAGTGGGGGCTGCTGATCGCCATCCTGATGGTGCTGGCGGTCGTCTGCCTGGCCGTGTTCGTCTGGCGCTCGGCGCCGGTGGGCCGCAGCAGCTTCTACACCATCGGTGCCTGCGCGGCCGTCAGCATGCTGATGATCCAGGTGGTGCTCAACGTATTCGGTACGCTGGACTTCCTGCCGCTGACGGGCGTGACGTTTCCGTTCGTCTCCAACGGCGGCTCCAGCATGATCTCCTCCTGGGGGCTCCTGGCGTTCGTCAAGGCATGCGATACCCGCAGGGATGCCAGCTTTGCCATCCGGTCAGCCGGCTGGGGAGAGGAGGCGGCCGCATGAAGAAGGTGTCGACACGGGCCTGGGCTGCCCTGGTGCTGGCTGCGGCTCTGCTGCTGGGCATGGTCGCCCTGGTGGTGGAGTACGCCATTCTGGGCGACGAGTGGGCCGTGTTCCCCGGTAATCCGCACACGTATTCCGGCGGCAATCTGAACAGCGGCATCATCACCGACCGCAGCGGGACCGTTCTTCTGAATGCGGAGAATGGCCGCACGTATTCCGACGACGCGGCCATCCGGACGGCCACGCTCCACCTGCTGGGGGACCGGGAAGGGTATATCGACGCGCCGCTCCTGCGGACGTACGCAGATGCCCTGGTGGGGTACGACTTCTTCACAGGGACGTACAGCCTGTCAGGCAAGAGCAGCACGGCCCGTCTGACGATCAGCGCGACGGTGCAGACGGCGGCTCTGGCGGCCCTGGCCGGCCGAGCCGGAACGGTGGGTGTCTACAATTATGAGACGGGGGAGCTCCTCTGCGCCGTCTCGTCGCCGTCGTACGATCCGGACCAGGTGCCGGACATTGCGGGAGATACGACGGGTGCGTATAGCGGGGTTTATGTAAATCGGTTCTTCCAGTCCGTCTACGTACCCGGCTCCATCTTCAAGCTGGTGACGGCTGCGGCCGCGCTGGAAACGATTCCGGATGCGCTGCAGCTGACGTTCCAGTGCAGCGGTTCGTTCGACGTGGAGGGCGATACCGTCACCTGCAGCGGCGTCCACGGGACGGTGGATCTGGCGGGAGCGCTGGCGCACTCGTGCAACGTGGCCTTCGGCCAGCTGGCGCTGCAGCTGGGGCCGGAGGTGCTGAGCGATTATGCTCAGCGCTTCGGCATCACGTCGCGTTTTTCCGTGGACGGCTATGAGACGGCGGCGGGGCATTTCGACCTGACCGATGCGGCGTCCGTGAACGTGGCGTGGTCCGGCATCGGCCAGTATACGGATCTGATCAATCCCTGCGGCTATCTGCGGCTGATGGGGGTCATCGCCGGCGGCGGGGAGGCGGCAGAGCCGTATCTGATGGCCGAGGTGGACAGCCGGAAGGCCGCCGCGGACTATACGGCCCGGAGCGAATCCACGGGGCGGCTGCTCTCGGAGGCGGCCAGCGGCAGTCTGGCGACACTGATGCGCAACAACGTGGTGACGATGTACGGCGCCGGCAACTTCCCGGGGCTGACGGTCTGCGCCAAGTCCGGCACGGCGGAGGTGGGCGGCGGGTTGCTGCCCCACGCGACGTTCGCGGGCTTCGTGCAGGACCCGGCGTATCCGCTGGCGTTCATTGTGGTGGTGGAGAATGCCGGTGCGGGCAGCAGTGTCTGCACCTCCATTGCAGCTTCGGTGCTCCAGGCCTGTGTTCAGGTCCTGGACTCCGAGGCGGCGCAGCCGTGAGAATCCGAAACTCGGCCTTGACAACGGGCGGAATATCGTGTAAGATAAGGAAGCTGTCGTGAACAGCCGACAATGGAATCCATTTGTTGTGACCTGGAGTAGTATCGAAGTGGTCATAACGAGCACGACTGGAAATCGTGTAGCCGTGTTGAGCGGCTCGAGGGTTCGAATCCCTCCTAC
>CAJFNY010000058.1 GCA_904395865.1 uncultured Oscillospiraceae bacterium
GCACATCCCCTGGATCCACAACGTCAAGAACACCGACATGGTCATCGACATCGACGATGAGGACTCCCAGCGCCTGCTGCGGCTGTTCAACACCCCCGAGGGCCAGAAGTACCTGAAGGAGGAGCTGAAGCTGGACGACGCGCTCGTCGAGAAGCTCACCTGGCTGGGCATCTCCGGCATTGCCAACGTGCTCTGCTGCATCAAGATGGCCAAGTACTACGAGCTGACGGAGCACGACGTCGTCGGCACGGTGCTGACCGACTCTGCCGTCATGTACGCCTCCCGCGTCCAGGAGCTCAACGACGAGCACGGCCCGTACACCGTCCACGAGGCCGCCCTGGACCACGGCCTGCACATGCTGGGCCTCCGGACCGACAGCATGATGGAGCTGAACTATCAGCAGCGCAAGCGCGTCCACAACCTCAAGTACTACACGTGGGTGGAGCAGCAGCAGATGGACGTGGAGGACCTGAACGCCCAGTGGTACGACACCGAGGGCACGTGGGACAGCGTCCACGCCCAGGCCGCGGAGCTCGACGCCCTGATCGACGAGTTCAATGAAGCCACCGGCCTGCTGAAGGCCCTGTAAGCGACGGAATCTCCGGGCGGGGCAGCAGCCCCGCCCGGTTTTGGGAAAGGAGCGCGACTATGCGACACGTCCTCGGCGCCCGCTGCGTCAAATGCGGGAAGGAATACGACGCCGTCCCCGGCCTGACCAACTGCAGCTGCGGCGGCATTCTGGACATCGTCTACGACTACGACTTGATCCGCAGCCGCCTCACGAAAGCGCAGCTGGCAGAGCGGCAGGACCACACCATGTGGCGGTACCGGGAGCTGCTGCCGGTGGAGGAGAACACGCCGCCCACGCCCCTGCGGGTGGGCTGGAGCCCCCTCTACCAGGCGCCGCGGCTGGCCTCCCAGCTGGGGCTGGGGAAGCTGTACGTCAAGGACGACGGCCAGAACCCCACCGCCTCCCTGAAGGACCGCGCTTCGGCCATGGCCGTGGCCAAGGCGCTGGAGGCCGGCGCGCAGGTGATCGCCTGCTCGTCCACCGGCAACGCCGCCTCCTCCCTGGCCGGCAACGCCGCGGCCGCGGGGCTGAAAACGTACATCTTCGTTCCCTCCCGCGCCCCCAAGGGGAAGGTGGCCCAGCTGCTGACCTTCGGCGCCACGGTGATCTCCGTCCAGGGCAGCTACGAGGAGACCTTCGAGCTGTCGAAGCAGGCCATCGACCGCTGGGGCTGGTACAACCGCAACGCGGCCATCAACCCCTACCTGTCGGAGGGCAAAAAGACCGTGGCGCTGGAGATCATGGAACAGCTGGACTGGCAGGTGCCCGACTACGTGGCCATCTCCGTGGGCGACGGCTGCACCATCGCCGGCCTGTGGAAGGGCCTGAAGGACCTGTATGCCATCGGCTTCATCGACCGGCTGCCGCGGCTGATCTCCGTCCAGGCCGAGGGCTGCTGCCCCATCAACCGGGCCATCGCCGAGAACGAGCCCTGGCATCCCATGGAGGAGAACACCCTGGCCGACTCCATCGCCGTGGGCGTGCCGCGGAACGCCGACAAGGCCCTTATGGCCATCCGGGAGTCCAACGGCATCGTCGTCAACGTCAGCGACCAGGAGATCCTGGACGCCCAGCAGCTGCTGGGCAGGACGTGCGGCGTCTTTGGCGAGCCGGCCGGCGTCACCGGAACGGCCGGCGTCCGGAAGCTGTGCCAGCAGGGTGTCCTGGGCTGCGATGACACGGTGGTCAGCGTCGTCACCGGAAACGGCCTCAAGGATGTGGCCAACGCCATCCGCGCCTGCGGTGAGCCGATCTCCATCCCGTCGGACATGAACCAGCTGCTGGACGCCTTCGCAGCGCGGGGAATCCAGCCGGAATAAAGATAGACTACAGTATAAAAATGGCTGCATTCGATTCGGATGCAGCCATTTTCGTTGCCTTTTCCCAGCCTGTGTGGTATACTCTTCCCATGGAAAAGAGAGATTTTTACTACGTCACCCGCAGGAATGCGCTGACTTGGATTTCAGCAGTGCTGATGCTGGCTTCGACGGTGGCCCACATCGCGCGGTACTGTGAGAAGGGAGCAGTACGCGGCGCGGAGATGTGGTTCCAGCTGATGCTGCCGGGGCTGGCAGGCGTGCTGTTCATCCTGATGATCCTGATCGCCGGCGAACGCCATCTGTATCGGACGGCCATCCCCGTCTGGATGTTCGCCATCAGCTTTGCCTATGCGGCGTGGGCCGCCGTCAACTGGCGGCTGGCACTGCTGCTGTGGCTCGTCTGCGCGTCTCTGGCCGGCTTCTACACCCGCGTCACTGCCGGCAAGGTCAAGCACTTCTGGACCCTCTGGTTTTTCACGGCGGCGCTGCTGGCCGTCTTTCTGGTGGAGCGCCGGGCGGCGCTGCTGGCGGCGGCCGGGGACTTCTGGCGGACCTTCAGCCTGCTGCACGGCGTGCTGCTGGCGGCGTCGGTTCTGGCACTGTCGCTGGCGATCCAGGTGCGGCCCGACGGGTATCCCTACTGCCCCACCTGGGGCGATCGCTCCGACGGCCGCCGGGTGCGCACGATCCCGGCCATGAGCTACGTGGTGCCGTACATCATGCCGGAGCGGGCAGCGGCCTCCAACTGGATCACCGACACCATCGATCTGACGCCCATCGAGCGGTACATCCGCGCCAAGCGGCTGGCGGGGCTCTCCGGCTTCGGCATCACCCACGTGTTCCTGGCCGCCTACGTGCGGATCGTGGCCCAGTACCCGGCCATCAACCGCTTCTGCTCCGGCCAGCACGTCTTTTCCCGCGGCCGGGACATCGAGTTCGTCATGGCCGTCAAGACGAAGATGACGACGGACGCCCCCGACACCATGATCAAGGTCCACTTTGACCCGGCCGACACGGCTGAGGATGTCTACCGCAAGCTCAACGCCCGGATTGCAGAGGTCAAGGACGCGCCGCTGGACTCGGACTTCGACAAGACGGCCAAGATCCTGACGTACATCCCCGGCCTCGTGCTGAAGTTCGTCGTGTGGCTGCTGAAAACCATGGACTATTTCGGCCTGATTCCCAGCTTCCTGCTGGGCGTCAGCCCGTTCCACGGCTCGGTCATCCTCACGTCCATGGGCTCGCTGGGGATTCCGCCCATCGTCCACCATTTGTACGATTTCGGCAATCTGCCGGTGTTCTTCGCCCTGGGCTGCAAGTACCGGCGGAACGTGGTGGAGGATGACGGCACCGTCGTCGCCAAAAAGTTTGTGGATTTCACGGTCAACTGTGACGAGCGGATCTGCGACGGCTTCTACTTCGCCACCGGACTCAAGTACATGCGCAAGTTCCTGGCGCACCCCGAGCGGCTGGATGAGCCGCCGGAGCAGGTGCTCAGCGACATCGACTGACCCCGCAGCGCCCCGCCGGCTCCCGGCGGGGCGCTGTTCATGGTGCCGTGAATGGCGGCCGGATTCTGTCAGTTCTAAAAATTTTTTAGGAAAGCCGCGCCAAATTGCGGAAATTCTCGTGAAGAATGCACAAAATAGAAATTTTTTTCGAAAAGGATATTGTAACTTGCCTCGTTCTTCTGTAAAATATGGGTGTAGGTCAAAGTGCGTACCCCGAGAGCACTTTCCGTTCCGGGCAGCATGCCCGACCGACAAAACAGGAGGATTGAGAAATGAAAAAACTTCTTGCGCTGCTGCTGGCTCTGACCATGGTGTTTGCAATGGTCGCCTGCAGCTCTGAGACCGACACCTCGACTCCCTCGACCGACGAAGCCACCACCGACGGCACCGACTCCACGGATGCAACGGATTCCGCGGACACCGGCGATTCCACCGATTCCGGCGACTCCACCGGTGAAACCGTCGCCGCCTCCGACATCAAGGTCGGCTTCATCTTCCTGCACGACGAGAACTCCACCTACGACCTGAACTTCATCAACGCCGCCAACGCCGCCTGCGAGAACCTGGGCATCACGGACTTCGAGCTCCGCACCAACGTTCCCGAGGGCCAGGAGTGCTACGACACCGCTGCCGAACTGGCTGACGACGGCTGCGACATCATCTTCGCCGACAGCTTCGGCCATGAGGACTACATGATCCAGGCTGCCCAGGAGTTCCCGGAGGTCCAGTTCTGCCACTCCACCGGCACCAAGGCGCACACCCAGGGCCTGGACAACTACCACAACGCCTTCGCCTCCATCTATGAGGGCCGCTACCTGGCCGGTATCGTGGCCGGCATGAAGCTCAACGAGATGATCGAGGCCGGTGAGATCACCGAGGATCAGGCGAAGATCGGCTACGTCGGCGCCTACACGTACGCCGAGGTCGTCTCCGGCTACACCTCCTTCTTCCTGGGCGCCCGCTCCGTGTGCCCCAGCGCCACCATGGAAGTGACCTTCACCGGCTCCTGGTACGACGAGACGGCTGAGAAGGAAGGCGCGCAGAAGCTCATCGACAACGGCTGCGTCCTCATCAGTCAGCACGCCGACTCCATGGGCGCCCCCACTGCCTGCGAGCAGGCCGGCGTTCCCAACGTCTCCTACAACGGCTCCACCATCAGCGCCTGCCCCAACACGTACCTGATCTCCTCCCGCATCGACTGGACGCCGTACTATGAGTACGCCATCACCTGCGTGATGGAGGGCACTGCCATTGACGCCGACTGGACCGGCACGCTGTCCACCGGCTCCGTGGTCCTGACCGAGCTGAACGAGAACGCCGCCGCCGAGGGCACTCAGGAGGCCATCGACGCCGCCATGGCCGAGCTGGAGGCCGGTACGCTGCACGTGTTCGACACCTCCACCTTCACCGTGGGCGGCGAGACGCTGGACAGCTACATGGCCGACGTGGATACCGACGCCGACTACACGCCCGACACCGAGGCGATTTCCGACGGCTACTTCCACGAGTCCGAGTACCGCTCCGCGCCGTACTTCGACCTGCGGATTGACGGCATCACCCTGCTGGACGAGGCGTTCTGATTTCCCGGCGGGCAGTTCCAACGTTCTGACAGTCTGATAAATCCTTGCCCCTGCCCGGGCACCGCACCGGGCAGGGGCTTTTCAAAACCAACCCTTTGCAGGGGGCCTCCGGACGGCCGCCGCACCTCGGCGGCGCGGACGTCCGGCGCCCTCATCCTTAGGAGCGGCTGCGCGGTCTCTCCGGCAGAGAAAGGATGACAGCCTTGGAAACTGTTAAAAATGCCATCAGAATGGAGCACATCACGAAGCGCTTCGGTGACGTTGTGGCCAACCGCGACATCAACATGGAGCTGCACAAGGGAGAGATTCTCTCATTGCTGGGGGAGAACGGCAGCGGCAAGACCACCCTGATGAACATGCTCTCCGGCATCTACCATGCCGACGAGGGGCAGATCTACGTCAACGATCAGCCGGTGACCATCTCCTCCCCGAAGGATGCCTTCGACCTGGGCATCGGCATGATCCACCAGCACTTCAAGCTGGTGGATGTATTCACCGCCACGGAGAACATCGCCCTGGGCCTCAAGGACCACGGCCGGCTGGACCTGAAGCAGGTCAGTCAGCGCATTGAGGAAATCTGCCGGAAGTACGGCTTTGAAATCGATCTCTCCCAGAAGGTCTACGAGATGTCGGTTTCCCAGAAGCAGACGGTGGAGATCGTCAAGGTCCTGTACCGGGGCGCGGACATCCTGATTCTCGACGAGCCCACCGCCGTCCTGACGCCCCAGGAGACGGAGAAGCTCTTCGCCGTCATGCGCAACATGCGGGACGACGGCAAGTCCCTGATCATCATCACCCACAAGCTCCACGAGGTGCTCGAGATCTCCGACCGGGTGGCCGTGCTGCGCAAGGGCGAGTACATCGGCGACGTCCCCACGTCGGAGGCCACGCTCCAGTCCCTGACCGATATGATGGTCGGCCGGGCCGTGACGCTGAACATCGACCGGCCGGAGCCGAAGGAGCTGGTCAAGCGGCTGGAGATCCGGGGGCTGACCGTCCGGAACGTCTACGACGTCAAGGTGCTGGACGACATCAGCTTCGACGTCTACGGCGGCGAGATCCTCGGCATTGCCGGCATCTCCGGCTGCGGCCAGAGGGAGCTGCTGGAGTCCATCGCCGGGCTGCAGAAGCTGGAGTCCGGCTCCATCCGCTTCTACCCGGAAGGGGAGAGCGGCGAGGCCCATGAGCTGGTCGGCCTCGACCCGATGGCGATCCGGAAGCACGGCGTGTCCATGGCCTTCGTGCCGGAGGACCGCCTCGGCATGGGCCTGGTTGGCTCCATGGGCATGACCGGCAACATGATGCTCCGCTCCTGGAACAAGGGCAAGGGCGTCTTTCTGGACCGGAAGGGCCCCGAGGCCCTGGCCAACCAGGTCTGGAAGGACCTGGAGGTCGTCACGCCGAGCACCTCCTTCCCGGTCCGGCGGCTGTCCGGCGGCAACGTGCAGAAGGTGCTGGTGGGGCGGGAGATCGCCCAGGATCCCGCCGTACTGATGACGGCGTACGCCGTCCGCGGCCTGGACATCAACACCTCTTACACCATCTACAACCTGCTGACGCAGGAGAAGATGAAGGGCGTGGCCGTTATCTTCGTGGGTGAGGATCTGGATGTGCTGCTGGAGCTCTGCGACCGGATCCTGGTGCTCTGCGGCGGCCGCGTCAGCGGCATCGTGGACGGGCGCACGACCGATAAAATACAGGTCGGCGCCATGATGACGCACTTGGGAGGAGGCAGCGCAGATGCATAAGCATACGAAGCGGTTCTACATCTCCAGGCGCACGGAGCTTCCGTGGTACAGGGCCTGGGCCATCCGGGGCGCCGCCATCGTGCTCGCGCTCATCACCTGCGCCGTCGTCACCATGCTGCTGACCGGCGAAAATCCCATCGGTATCTTTTCTACGACCGTTTACGGCGCCTTCGGCACGGCCCGCCGCACGTGGGTGACGATCCAGGACGTGGCCATTCTGCTGGGCATCTCCCTGGCCGTCACGCCGGCCTTCAAGATGCGCTTCTGGAACATCGGCGCGGAGGGCCAGGTGCTCATGGGCGGCCTGGCCACCACCACCTGCATGATCTGCCTGGCAGGGGTGCTGCCGAACGCCCTGGTGATCGTCTGCATGGTCGTCACCAGCCTGCTGGCCGGGGCGCTGTGGGGCTTCCTCCCCGCCTTCTTCAAGGCCCGGTGGAACACCAACGAGACGCTGTTCACCCTGATGATGAACTACATTGCCACCCAGCTGTGCGCCTTCTTCATCATCGTCTGGGAGGTGCCCAAGGGCGCCGGCAAGATCGGCATCATCAACCAGAGCACGCAGATCGGCTGGCTGCCGGAGATCGGGAACCAGTATCTGCTGAGCATTGTGGTGGTAGCGGTGCTGACCGTGGCCATGTACGTCTACCTGAGCCGCAGCAAGCACGGCTATGAGATCGCCGTGGTGGGCGAAAGCCTCAACACCGCCCGCTACGCCGGCATCAAGCCGTCCCGCGTCATCATCCGCACCATGGTCCTCTCCGGCGCCATCTGCGGCCTCATCGGTTTGCTGCTGGTGGGCGGCATCAACCACACCCTGACGACCACCGTGGTGGGGGGCCAGGGCTTCACGGCCGTCATGGTCTCCTGGCTGGCCAAGTTCAACCCGCTGGTCATGGTGCTGGCCAGCGCCCTGCTGGTGTTCCTGAGCCGCGGCGCCAACGAGATCGCCAGCGACTTCGGCCTGAACCAGTCCTTCTCGGACATCCTCACCGGCATCATCCTGTTCTTTATCATCGGCAGCGAGTTCTTCATCAACTACCAGATTCACTTCCGCAAAGCGGGCGAGAAGGAGGCGTGAACCGTGCTGAGTGGACTGATTTCCTTCATCCCCCGGGCCGTGATGCAGGGCATCCCGCTGCTGTACGGCAGCACCGGTGAGATCCTCACCGAGAAGTCCGGCAACCTGAACCTGGGCATCCCCGGCGTCATGTACGTGGGCGCCATCTGCGGCGTCATCGGCGCGTTCTTCTATGAGCAGGCCGTGCCGCCGGAGGCCATGAACGCCTTCCTGGCCATCGGCATCCCGCTGGTCTGCTCCCTGCTGGGCTCCCTGCTGATGGGCCTGCTTTACAGCTTCCTGACCATCAGCCTCCGGGCCAACCAGAACGTCACCGGCCTGGCACTGACGACGTTCGGCGTGGGCATCGGCAACTTCTTTGGCGGCTCCCTCATCAAGCTGTCCGGCAGCGAGGTGCCGTCCATCGCCCTGTCCAGCACCAGCGCCTACTTCAGCACCTCGATCCCCGCGGCAGAGACGACGGGCTGGTTCGGCCAGGTGTTCCTGTCGTACGGCTTCCTGGCGTATCTGGCCATCCTCATCGCCCTCGTGGCCGCCTTCGTGCTCAAGCGCACCCGAACGGGGCTGCACCTGCGGGCCGTGGGTGAAAACCCCGCCACGGCCGACGCGGCCGGCATCAACGTCACCAGGTATAAGTACCTCGCCACGTGTGTCGGCAGCATGATCGCCGGCCTCGGCGGCCTGTACTACGTCATGGACTACGCCAGCGGCGTCTGGTCCAACAACGCCTTCGGCGACCGCGGCTGGCTGGCCATCGCCCTGGTGATCTTCACCATCTGGCGGCCCAGCGTCAGCATCCTGGCCTCCATTCTCTTCGGCGGGTGCTACATCCTGTACCTGTATATCCCCGGCCCCATTGCGGTGAAGGAGCTGTACAAGATGATCCCGTACGTGGTGACGCTCGTCGTCCTGATCCTGGTCTCCATCCGCAAAAAGCGGGAGGATCAGCCGCCGGCTTCGCTGGGGCTGCCGTACTTCCGAGAAGAACGATAGCGAAACTGAAAGAGGAAGCGCTGCGAAAGTCATCTTTCGCAGCGCTTCCTCTTTCCCGTTTCACGACGGCTCGGAGACATCCTCCTGGCCCTTTTTCATGGCGCTGACGACCATCTCCTTGGCCACGTTGAAGTGCGCCTCCAGCTCGGCGACCATCCCCTCCGGATCCCGGGCGCGGGCCAGCTCCAACAGGCGGCGGTGGGAATCGGGGAAGTAGTGCATGTCCTCGTGGACGCCGATGGTGACGCTCGTCCACTGGGGCGCGCCCACCAGCTTCCACATGCGCTCAAGGATCTCGTTCCGCGCCGAGGCCACGATGACGCTGTGGAACAGCACGTCGCACCGGGCCAGCTCCGCCCGGTCGCCGCCGTCGGCAGCGGCGTCCATCTGGTGCAGGGCAGTCTCCATGGCGGCGAGGCCCTCGTCGGTGATCTGCGCCAGCCCCTCGCGGGCGGCGAAGCACTCCAGGATGGAGCGAAGCGTGTAAATCTGATGCAGCCTCTTCTCATCCACAGGCAGAACGAAACAGCCGCTGTACGGCTTGATCTCCACCAGGCCCATGACCTCCAGCTCCCGCAGCGCCTCCCGGACGGGCGACTGCGAAACCCCGAGCTCCCGGGCAACCTTCGTCTCAATCAGGCGCTCGCCGCTTTTCAGCTCACCGGAGATGATCTTGTCCTGAATATATTTGCAAACCTGATTGCTGAATTTTTCCTTATGAATGGCCACTTCCAAGGTTTTCCCCCAACTCAAATCGTTCAGCATCTTTGTTTACTATACCATTTCTTCCGAACAGCGTCAAGGGGACGCAGCCGGCCGAAGTGCCGGAGCCGTGTCGGGAGCCGCGGGAACTTGTCCAAAGAAAACTGGCATGATTGCGCAAATGGAGCATAGATATTTCTACAGGGCACCCCGCTGTGAATGGCCGATTCTGGTTTGACAGTCAGCGGGGAATGGTGTAGAATTTGAGTATAATCGATTATCGATAATCAAGGCAAGCGGCCGCCACTGGCGGCGGATCACAAGGGGGTATTTTATGAACCAGGCACCCGATTTCCAGGCCATGCGCCGCCTCAGCGCCGACATCCGGAAGGAGACGACCCGGGCCATCGGCGCCGCAGGCTTCGGCCACATCGGCGGCTCGGCATCCATTGCGGACGTGCTGGCCGTCCTGTACGGCGGGGCCATGCGGATTGACCCGGCCAATCCCGGATGGGAGGACCGGGACTGGCTGGTGCTCTCCAAGGGGCACTGCGGCCCGGCGCTGTACGCCGTCCTGGCCCTGCGGGGCTACTTCCCCATGGAGTGGCTCAAGACCGTCAACCAGCCGGGCACGCGCCTGCCCAGCCACGCCGACTGCCGCAAGACTCCCGGTGTGGACATGACCACCGGCTCCCTGGGCCAGGGCATGTCCTCCGCCGTGGGCATCGCCCTGGGCAACCGCCTCCGCGGCCGGGACAGCTACACGTACTGCATTCTCGGCGACGGCGAGCTCAACGAGGGCGAGGTGTGGGAGGGCGCCGAGGCGGCCAACCACCTGGGGCTCGACCACTTCATCGCCTTCGTGGACTGGAACAAGAAGCAGCTGGACGGCCGGCTGGAGGACATCTGCCGCCCCATGGACATCGAAGAGAAGTTCCGCGCCTTCGGCTTTGACGCCCGGACGGTCTGCGGCTGGGATGTAGAGGCCATCTGGAACGCCATCCAGGCGGCGAAGGCCGTGCCCGGCCGGGCCCACGTGATCGTGCTGGACACCATCAAGGGCCTGGGCGTCCAGCTGGCGGAGGAGCAGGAGTT
Organism: uncultured Oscillospiraceae bacterium; assembly: GCA_904395865.1. GTDB lineage: Bacteria > Bacillota > Clostridia > Oscillospirales > Oscillospiraceae > Avoscillospira_A. The sequence continues at coordinate 10,604 of CAJFNY010000058.1, forward strand.
CAACCACTATCTGAACTTCGGCCCGCAGGAGGCGGAGGCCGCCTGCGAGGAGATCGACCGCCGCATGGCGGCGGGGACGTATCCGGGAGGTGATTTCAAATGGTAACGCTGCGCGATTCCATCCAGGTTGCACCCGAGGAGATGCGTCACGCCTACTGCAACGCGCTGATTGAAGCCGCCCGGCGGGACGAGCGGATCGTCGCCATCGACTGCGACCTGAGCAACTCCTGCGGCACGAAGGCCTTCCGAAAGGCGTTCCCCGGCCGCGCGTTCAATGTCGGCATCGCCGAGCAGAACGGCTGCGCCATGGCCGGCGGCCTGTCGGCAGCGGGGATGATCCCCTTCTTCCACACGTTTGCCGTGTTCGCCACCCGGCGCGTCTACGACCAGATCTTCCTCAGCTGCGCCTACGCGGGCCAGAACGTCAAGATCATCGGCTGCGACGCCGGCGTCAGCGCCGCCTTCAACGGCGGCACGCACATGGCGTTCGAGGATGTGGGCCTGATGCGCGTCATGCCGCACGTGACGATCGTGGAGCCCTCGGACCCGGTCATGATGCGGTCCATCGTGCCGCAGGTGGCTGAGACGCCCGGCGTGTTCTACCTGCGGATGCCGCGTAAGACGGTCTATCAGCTGTATGAGGAGGGCTCGTCGTTCACCATCGGCCAGGCGGCCGTCATCCGCCCCGGCAGCGACGTGACGCTGATCGCCGTGGGCATGGAGGTCGTCCAGGCGCTGCGGGCCGCGGAGCAGCTGGCGGCGGAGGGGATCTCTGCCCGGGTGGTGGACATGTTCACGATCAAGCCCCTGGACACCGACTGCGTCTGCCGCTGCGCGGCGGAGACGGGTGCCATCGTCACCTGCGAGAACGAGAGCATTCTCGGCGGGCTGGGCAGCGCCGTGGCGGAGACGCTGGCGGAGCACTGCCCCACGCCCATGGAGTGGGTGGGCGTCCGCGACGAGTTCGGCGAAGTGGGGCCCCAGAGCTACCTGGAGGAGCGCTTCGGGCTGACGGCGCCGCACATCGCGGAGGCTGCACGCCGCGTGCTCCGGAGAAAAGGCTGACACACATTTTGAAATGGAGGAGAACGTACGATATGGGTGAAGTAATTCGGAAGCAATACTGCGTCAACGGCCAGTGGAAGGACTCCAAGACGGACCGGTGGATGGAGGTCACGGATTCTTCCACCGGCGAGGTCATCGCCGAGGTCCCGTGCTGCACGGCGGACGAGGTGGAGGAGGCCATCGCCGCGGCCCACGCCGCGTTCCCGGAGTGGTCGATGATGTCCCTGAGCAAGCGGACGCAGATGCTGTTCAAGTGGCGCAACGTCCTGATGGACCACCTGGAGGAGCTGACGTACCTGTGCGCCAAGGAGCTGGGCAAGAACCTCAGCGAGGCCCGCGGCGACGTGCTCAAGGCCATCGAGCCGACGGAGCTGGCCTGCTCCGCGCCGTACATCACCCAGGGCAGCGCCTCGCTGCAGGTCACGACCGGTTTCGACACGGCCACGTACCGCATGCCGCTGGGCGTCGTGGCGGGCATCGTCCCCTTCAACTTCCCGGCCATGATCCCCTGGGGCTGGATGGTCCCGCTGGCCATCGCCACCGGCAACACCGTCGTCCTGAAGGCGGCCTCCTTCACGCCGCTGACCTCCATGCGGATCCTGGAGCTCTTCTATGAGGAGGGCGGTTTCCCCCGCGGCGTCGTGAACCTCGTCACCTGCAGCCGCAAGGAGTCGGAGCTGTTCCTGACGGACCCGCGGGTCAAGGCCGTCACCTTCGTGGGCTCCACGGAGGTCGGCAAGCACATCTACTCCGTGGCGGCCGCTCACGGCAAGCGCGTCCAGGCCCAGTGCGAGGCCAAGAACCACGCCCTGGTGCTGGAGGACTGCGACCTGGAGAGCACCGTCAACGCCGTCATCAACTCCACGTACGGCTGCGCGGGCATGCGCTGCATGGCCCTGCCGGTCATCTGCGTGCAGGAGAGCATTGCCGACCGGTTCGTGGCGATGCTGAAGGAGAAGGCCATGGCCATGAAGGTCGGCTGCGCCTACGACCCCGAGACGAAGCTGGGCCCCGTGGTCAATGCCAAGCATCGGCAGTTCATCTGCGACTGGATCCAGAAGGGCGTCGACGAGGGCGCCGAGCTGGTGCTGGACGGGCGGAACATCGTCGTTCCGGGGTATGAGAACGGCTTCTTCGTCGGGCCTACGATCCTCGACCACGTGAAGCCGGGTATGACCGTGGGAGACCGGGAGATCTTCGGGCCTGTGACCGTCATCAAGCGCGTCAAGAACTTCGAGGAGGGCCTGGCCATCATGAACGCCAACCCCTTCGCCAACGGCTCGGTGATCTTCACCCAGAACGGCTACTACGCCCGCCAGTTCGAGCTGCTGACCGACGGCGGCATGGTGGGCATCAACGTGGGCATTCCGGTGCCCTCGGCCTACTTCCCGTTCTCGGGCAACAAGGATTCCTTCTTCGGCGACCAGCACGTGCTGGGCCTGGACGGCGTGCGGTTCTATACCCGCGCCAAGACGGTTACGAAACACTGGTACGACGAGCACTCCCGCAAGCGGGTCATGGACACCTGGGAGGGCACCGTCGAGCGGATCTGACACGGCCCATGCGGCCCGTCAGCCGTCCCCACAATGCGTCAAGCGCGGAGGGCCGGCCAGCCGGCCGGCCCTCCCATGTTCACCGAAATCGGAGGGAAGCTCGATGATTACGAATCCATACCTTTCCTGGCTCAGCCAGACGGCGTCCTGGTGGTGGAACGACAGCGCCGTGCTGTCGTCCATGGACGCGGCCATTGCCAACGGCGCCACCGGCGTCACGACGAATCCGCTGCTGGTCAAGCGGGCGCTGTACGGCGACCCGGACTACTGGCGCCCCAGAATCCAGAGCGCCCGGCCGCTCTGCGGCGACGCCAGGGCCGAGGAGATCATCCGGTGCGTCACGGTGGAGATCGCCGAAAAGTTCCAGCCCATCTTTGCGCAGACCGGCGGCCGCCAGGGCTACGTCTGCGCCCAGGTGAACCCCAAGAAGCAGGGCGACGACGAGGCCATGGTGGAGATGGGCCGCCGGCTGGCCGCCTGGGCGCCCAACATCGCCGTGAAGCTGCCGGCCACGGCCGCCGGCCTCCGGGCCATGGAGGCGCTGGCCGCCGAGGGCATCACCACGGTGGGCACGGTGAGCTTCACGGTGGGGCAGGTGGTGGCCGTCGCGGCGGCGCAGCAGCGGGGGCTGGAGCGCTGCCGGGCGGCCGGCGGCCGGCCCGGCCGGGCGTTTGCCGTGCTGATGGTCGGCCGGCTGGACGACTACCTGCGGGACGTCATCCACGACGCCGCCGCGCCGGTGCCGGAGCGCGCGATCATCCAGGCCGGCACCGCCGCCATCAAGAAGGCGTACGCCATCTGCCGCGACCGGGGCTACGACGCGGAGCTGATGCCCGCCGGCATGCGCGGCGGCTACCACGCCGTGGCCCTGGCCGGCGCGAAGATGAGCATGTCGCTGTCCGACGGCATCCAGGCGGCCCTGGCCAAGGAGACGGCCTTCGTGCCCCACATCGACGACCCGGTGGACGCAGAGGACCTGCGCCTGCTCCAAACCGTCCCGGAATTCGTCCGCGCCTACGACGAGGAGGCCCTGCCGCCGGCGTCGTTCATCACGTACGGCGCAACCCAGCGGACGCTGTCCCAGTTCGTGGAGGCGGGCTGGGGCCCCATCGCCGACTTCCCTCTGTGAGGCCCGGTAGCAAAGGAGAGATACTGTCATGACGCCCCATTATCCCATTGGCGCCGATATTCCCCGCAAGGACGGCAAGGCCAAGGTTACGGGCCGGGCCAAGTACGGCGCCGACTGGAACCTCAGCGGCCAGCTGTACGCCGCCGTCTACCACAGCCCCATCCCCCACGGGCGCATCCTGCGTCTGGACGTCACCAGGGCCCGCGCCCTGCCGGGCGTGCGCTGCGTGCTGACGGGCGCGGAGTGCGGCCAGCGCCACGGCCAGTTCATCGCCGACCAGCCGATTCTGGCGGTCGACAAGGTCCGGTACGTGGGGGAGCCCGTGGCCGCCGTGGCCGCGGACACCCTGCGGATCGCCAAGGAGGCCGTAGCGCTGATCGAGGCCGAGTACGAGCCGCTGCCGGTGGTGGACTCCATCGAGGACGCGCTGGCCGCGGAGAGCCTCGTCCATGAGGACTGGTCTCAGTACACCATCTACGGCCTGACGCACCCCGTCCCCGGCAGCAACATCATCGACCGGTATCAGCTGATCCGCGGCGACGTGGAGCAGGGCTTCGCCCAGGCGGACGTGATCGTGGAGAGCGACTTCTACTGCAGCATGCTGCAGCACGTCGTCATGGAGACCCACGCGGCCCTGGCCGACGCCACCGACGACGAGCTGGTCATCTACTCGCCGGCCCAGTCGCCCTTTACGGTCCGGGCGGCCATCGCCCAGTGCCTGGGCTACCGCTACGACCAGGTGCGCATCGTCTGCACCGAGATCGGCGGCGGCTTCGGGTGCAAGGCGGAGCCGAAGCTGGAGCCCATCGTGGCGGTGCTGTCCCGGGCGGCCCGCCGGCCGGTGAAGCTCGTGTACGACCGCCACGAGGAGTTCGAGGCCACCGTGACCCGGGCGCCCTGCAAGTTCCACCTGAAGACCGGCGCCACCCGCGACGGCAAGCTCACCGCCCAGCAGATCACCGTCTGGTGGGACACCGGCGCCTACGGCACGTACGGCCCCCGCGTCAACTACAACGCCGGCTACGCCTCCAACGGCCCCTACGCCATCCTCAACTGCCACACCGACGGCTACTGCCTGGTGACGAACCACTCACTGGGCTCGGCCTACCGCGGCTTCGGCGTCTCGGAGGTGGCCCAGGCCCATGAGACCCAGATGGACGAACTGGCCGACCGGCTCGGCATGGACCCGCTGGAGTTCCGCCTGAAGAACGTCCTGCGGGACGGCAGCGTCAGCGTCACCGGCGAGGTCATGGAGAGCGTCGGCGTGGCCCAGTGCCTGGAGGCGGCCGCCGCCAACCTGGACTGGGACCGGAAGCCCCGCCGCTGGATCACGCCCGACGGCATGCTCCACGGCAAGGGCATCGCCTGCTTCATCAAGCTCACCGGAACGCCGTCCACCACCTCCTGCCTCCTGCGGATGAATGAGGACGGCTCGCTGATCATCGAGTCGGCCAGCCGGGAGATGGGCCAGGGCGTCCTGACGGTGCTGCCGCAGTTCGCCGCGTCGGTGCTGGGCCTGGATCTGGACCGGATCGTCGTGGCGCCGGTGGACACCGCCATGGTGCCCTACGACAAGACGACCACCTCCAGCCGCTCCACCTTCCACAGCGGCAACGCCGTGCTGGAGGCCGCCGGGGAGATCCTGCGGCAGCTGAAGGCCCTGGTGGGCCGGAAGTGGGGCGTTCCGCCGGAGGACGTGCAGTTCCAGGAGGGGCTCTTCTCGGACGCCGCCGGCCACCGCCTGCACATCAACGACGTGGGCAGCAGCGGCCTGCTCAAGGAGGAGCCGCCGGTGATGGCCGTGGGCCGCTTCGGCTCCAAGGACGTGTTCGACCCGCCGGACGCACACACGCACGCCTCCAGCCGGCCGACGATCATGTGGATGATGGGCGCCCAGGCGGCCGAGGTGGAGGTCGACCCCCGGACGGGCCACGTCCGTGTCGTCCGGGTCGGCGCGGCCCACGACGTGGGCAGGGCCGTCAACCCGCTGGGCTGCCTGCAGCAGATCGAGGGCGGCATCGTCATGGGGATGGGCCACGCCCTGCTGGAGGAGATGATCTACCGGGACGGCGTGCTCCGGAACGGCAATATGGTGGACTACAAGGTTCCCACCTCCATGGACGCCGGCATTGACTGCAGGATCACCCTGGTGGAGGTGCCCCATCCGGAGGGCCCCTACGGTGTCAAGGGCATCGGCGAGCCCGCCGTGGCCCCCACCTCTCCGGCCATCAGCAACGCCGTCAGCGCCGCCTGCGGCCATCGCTTCCGCAGGATTCCCATCAAGCCGGAGGATATCCTGTCTGCAAAGGAGGACGCGGCATGCTGAACGCGTTTGAGCTGTACACCCCGGCCACCGTGGAGGAGGCCTGCCGCTGCCGGGCGGAGACCGGCGGCACGCTCCTGGCCGGCGGCACGGACGTCCTGGTGGCCATGCACGGCGGCAAGGCCCATGCGGTGCTGATCGACCTGAAGGGCCTGGCGCCGCTGCGGGGCATCCGGGAGACGGAGACCCATTGGCACCTGGGCGCCCTGACGCCCCACTACGCCATCGAGGCCGACCCGGTCTGGCGCGCCAGGTGCACGTGCCTGTACGAGGGCTGCTCCCAGGTGGGCTCCGTCCAGATCCGCCACCGCGGCACCCTGGGCGGAAACCTCTGCAACGCCGTCCCCTCGGCCGACAGCGCCGGCCCGCTGCTGGCGCTGGACGCAGTCTGCCGCATCGCCTCGCCGGCGGGCGTACGCGACGTGCCGCTGACGGAGTTCTTCCTGGGCGCCCGGCGCACGGTGCTGGGGCCAGACGAGCTGCTGCAGGAGATCGTGGTGCCGAAGCCGGCGCCCCACACGGGCAGCTGCTACATCAAGTACACCCGCCGCCGGGCCATGGATCTGGCCCTCTGCGGCGTCACCGTCCTGGTCACGCTGGACGGCGGCCGGATCGCCGCGGCCCGGGTGGCCCTGACCACCGCTGCGCCCACGCCGATCCGTGCCCCCGGCGCAGAGGCGTACCTCCAGGGGCGGCAGGCAGACCGGGTGGATCTGGCGGAACTGGGGCGGCGGACCGCGGCGGACGCCAGCCCGCGCACCAGCTGGCGCGCCTCCACGGAATTCCGCCTGACGCTGCTGCAGGAGCTGGCCGGCCGTGCCTTTACGACGGCGCTGGCCCGGGCGAAGGAGGATCCCACATGAGAAGCAAGGAAATCCAGGTGACGGTCAACGGGGAGCTGTACCTCCGTACCGTCTCCGTGTCCACGACCCTGGCCGAGTTCCTGCGGGAGGACCTGGGCATGACCGGCACGAAGATCGGCTGCAACGAAGGCGAGTGCGGCGCCTGCACCGTCCTGTTCAATGGGGAGCCGGTGAACTCCTGCCTGGTGCTGGCCGTGGAGGCCGACGGTGGCACGGTCCTGACCGTGGAGGGCCTGGCCGGCGACGAGCTGCACCCGCTGCAGCAGGCGTTCCTGGACGTGGGCGCCGTGCAGTGCGGCTTCTGCACGCCCGGCATGCTGCTCAGCGCCAAGGCGCTGCTGGACCGGAATCCCCATCCGGATGAGGCGTTCATCCGGAAAAACATCGAGGGCAACATCTGCCGCTGCACCGGCTACGACCGGATCGTCCAGGCGATCCTGCTGGCGGCAGAGCGGATGTCGTAGAAAATTCGGCTGCGAACTCAGTGAAACTGCACAATATTTCGTTTGAACATTGACAATCTTTATGCACTTAGCTATACTGCTACCTAGAGACGATTATCATAATCGATAATCGAAAATCGATCAAAAGAGGAACACCGCAATCCGGATGGCCATCCGACCGGCGCCGGCACCTGCCGGCAACCACAAAACAAGGAGGAAAACACATGGCGGAGCGCAAAATCTATGCAACGTTCTTCGGCGACGAAAAGCATCCGGTCCACTGGGAAAGCGAGGAAGAGAAGCAGCTCATGTGGTGGTACGACGACCTCCACTGCCCGAATCCCATTTCCCCCATGTACTTCAGCTGCGGCGGCTGGTGGGGCCCCACCTGCAAGTATTTCTACAAGCGCTTCGGCGTCGGCGGCTACGACTGGCCGGCCAAGAAGATCGGCGGCTACGTCTACACGGCCGTCGTCCCGCCCAAGACGCCGGCCGACCAGGTGGACGGCATGAACGCCTACTACAACGCGGTCATGCCCATCTACGCCGAGACCTTCATCGACCAGTGGGAAAAGGAATACGTTCCCGAGCTGGTGGCCATCGCCGACAAGATGGTGGACTTCGACTTCGAGCACAAGACCATCCCCGAGGCCATGATCCACCTGGAGGACTGCCTGGATATGCAGGAGCGGGCCTTCCGGATCCACTGGATCCTGAACTTCGCCCAGGCCCAGGCCTCCGGCGAGTTCCAGGCCATCTACCAGAAGGCCGTCGGCCCCATCGACGAGGACTACTCTCTGATCACCGTCTCGCCCGATGACCGGAACTGGGAGTCCCTCCGGGACGCCTGGCAGATCAAACAGGAGATCTGCGCCGACCCGGCGATGAAGGCCTTCTGGATGGAGCACGACGCTGCCGCCATCCAGCAGAAGCTGGCCGACGTTCCCGGCGGCAAGGCGCTGCTGGAGAAGATCCAGGCGTACACCCAGGAATACGGCTGGAAGCCGCTGTGGACCCATGAGTACATCTACAAGCTGTGGATCGAGGATCCGACGCCCATCTACGAGGCCATCAAGGGCTACGTGGAGACCGACTACGACTACCCCTCCCAGATTGAGGCGTGCCACAAGTCCCAGAACGACGCCATTGCCCGCGCCCGGGCGCGGATCACCGATGAGAGCCTCCGGGATGAGTTCGAGAAGAAGATGGCCATCAACATGAAGATGCTGCCGCTGACCCCGAACCACCACTTCTTCATCGACCAGTCCATCTACGCCCACATGCGCATCATGTTCCTGGGCATCGGCGACATGCTGGTCCGGGCGGGCAAGCTGGACGACCGCGAGGACATCTTCATGGTGACGTACGACGAGCTGCGCGCCGGCGCCTGCTCCGACTACGACCTGAAGTCCAAGGTGGTGCAGGCCCGCGCCGAGATGGCCGAGGCCGCCAAGCATCCGCCGCGCTACTGGTACGGCACCGTGGACGAGTGGTCCCTCCACGAGGAGATCTACAAGCAGATCCTCTGGGGCTATCCCGACGTGTTCTACAAGTCGCTGGAGATGGAGAAGGCCGAGGCCGAGGGGAGCGGCGAGGACCGGATCCTCAAGGGCGTGCCCGGCTCCGCCGGCATCGTCGAGGGAACCGCCCGCGTCGTGTCCAACCCGAAGGAGTTCGACCAGCTCCAGAAGGGCGACATCATGATCTGCCGGATGACGAACCCCGGCTGGATCATCTCCTTCTCCAAGATCTCCGGCCTGGTGACGGACACCGGCGGCGCCCTGTCCCATCCGGCGGTGGTCTCCCGGGAGTTCGGCATCCCCTGCGTCGTGGGCACGGTCAACGCCACCCAGCGCATCCGGACCGGGGACCACATCCGCGTCGACGGCGACAGCGGCCAGGTGGAAATCCTCAGCTGACGCATCCAGCCGCGTGGGGAGCGCGCTCCCCACGCGCCATCCAAAGCAGAAAGATTCGAGGTTTTGAAAAATGCGTTTGATTGCTTGGTTCGATGAGCTGCCGGAGGAGAACCTCGGCCTCGTCGCCGGCGGTAAGGGCGCCAGCCTCTGCCGGATGTTTCAGAACGGCTTTCCCGTGCCGGAGGGATTCATCGTCTGTTCCGGGATGTACAGCCGCTTTATGGAAGAGAACGGCCTGTGGGAAAAGGTATACGCCAAACTGGAGGAGATCGACTGGGACTCGGGCGAAAGCCTTGCCAGGACGGGTGAGGAGATCCGCCGGATGATCGCGGAGGCGCCCATGTCCGACGAGATGGCGCAGCTGCTGGTGGAGCACTACCGCCAGCTGGGGGACCGCGCGCCGGTGGCCGTCCGCTCCAGCGGCACGGCCGAGGACCTGGACGACGCCAGCTTCGCCGGGCAGCAGGAGACCTACCTGTACGTCATCGGCGAGGACGAGGTGGTCCGCTACGTCAAGGAGTGCTGGGCCTCCCTGTACAACGACTGCGCCATCTTCTACCGCCGGGAAAAGCGGTTCGACGAGCGGGAGATCGCCATCGCCGTCGTCGTCATGCGGATGGTCAACTCCGAGAAGTCGGGCGTCTGCTTCTCCGCCAACCCCATCAACAAGTCCCGGGAGACGTGCATGATCGAGGCGGCTTGGGGCCTGGGCGAGGGCGTGGTCCAGGGCATTGTGAACCCGGACAACTACGTGGTGCGCAAGAGCGACTTCGGCTACGACATGCGCCACGTCTCCGTCAAGGAGATCATGGTGCTCCGCGCCGGCGAGCGCGGCGGCAGCAAGGAGGTCCCCGTGCCGGCGGAGCGGCGGGAGCAGCCCGTCCTGAGCGACGACGAGGTCCGCGATCTAGTGCAGCTGGCCATGCGGGTGGAGACCTTCTACGGAAAGCCCCAGGATCTGGAGTGGGCCTACGAAAACGGGAGGATGTATCTGCTGCAGGCGCGGCCCATCACGACGCTCTGAGCAGCGGACCGCCGGCAATCATCCGCGCCTTCCAAGCTGAATGGAGGTAAACAGCATGACGATGAAAAAGCAGCTTCTCTACGCGATCCTGACCGCCATCCTCGCGGGCGTCGTGACGTACGTGACCCAGGCCATGTCCGGCTGGCCCATCCCGGCCTGCGCCGGCAACGGGCTGACGTACATCTGCTTCATCTGCTGGGCCTGCTACTTCGTGTGCGGCTGCAATGTGAAGGGCGCCATCAACTGGTTCCTCTCCATGGCCGCGGGCGTCGTCGCCGGAATCCTGATGTTCGTTCTGACCTTCGCCTTCCAGGGCGCCATGGGCTACCTGCTGGCCGTCTCGGTGGCGGTGGTCATCCTCGTGATTTTCATGATGTTCTACGACCGCGTGAAGCTCAGCGGCGCGGGCGTGTTCGTGGGAACGGGCCTGTTCTTCTCCCTCAACGCCGCCGGCGCGCTGACCACCTTCACCGTCTCCGACTACCTGCTGGTGGGCGGCACGGAGCTCCTGTACGCGGCCATCGGCCTCGTGGCCGGCTGGCTGACCATCTGGTTCAGCAGTCTGGTGACGCGCACCAAGGGCGGCCAATAACCGCGGCGCAACGCGCCGGCGGGCCCGTTCCCGCCGGCGCCATCCCTTTTGGAAACTGCACGGATTTTAGGAGTGTATCATGATGTATCCTGTGATTCACGAAACTGAAGTGGAAGAAAAAAAGGCCCCCGGCCGCTATCTGCGGTGGGTCGTGGACACCCAGAGCGGACTGCCGGGCCGCTGCTGCTCCTGCTGCATCATGCGCGTGGAGCCCGGCCAGACCGTCTCGCCGGCCCACTGCCACCCCGGCGGCGAGGAGATGTTATATATTCTGGAGGGGTCCGGGACGGTCTACATCGACGGCATTCTCTACCCCTTCCGCGCCGGCAGCGTCGTACTCTTTGAGCAGGGCAAGATCCACATGGTCCGCAACACCGGCGACGAGCCGCTGAAGGTGGCCTGCTTCTTCGCACCGGCCGCAAATCTGGATTCCTATGAGTACCACCCCGAGGTGGACTTCGACGGAGGGCACACGCCATGAGACGAGACAATCCCCTGTACGGCTTTTCCATTCAGCCGGAGGACCTGCACTACGTCGGCCACGACCTGCAGCGGCCCGAATGCATTCTGGCCGAGCCGGACGGCAGCCTCTGGGCCGCCGACGCCCGGGGCGGCGTCGTGCACATCCGGCCCGACGGCAGCCAGCAGATCATCACGCAGAAGCACGACGGCGGCCTGAAGCCGGATAAGGACGTGGACCGCTTCTTCAACGGCACGCTGCCCAACGGCCTGGCCTTCGCCCGGAGCGGCGACATCCTGATCTCCAACTTCGGCACGGACTGCCTGGAGATCATGCGGCGCACCGGCGAGACCCGCGTCCTGGTGGACACCATCGACGGGAAGCCCATCGGCAAGGTCAACTTCGTCCTGCGGGATTCCCGGGACCGGGTCTGGATCACCGTGACCACCATGAAGAAGAACTGGATCGACGCGCTGGTGCCCGACCTGGACGACGGCTACATCGCCCTCTACGACGGCCGCAGCCTCCGGGTCGTGGCCGACGGCCTGCACTTTACGAACGAGGTCCGCTTCGACGCCCGGGAGGAGTACCTCTACTGCGTGGAGACCGTCGGCGTGCGGGGCGGCCGTGTGGTCCGCTTCCGCTGCGACGGGCAGGGCAATCTCTCGGGCAAGGAGGTCTACGGCCCCTCGGAGTGGGGGCAGGGCGCCTATCCGGACGGCATTGCCTTCGACAGCTACGGCAACCTGTGGGGCACCATGGTCTATTCGGACAAAATCTTCGTCATCGACCCCGACGGCGAGGGGACGATCCTCTTCGACGCCGGGGACCACGAGAAGGTCCAGGCCCTGGACGACGCCTTTTACGCCAGCCGCGTGACGAACGAGATCCTCTTCGCCACCGGCCGCGGGCCCGCGCCGTGGACGGCCAGCGTCTGCTTCGGCGGCCCGGACCTGCGGAACGTCTACATCGGCTCCCTGCGCGCCACGAACATTCCCTGGTTCCGCGCACCAGTGGCGGGGCTGCCCATGGTGCACTGGAATGAAGGGAGGAAGCCATGAACGAGACCATGAAGGCCATCCTGCTCCGGGGCCCCAACGACTTCGTCTACTGCGACGTGCCGAAGCCGTCCCCCGGCGAGTACGAGGTGCTCTGCCGGGTGGAGTCCGTCTCCATCTGCGGCACCGACCCGCACATCATCCAGGGGGATTTCCCCGGCGTCTGGCCCCAGTCGTTCCCGCTGATCCCGGGGCACGAGTGGTCCGGCGTCGTGGTGGCGCTGGGAGAGAAGGCCGACTGCTTCGGCTGGAAGGTGGGCGACCGGGTCTGCGGCATCGCCAACCTGGGCTGCGGCCACTGCAAAAACTGCATGGAGGGGCGCTTCACCATCTGCCTCAACTACGGCAACCAGAAGGTGCACCGGATGTACGGCCACATCTCCCCCGGCGCCTACGCCGAGTACATCGCCGTCAACATCCGTTCCATCTCCAAAATCCCGGACGAGATGGACTTTGACACCGCCTGCATCATGGACACGCTGTCCATCGCCCTGCACACGGTCCTGCACAGCCATCTGGAGCCGGGCGACGACGTGCTCGTCAACGGCGCCGGCGCCCAGGGCTGGATGTCCATCCTCTGTGCCCGGGCCATGGGCGCCAACCGGATCTTCTGCTCCGGCAGCGGCAACCGCCTGGCCAAGGCCGCGGAGCTGGGGGCCATCCCCATCGACTACCGCAAGGAGGATCTGGTGGAACGCATCCGGGCGGAGACCGGGGGACTGGGCGTCAAGCGCGTGATGGAGTGCACCGGGACGGTCCAGGGCGTCCGGAACGCCTGCTGGACTGTGGCCCGCGGCGGCTGCATCTCGGTCATCGGCTTCCCCAAGGATGACGTGCCGATCCCCATCAAGCACCTGGTCATGGACGAGATCGAGCTGGTGGGCAACCGGGCCAACCCGAACACGCTGGACAAGGCGATCTCCATCGCCAGCAAGTGCCTGGACGATCTCCGGGGCCTCATCACCCACGTGTTCCCCCTGTCCGAATACCGCAAGGCGTACGAAATCTTTACCACCCGGGCCGACCATTCGCTGAAGGTCGTCGTCAAGCCCCAGTGGAAGGAACCGAATGGAGGAGTGCAGAAATGAACGAGTTTTCCGCCCAGCTGAGCAGCGGCAAGGCCGCCATCCGCTTCGACATCCTCGGCGGCCCGGCCCGCGACCGCATCGTCGAGGACGACACGTTTCTCAACTACCGCCTGGGCGCCGTGGAGATCACCGACCGCGTGACCCGGGAGAAGCCCGACATCCTCTGGAACTACGACGACCCGGTCAAGTCCATCGTCTACCAGGACGCACAGCTGCGGCTGGGCGGCTTCTGGGAGGAGGGCGAGCTCAACAAGATCATGGTGACGATGCTGGCCAACGAAATGGACCGGTGCGGCCTGCACCCGTTCCACTCCTCCAGCGTCGTCTACCACGGGAAGATGATCCTCCTGGTGGGCGGTGAGAACAACCACGGCAAGTCGATGACGCAGCTGGAGGGCTGCCGCCGCGGCGCGCAGGTGTTCTCCACCGAGACCACCGTCACCGACGAGGACGGGCTGGCCCTCTACGGGTCCAAGAATCTCTACATCCGCAAGCGCGCCAAGGGCACCGAGCGCAGCGACCTGCCGGATCAGGACCAGGGCGTGGCCAAGTTCTTCGACCGCGAGCCTGAGATGGTCATGTGCTACGAGCCGCACCGCGTCGACCTGGCCATCATGCCCTGCATCGACGGCCACTTCGACACCCAGGTCACGCCCATGAACCAGTTTGAGGCGTCGTACCAGAGCTACCATTCACTGATGAACTTCTTCGGCCTCAACCAGCTGCTGTGCGGCAAGTACGGCCTGGCCATGCCCATCGTGGACACCGACGAGCGGCGGCAGGCCCGCGCCCGCTTCTGCGCCCGGTTTGCCGGCGGCCGGCCGTACTACATGGTGCGCGCCAAAACGCCGCAGATCGTCTTTGACGAGATCGACAAGATCCTCGAAACCCTCTGAGGCCGTGCTGACCGACCGCATCGAGGTGGACACCCACGTCCACTCCGTCCTGTCCGGCCACGCCTGGAGCACGCTCCGCGAGGACGTGCGCCAGGCCCGCCGGGCGGGCCTCCGGGCCATCTGCCTGACGGAGCACAGCAGCGCCACGCCGGGCGCGTCCCCGGAGTGGACGCCGCTGTCCATGCAGATGCTGCCGGAGGAGGACGAGGGCATCCGGATCTACCGCGGGCTGGAGGCCGACGTGCTGGACGACACCGGCCGGCTCTGCCCCCGGGCGGCGTACCTGGAGGGGCTGGACTTCTGCATCGCCAGCATGCACCTGGTCGCCTGCGGCTGCACCCGCGACGCCGACGCCTGCACGGAGACGTGGCTGCGCGTGCTGGACAATCCGCTGGTGAACGCCCTGGGCCACATCGACCGGGCAGCCTTCCCCTGCGCGCTGGAGCCCATCGTCCGCCGGGCCCGGGAACGCGGCGTGCTGATCGAGCTCAACAATGCCTCCATGATCCCCATGCGGGACGCCGGCCGCGAAAACGCCATCCGGCTGGCCGGACTGTGCCGGCGGTATGAGGTGCCGGTCTGCGTCGGCAGCGACGCCCACTATCACACCATGGTGGGCGATTTTTCGCTGCTCGGGCCGCTGCTGGAGTCGCTGGACTTCCCGGCGGAGCTGATCGTCAACCGGACCGTCGCCGCCTTCGACCGCTACCTCGCCGAAGCCAACCGCCGTAAGAAAAGGAGCGTTGACCATGCAGAAACTGACCGAACACGTCTATACTGAAACGCAGATCCGCGGCTGCGACCCGAGCATCATCCTGACGCGGGAGGGCGCCGTGTTCATCGACACGGCCCAGTGGATCACCAACCTGGAGCAGATGATCGCCTTCGCTCAGGAGCGGGCCGGGTCCATCCGGTATCTGATCAACACCGAGTCCCACATCGACCACATCTTCGGGAATCACTGGCTGAAGAAGGCCGGTGCCACCATCATCGGCCACGAAAAGATCCTCGATTCCTTCTTCAAGATCCCCGCCGCCTTCCACATGACGACCCACGACTACAACGTCGACATCATCCGCCGCCAGGACCCGGAGGCCCTGGACCGGATGCCGTCGGAGGCGGAGTACTGCATCGCCACGCCGGACATCACGTTCTCCGAACGGCTGACGCTGAAGCTGGGGGACCACACGTTCCACTGCGTCCACACGCCCGGCCACTCGCCGGAGCAGGTCAGCGTCTACGTGCCGGAGGAGCGGTGCGTCTTCGTCGGCGACAACATCTTCAACGACTGCCAGATCTGGCTCCACACCGCCGACTTTGACCAGCTGTTCGCCAGCCTGGACTGGCTGCAGGGGCTGGATGTGGACTACATCGTCCCGGGCCACGGCCCCGTCCGCGGCAAGTCGTGCATCGTGGAGAACAAGCAGTTCCTCTACGACTGGCTGGCTGCCGTGTCCGAGGGCATCAACCGCGGCTGGAGCGAGGAGGAGTGCGTGGCGCGGATCAGCTTCGCCGACCGCTGCCCGGTGGACATCGGGCAGGCCGAGTGCATGGAGTACATCCAGACGAACAACGTCCGCCGGACGTACGCCTACCTGATGGGCAAGCGCTGAGGAGGAGTCGCCATGAAACTGGAGCATGTGAACAGAATCGCCATCGTCGGCACCGGCATGATCGGGGCCAGCCTGGCCACGCTCTTCACCGGCCACGGCTATGCCACCACCATGCTGGCCCTCAACGACCGGGAGGCCGCCGGCGGCCTGGAGCGGTACCGCACCAACTTTGCCGACCTGATCGCCGAGGGGCTGGTGACGGCGGCCCAGGCGGACGCCTGCGAGCGGCTGCTCTCCATCACCCAGACGTACGACGATCTGGCCGACGCCGACTTCGTCTACGAGTGCGTCGTGGAGGACCGGGACGTCAAGTACCAGATCTACGCCCAGCTGGACGCCCACTGCGACCGGGTGCGCGGCATCTCCTCCACGTCCTCGGCCATGGACACCGACCTGCTCTGCGGCGGCTTCACGCGCCACCGGGCCAAGTTCGCCGTGGCGCACCCGTGGAACCCGCCCCATCTGGTGCCGTGCGTGGAGATCGTCCGGGGGAAGGAGACCGACGAGGCGGCGCTGCAGTTTATCTGCCAGGTGCTGGAGTCGGTGGGCCGGGCGCCGGTGGTCATGAACCGCAGCGTCCCGGGCTTCGTGGCCAACCGCCTGCAGCACGCGCTGTACCGGGAGGCGGCGTACATGGTGGAGCAGGGCATCGCCAGCCCGCAGGATATCGACCGGGCGCTGCAGACGAGCTTCATCCCGCGGTATACGGCCGTGGGCATCTTCGAGCACTTCGACTACGCCGGCCTGGACATGATCCGGAGCATCGAAGAGACGCTGTACCACGACCTGTGCGATACCAAGGAGCCGCACCGGATGATCGTGGACCACTGTGCGCGGGGAGAGCTGGGTTGCAAGACCGGCCGCGGCGTGCTAGACTGGTCCCACGTGGATGTGGACGCCTACCGCAAGCGCGCGGCGGCGCCGTATCTGAAGTTCTTCAACTGGAGCCTCCCGGAGTGAGCCGCCGGGAGCCGCTCCCCCGCGGACAGGAGGTACGCCCATGGACCGCATGATCGTGCTGGGCACCGGTCAGGCCGTCTGCCTGCACTACCACAACACCTGCTTCGCCCTGGAAACCGGCGGAGATTACTTCCTGGTGGACGGCGGCGGCGGAAGCGACATCCTCCGCTGCTTCACCACGGCGGGCATCCCCTGGCAGCGGCTGCACCACGCCTTCCTCAGCCACGAGCACACCGACCACCTGCTGGGGATGGTCTGGGTGGTGCGCTACGTGGCCGAGCTCATCAACTGGGGCCGCTACGAGGGAGACTTTACCGTATACACCCACGATGTGGCGGCGGAGAAGCTGCTGACCATCTGCCGGATGCTGCTCAAGCCGGCCCAGGCGGTGCTGCTGGAGCGGCGGATCCACGTGGAGCTGGTGGAGGCCGGGGACACCCGGACCATTCTGGGCGACCGGTACACCTTTTTCGACATTCAGTCCCGGAAGGCCAAGCAGTTCGGCTTCCGGGCCGGGAGTCCCGACGGCACCAGCCTGGTATTTCTGGGGGACGAGCCGTTCTCCGAGGCGTGCGCGCCGTACATGGCGCCGTGCGACTGGCTGCTGACGGAGGCCTACTGCCTCTACGCCGAGCGGGAACGCTACAACCCGTACGAGCTCTGCCACGCCACGGTGCGGGAGGCCTGCCAGTGCGCCGAGCGGTTCGGCGCCCGGCACCTGGTCCTTTGGCACACCGAGGACGAGAGCACCTTCGGCAGCCGCAAGGCGCGCTATACGGCCGAAGCCCGGCAGTTTTACCGCGGAGACGTCCGGGTGCCGGACGACTTTGAGGTGCTGCAGCTGCGCGGCTCCTGACCCCGCCTGAAACCAACGCCGCCCGGCGCGAATGCGTCGGGCGGCGTTGCAGACTGTCGAAAAACCGCTCCGGCCGAAGGGTTTGGAGGGGGAACGTGTGAAGCCGCCCGGCGCGTTTGCGCCGGGCGGCTTCACACATTTCCGGGCCTCATCCCCGGTTGGGATCGTAATTCTTGCCGAACTTCAGGTCCGTGAATTTGGCCGGCGTATGGGCCACGCGCGTCTTGTCCATGTCTCCGTCGGTCTCGGTGCCGATGACCTTCTCCAGGTTCTGCTCGATCTCGGCAGCGATCTCGTGGGCATCCTCGTGGGCAGGCGGAGCAGCCGCGGGCTTGGGCTCCTTCTCAAAGTCGTAGGGCTGCTTGGCCGCCGGCTTCTGAGGGCCCAGGTTCATCAGCTTCAGATTGTTCAGCAGGTCCAGATGGCGGCTGACGTCCTTCTCGATCACCTCGATGAAGTTCTGGGCAGCCTGCTTCGCCCGCTCAATGCGCTCCTCCTCAGCCGCGATCTGCTGCTGCGTCTCGGCGGCCTTGCTGCGCAGGGCGTTCTCGGTCTGGCTCGTCAGCTGGGCGCACTTCTTCTCGGCCTCGGCGATCATCTGATCGGAGGTCTTCTGGGCGGCGACCAGTGCCTTCTTCATGCTGTCCTCCTGGGCGCGGTACTCCTCCAGCTTCTCCACCAGGATCTTCATCTTGCTCTTGAGAACGGCATTTTCCTTGTAGAGGCTGATGTAGTCCTCGGTCAGCGGCTCCAGGAACTCATCGACGCTGCCCATGTCGTAGCCGCCGAACACGGCCTTGACGAACGTCTTTTCCTGGATCTCCTGTGGTGTAAACACGACTGCTCGCTCCTTTCAAGGCTCAGAGATACATGCCGTTGTTTTCCAGCTCGTCGATCAGATCCCCGACAATGTCCACATTGTAGGGCGTGATGATGTAGGTGGAGATGGCGACCTTCTTGATCTTGCCATCCAGGGCATAGGCGCAGCCGGAAAGGAAGTCCACCAGACGGCGGGCGACGCTCTTGTCGGTATTCTCCAGGTTCAGCACCACGGCGTGCTTGTCCCGCAGGTGCTCGGCGATATCGGAGACGTTGTCGAAGCTCTCGGGCTTGACCAGCACCACCTGCAGCTGCGCCGTGGTGTGGATGTTGACGACCTTGCTGCGGCGGTCGGACGGCGCGCCGGCGGAGGCGCCGGAGCCCAGGCCCAGGTCGTCCAGGTTATAGGCCGGCGCGGCCGACGAGCGGGAGGCCTTCGGCGCGGCGGGCGCGTCGTCGATGGCGTCGTCGTAATCGTCAAAATCGTCCTCATCCTCGGCGTAGGGCTTGGCCAGCTTCTTCAGTTCGTCCATGAATCCCATGTTTTCGGTTCCTCCTATGGCAACGTTCGTTTATTTCTGGTAATTCCGGGGGCCGAAGATGGCCGTCCCCACCCGGATCATGGTGCTGCCCTCGGCGATGGCGTCGGCAAAGTCATCGGTCATTCCCATGGACAGGCACTCCATATGGACATTATCGTATGTTTTCTCACTTATGTCAACAAAAAGCTTGCGCATTTCTGCAAAATACTTGCAGTTTTCTCCGGGATACTGGCTGATCGGCGGAATTGCCATGAGTCCGCGGAGGTGCACCGACGGGAAATCCCCCATCCGGGCCGCCATCTCCCGGGCCTCCTCCACCGTGAAGCCAGATTTGCTCTCCTCGCCGCCCACGTTGACCTCCAGCAGGATGTCCTGCACCAGGCCCTTCTTTGCGGCCTCCTTCTCGATGCACTGCAGCAGCTCCAGCCGGTCCACCGACTGGATCAGGTCCACGACGCCCACCACCTGCCGGACCTTGTTCGTCTGCAGGTGGCCGATGAAGTGGATCGGCACGCCGTCGTACGCCCCCTGGGGCAGCTTCTGCACCAGCTCCTGGACGCGGTTTTCACCGCAGCAGTCCACGCCGGCCTCCACCGCCTGGCGCACGGCGGCCGCATCGTTCATCTTTGTGGCGGCACACAGCAGAATCTCTTTCGGATCGCGGCCGGCTGCCCGGGCCGCCTCTGCCATCCGGATGCGGAGCTTTGCTACATTTTCCTGGATCATGATTCGGTTACGACCTTTCCATCGTATAGATTTTTTGCGTTGACAATGATTTCGTCACCCGGCCAGAGGTTGTCCGTGGAGCTCTTGTCCAGCTCCACCACGTAGCTCTCGCCGTTGTCATAGAGGATGTTGACGGGCTTCCAGCGCGCCGTGGCGCTCTCCAGGATGTAGACCCCGTCCTGGCCGTCCTGCACGCGGATGGCGTCCTTGGGCACCCGCAGGCCGGCGTAGGAGCGGAACACCACGTCGGCCGTCTGCCGGCGCAGCAGCGTCACGTCCTGGATGTACGAGGAGGATTCGAGCACCAGCAGCCGCTGGCCATCCTCCTCGTCGCCGATGCGCATCACCGTCATGTCCAGTGATTCGCTGAGCCCCTGGGCGAATGTGACGGTCACGGTGTCGCCGACCTCCGTCTCCAGCAGGTATTCCGCAGGCACGGCAGCGGCAAAGTACCAGTCGGCGCTGGAGATCAGGCGGCCGCAGGCGCTGGACGGCACCTCCGCAGGCTCCAGGGCCTCCAGCTCGGCGACGGTGAGGGTCTCCAGGCGCTCCGGTGTCAGGATGGCCTCGTAGCCGTCCACGCTGCCGGAGAAGTAGCCGGAGGTCGGCGCGACGATGCGGGCCGTGTCGCTGCCGGAGGCGCTCTGCAGCTGCGTCAGCTGCTGCTCCAGTGCAGCGCTCTGGCTCTGAATGGCGGCCAGATCCTCCTGGCCGGTGCTCCGGCGGAGCACCATGCCCCGGATTCCATTGCTCTGGCTGCTGGCCGCCGTCAGGTCCCCCTGGGCCACGTACCGGGCGTACGACAGGAGCTCTGCCGTCAGCTCCCGGTCCAGCGCCGCCGTGTCGGCAGCGTCGAGATCGTAGGAGGCCGCGTAGGACAGCTGCTCCAGCTGGGCGCTGATGGCGTCCATCTCCTCCTGACGAGCCTGGGCGTCTGCGCTGTCGTAGCCGGTGGCCACCACCTGGCCGGTGCCGACCTTCTCACCCTCCTGCCGCTCCAGCACCGTGATGCCGAAGGGGGAGGTCAGCACCTGCTCACTTCGGACGACCCAGCCAGTCACCTGGCAGCCCTCGCCGGCCTCGTATTCGATGGCCCGGGTGGTCGTCAGCGGCTCCCGGATGGCGGAGATCACGGCGTAACCTAAGTACAGCACCACGGCGGCCAGCACCACACCGAGAATGATTTTGTTGTAAATCTTGCCCTGCTTCATCGGTGCTCCTTCCGGTACGGCCGCCGGCGGCGGTCAGGGAATGGGGTCGGTACCCGGCAGCCGGAGGGGGGCTGCGGGCGAAATGGTGGAAATGGCGTGCTTATAGATGAAATTCTGCCGGCCCTCCGCCTGGATCAGCACGGAACGGTCGTCATAGGCAGTGATGCGGCCCCGCAGCTGGTAGCCGTTCATCAGAAAGACCGTCACCGGGCAGTGCTCCCGGCAGAGCATTTGCAGGAACGTCGCCTGCAGCGAATCGATGGTTTCCATGGAAATCACTCCTTCTGTCTCGTGATATCCATAATCTACCACAGATGGCCCGCAGATTTTATCAAAAGGAATGTCAATTTGGTGGCGCCGGGCGGAATTCCAGCTGTGCCAGGATGTCCAGCGCCGCCTGCAGCACGGCATCCGCCTCCGGCTCGTCGGGCTGGCGGATCCAGTGGATCGCCGGATTGCGGCGGAACCACGTCAGCTGCCGCTTGGCGTACCGGCGGGACTCCTGCCGGACGCGGTCGGCCGCTGCCGCCACGGTCTGCTCGCCCCGGAGGGCGGCCAGGAACTCCTTGTAGCCGATGGCCTGGAGGCTTGTGGCCTCCGGTGGGACGCCCATGGCCAGCAGCGCGCGCAGCTCCTCCAGCAGTCCGTCCTCCAGCATGCGCCCGACCCGGGCGTCGATCCGGCGGTAGAGCGCATCCCGGTGGACGAAGTCCAGGCCGATCCACGCGGCCGTATACCGCGGCGGCTGGCGGCGGCTCTCCTCGTTGTGCTCGGTGATGGTGCGGCCGGTCTCCAGGTAGACCTCCGCGGCCCGGAGGATCCGCCGCCGGTCGCCGGGCGGGATCCGCGCGGCGCTGGCCGGGTCCACCCGCTGCAGGAGGCTGCGGACGGCCTCGATCCCCTGCTCGTCGGCCAGCCGCTCCAGCTCCTGCCGCCGCCCGGTGGACGGGCAGGGGGCGAAGGTGCGCCCGGAGAGCAGGCTGTCCACGTACAGGCCCGTTCCGCCGCAGAGGACCGCTGTGCGCCCCCGGGCCAGGATGTCCCGGAGCACCGGATCGGCCAGCTCCACGAAGCGGCCCACGGAGAAGGGTTCGCCGGGGTCGACGATGCTGAGCATGTGGTGCGGCACGCCGCCCATCTCCTCTGCCGTGGGCGTGGCGGTGCCGATGTCCATGTGCCGGTAGATCTGCATGGAATCGCAGGAGAGTACTTCGCCGTCGAAGCACCGGGCCAGCTCCACGGCCAGGGCCGTCTTGCCCGAGGCGGTGGGGCCCACGACACAGATGATCCGATCCATTCCGCGCCTCCTACGACCGGCGGAACTGCCGCTCCAGCTGGCCTCTGGTCAGCGCGATGCAGACCGGGCGGCCGTGGGGGCAGCAGCGGATATCGTCGCGGGTCAGGACCTGGCGGACCAGCTCGTCCCGCTCCGCCGGCTCCGTGTGCCAGCCGGCCTTGATGGCGGCCTTGCAGGCGATGGTGTGCAGGATCTGATCCCGCATTGCGGCCGGCTCGCTACCGCGGCCCTCCACCAGCGCGGCGGCCAGCTCCTGCAGCGCCGCCTCGGCCTGGGACTCGTCCAGGTCGGCGGGGATCTGCCGCAGCACCACGGCGCCGTCGCCGAAGTCGTCCGCCTCGAAGGCGTAGGCCCGCAGGGCCTCCCGGTGCTCCAGCACCGCGGCGGCCTCCTCCCGCTCCAGCTGCACCGGCAGCGGGGCCATCAGCACCTGGGCCATCAGCTCCGTCTCCGAGGCCCGAAGGCGCTCGAAAAGGATTCGTTCATGGGCCGCGTGCTTGTCGATAAACAGCACCTGCCCGTCCTGCTCCACGAGGATGTACGTGTCCAGCACCTCGCCCACCACCCGCCAGGCCGGCGCCTCCGGGAGTGTCCAGGTCTGCTGGGCCGGCGGCTCCGACGTCGGAAGCGCCACCGGCGACGCCAGGACTGCCGGCGCATCGGTCGGCGGCGCGTCGGCGGCCGGCGCGGCCGGGTACGCCGGTTCCTCCGGGTACGGCGGCGGCTCCCGGCGCTGCGGCCGGGCCGTGTCGGCCGGCGTCTCCCGCGGCGCCGCCGGAACGGTTTCTGCCGGCCGGAACACCTGCCGGACGGCCTCCGGGGCCGGCGCGGCCTTGGGCGCTTTGGAGAGCGTCTCGGCGAAGGCGCGGAACTGGCCGGCGTCCATGGTGCGGAACGCCTCCTTCTGCGGCGGCTGCACGGCCGCGGCCGGCTCCGCCGCCTTCGGCGTACGCAGGCGCATCTCCGGCCGGTCAACGGCCTTGCTCAGGGCGCCCAGCACGCCGTAGTGAACGGCGTCGAAGACACTGCGCTCCGCCAGGAACCGCACCTCTGCCTTGGTGGGATGGACGTTGACGTCCACCTGCCCCAGGGGCAGCTCCACGTGGAGGACGCAGCAGGGGAAGCGGCCGGCCATCATCTGGTTCTGGTACGCCTGCTCCAGAGCCGCCGTCAGCAGCCTGGAGCGGACGGGCCGTCCGTCCACGAAGAAGTGCTGGCCGCCCCGGTTTCCCCGGGTGGCCGACGGGCGGGAGACGAAGCCGCGGATCCGGTACTGCTCCCAGCGGCTGTCCACCGGGACGAGGCCGGCGGCGAACTGGCGGCCGAAAATGCAGTAAATGGCCGCGTGCAGGTCCCCGTCGCCGGGGGTGGACAGCTGCTCCTGCCCGTCCCGCAGGAAGCGGAAGGCCACGTCGGGGTGGGACAGGGCCTGCCGCTGGACGACGGCGAAGGCGTTGGACGCCTCGGCCGAGTCGGATTTCATGAATTTCATCCGCGCCGGCGTGTTGTAAAACAGGTCGCGGACGATGATCGTCGTGCCGGCCGGGCAGCCGGCGGGGCTGCGCTCGGTGATGACACCGGCCTCCAGGTGGAGGCTGGTGCCGGCCGGGGCGTCTGCTGTCCGTGTCAGCAGGTCGATGCGCGAAACGCTGGCAATGGCCGCCAGAGCCTCGCCCCGGAAGCCCAGGGTGCCGATGGCGTCCAGGTCAGAAGCCTCCCGGAGCTTGCTGGTGGCGTGCCGCAGGAAGGCCAGCTCCGCGTCGTCGGAAGCCATGCCGCAGCCGTCGTCGGTGACGCGCAGGAACGTCATGCCGCCGTTCTGAAGCTCGACGGTCACGTGCTTCGCCCCGGCGTCCACGGCGTTCTCCAGCAGCTCCTTGACGACGCTGCCGGGCCGCTCCACCACCTCGCCGGCGGCGATCAGGTCGGCCACATGGGGTGACAGTTGATGAATGACGGACATGGATTCCCTCCTCAGCCGTGCAGAATGCCCATGGACACGGCATTGATGAGACAGTGGACGAGAATGGGGGCCCAGATGGTGTCGGACTTTTCGTACGTCCAGCCCAGGGCCACGCCGGCCGGCACGTACTGAATGGCCACCAGCAGCGTGGCGACCCAGCCCACCTGCCCCACGTACTGCCAGACGTGCAGCACGGCGAACAGCAGGGCCGACAGCACGTAGGCCAGCAGCCGGCTCTTCTGGTGCAGATTCCCGAAGATGAGGCCGCGGAACAGCGTCTCCTCCACCAGCGGCGCCAGCAACACCGTGCAGACCAGCACCAGGTAGAAATTGCCGGCGGCCAGGCTGTCCAGGAAGCGGTCGTTGGGATTGGCGGCCGTCAGCCGGAGCAGGTCCAGCACCCACGCCAGCGCCCAGGCCAGCGCGTAGTAGAACACGAAGCCGAGGATGATCGCCTGGACGAAGGCCCAGAACCGGTGGGCGATGCTGGCCAGGGAGGCGATCAACCACCGGCGGAACACCAGGGCGATTACCAGGAAGTTGATGAGGAAGTAGACGAGATTGACGGTCGCCGCGGACCACCGCAGGTCCAGCGCGTCCACCAGGAGCCCCAGCAGCCAGCCGAGCCCCACCACGTACAGCGGCAGGTACAGGAAGCCGCCGATGATCTCCGCCCGGGACATGGGGGTGCCCAGGGCGCCGCGTCTGTTGGTGCCGGCCATAGCGGGCCTCCTTTGAAAATCGGAATCAGGGCGCCTTGTCGGCCAGCTGCTTCAGGGCAAACAGGGCGTTGAGCGCCTCAATGGGCGTCATGGTCTCCACGTTCATGGCCGCCAGCCGGCGGCGGATCTCGTCGCCGGCCATGTCCAGCAGGGAGACCTGATCGGCCGCCGGCGCCGCCGCCTGGGCCTGCGGCGCGGCCGGAGCGCCGCGCTCCAGCTCCCGCAGCAGATGCCGGGCCCGGGTGATGACCGAGTCGGGCAGGCCCGCCAGCCTGGCCACGTCGACGCCGAAGGAGTCGTCCGCCGCACCGGGGACGATCTTCCGCAGGAAGATGACCTCGCCCTGGCGCTTCTTGACGGCGATGTTGTAGTTCTTCACGCCGGGGAGCTCCTGCTCCATGGCGGTCAGCTCGTGGTAATGGGTGGCAAAGAGCGTCTTGGCGCCCAGCTTCTTCCGGTCGGCGGCGTATTCCAGCACCGCCCGGGCGATGGCCATGCCGTCGAAGGTGGAGGTGCCGCGGCCGATCTCGTCGAGGATCAGCAGGGAGCGCGGCGTGGCGTTGCGGAGGATCTCGGCCACCTCGGTCATCTCCACCATGAAGGTGGACTGGCCGGCAGCCAGATCGTCCGACGCGCCGATGCGCGTGAACACCCGGTCGACGATGCCGATCCGCGCCGACCTGGCCGGCACGAAGGAGCCGATCTGCGCCATGAGCACGATCAGCGCCACCTGGCGCATGTACGTGGATTTGCCGGCCATGTTGGGGCCGGTGATGATGGCCACGTTGTCGCCGCCGACGCCCAGCGTCGTGTCGTTGGGGACGAACAGACTGTCCTTCAGCGACTGTTCCACCACCGGATGGCGGCCCTCAGAGATGACGATCTCCCCG
Source organism: uncultured Oscillospiraceae bacterium (assembly GCA_904395865.1). Classification (GTDB taxonomy): domain Bacteria; phylum Bacillota; class Clostridia; order Oscillospirales; family Oscillospiraceae; genus Avoscillospira_A. Next base: position 36,616 of record CAJFNY010000058.1, read on the forward strand.
GACAGATCCACCTCCGGCCGGCAGTAGCGGTTCTCCACCGCCACGTGGGCGAAGCAGCAGAGCACGTCCAGCGCCGCCACGGCGCCGGCCGTCAGCCGGACCCGCTCCACCTGCTCCGCCAGCCACTGGCGCAGCTGGACGAACAGCTCGTATTCCAGAGAGGTGATGCGCTCCCGGGCGGTGAGGATCGTGTTCTCCAGCTCCTTGAGCTCGGGGGTGATGTACCGCTCGCAGTTGGTCAGCGTCTGCTTGCGGATGTAGTAGTCGGGGGCCAGGTTCGTCTGCCCCTTGGAGATCTCCAGATAGTAGCCGAACACGCGGTTGTATCCCACGCGCATGGACTTGATGCCGGTCTTTTCCTTCTCCCGGGCCTCGATCTCCGCCATGGCGCCCTTGCCGCCGGACATGATGTCCCGGAGCCGGTCCACCTCCTCGCTGTAGCCGGCGCGGATGATGCCGCCTTCGCGGATGGTGAAGGGCGGATCGTCGACGATGGCCCGGTCGATGCGGGTTTTCAGGTTTTCCAGGTCGTCCAGCTGCTCGCAGAGCGTCTGGCTCAGGGAGGCCGACAGGCCGGAGACGGCCGCGCGGATCTCCGGCAGCCGCGTGCAGCCGTTGGAGAGACTGACCAGGTCGCGGCCGTTGGCCGTGCCGTTGACGACCCGGGCCAGGATCCGCTCCAGGTCGGACACGTCCCGGAGCAGTTCCCGCAGCTCCTTGCGGGCCACGGTCTTCTGCACCAGCTCCTCCACGGCGCTCAGCCGCTTTCCGATCAGCGCCGGGGACAGCAGCGGCTTTTCCATCCAGCTGCGCAGGAGGCGGCTGCCCATGGTGGTGCATGTCTTGTCCAGGACGCCCAGAAGGCTGCCGCGCTTGTCCTTGGAGCGCAGCGTCTCGGTCAGCTCCAGGTTGCGGCGGGCCGTCCAGTCCAGCTCCATGAAGCGGCCGGACAGGTAGTACTCCAACACCCGGATGTGCACCAGGTCGGAGCGCTGCACCTGCTTGAGCGTCGTCAGCAGCGCGCCGGCCGCCCGGACCACCGCCGGCGCCGCCTCCAGCTCCAGCTGGGCCAGCGTCTGGCGGAACTGGCCCTCCACGGCGGCCCGGCAGGCCTCGTAGTCGAACAGGGCCGCATCGCCATGGTCCACGCAGCAGTTCAGCCGGGTCTGCAGCGACTCCGGCAGCAGCGCCGCGGCGTCCGCCGTGCCGCCCAGCAGCAGCTCCGAGGGGCCGAAGCGCGCCAGCTCGCCCACGGCCTTCTCGTCGGCCTGGCTGCCGGAGACGAAGGTGGCGTAGAACACGCCGGTGGACACGTCGCAGAAGGCCAGGCCGTACGCGCCGCCCTCGCCGTAGGCGCTGGCGAAGTAGTTGTTCCGCCGCTCGTCGAGCATGGAGCTCTCGGTGACGGTGCCGGGGGTGACGATGCGGATGATGTCCCGCTTGACGAGGCCCTTGGCCGTGGCCGGGTCCTCCAGCTGCTCGCAGATGGCCACCTTGTATCCCCTGGCCACCAGGCGGGCGATGTAGCCCTCGCAGGAGTGGTACGGCACGCCGCACATGGGGATCCGGTCGGGGTCGTCCTTGGCCTTGCTGCGGTCGCGGCTGGTGAGGGTCAGGTCCAGCTCCCGGGCCGCCACCAGGGCGTCGTCGGCGAACATCTCGTAGAAATCGCCCAGGCGGAAGAAGAGGATGCAGTCGGGGTTCTGCTCCTTGATCTGCAGGTACTGCCGCATCATGGGCGTCAGTTCGGACATGGAAAGCCTCCTTTTCGCGGGGTTACAGGCGCCCCGTCAGGGACCAGGTGGATGCGCCGGTGATCTCCGCCTCGGCGTACCGGCCGATCCAGCCGTCGTCGCCGCCGGTCAGGCGCACGAGCCGGTTGCCGTTGGTGCGCCCGGTGAGGACGCCGTCCTCCCGGCCGTCCACCAGGACGCGGAGCCGGCGGCCCACACAGGCCGCGTGCTTCTCCTCGGAGATGCGGTTCTGCAGGGCACACAGCCGGTCGAACCGGCGCAGCTTCTCCTCCCGGGTGAACGGGTCGGGCATCCGCGCCGCCGGCGTTCCCTCCCGCGGAGAGTAGAGGAACGTGAACAGCGCGTCGCACCGGGCGCGCTCCACCAGACGCAACGTGTCGGCAAACTCCTCATCGGTCTCCCCGGGGAAGCCGACGATCACGTCGGAGGTCAGCACCAGGTCGGGCATGACGCTGCGGGCGTAGTCCACCAGGGCCAGGTACTGCTCCGCCGTGTACCGGCGATTCATGGCCTGCAGCACCCGGTCGTTCCCGGCCTGGAAGGGCAGGTGGATGTGGCGGGCAATCTTCGGCGAGGCGGCCATGGTGTCGAAGAGCTTCTCCGTGGCGTCCTTGGGATGGCTCGTCATGAAGCGCAGCAGGAAGTCTCCGGGGATCTGCGCCAGCTCCGCCAGCAGGTCGGCGAAGTCCACGCCCAGGCCCAGGTCGTGGCCGTAGGAATTGACGTTCTGGCCCAGCAGCGTGATGTCCCGGCAGCCGCCCTCGGCCAGCTGCCGCACCTCGGCGATCACGTCCTCCGGCCGCCGGCTGCGCTCCCGGCCGCGGACGTACGGCACGATGCAGTAGGAGCAGAAATTGTTGCAGCCGTACATGACGCTGACCCACGCCTTGAAGGCGCTGGAGCGGACCACCGGCAGGCCCTCGGCGATGGAGCCGGGCTCGTCGGCCGTGGCAAAGACGCGCTTGCCGCCGGTCAGCACGCGGTACAGCAGGGACGGCAGCTCCCAGAGATGGTGGGTGGAAAAGACGCCGTCCACGTGGACGTAGCTCTTCCGGATTTTCTCCGCCACCTGGGGCTGGCCCATCATGCAGCCGCAGAGGAAGATCCGCTGGTCCGGATGGCGGCGCTTCGTGTGCACCAGGGCGCCCACGTTGCCCAGCACCCGCTGCTCGGCGTGCTCCCGGACGGCGCAGGTGTTGATGACCACCAGGTCGGCGCCTTCGGCGTCGGCCTGCATGGTGTAGCCGCAGGCCTCCAGCATGCCGCGGATGCGCTCGGAGTCGGCCTCGTTCTGCTGGCAGCCGTACGTGTCCACGAAGGCAGTCGGCACGCGGCCCCGCTTCTCCCAGAGGGCCCGGATGCGCCCGCAGAACGCCTGCTGCTCCCGCAGCTGCTCGGGCGCAATGACGGTTGTGTTGCTGTCCAAGGTCGAATCTCCACCATTCTTTAGAATAATCAGTTTATTTTATCAGCTTTCGCCTCTTTTTGCAAGGGCAGGCACGGCGGGAAACTTCCGGAAAAATTAACAGAATTTCCGTTTCACTTCCCGCCTGGCTGTGGTACGATGGAACCATCCCATCGCCGGCCGTCCGCCGAAGAAAGGAAGCGTGTTCCATGAAAATTCTTCCCACGCCCGTGGAGGGCACCCTGCGCAAGGTGGCGCTGAAGGTCCCGGAGGCCATTTACGACTGCTCCGGCATCCAGATTTTCGGCAAGCGCATCAAGTCGCTGGTGTTCACCACGGACGTCAGCATCCTCCGCAACGTCAATGCCGACGCGGCCATTGCCGTCTATCCGTTCACGCCCCAGCCAATCATCACCCAGGCGCTGCTGCTGGCGGCGGACCTTCCGGTGTTCGTGGGGGTGGGCGGCGGTCTGACCCAGGGCCAGCGGGTCGTCAACCTGGCCGCGTACGCGGAGATGCAGGGGGCCATGGGCGTGGTGGTCAACGCCCCCACTGCCAACGAGGTCATCGAACAGGTGGCCGCCGCCGTGGACATTCCGGTGGTCGTCACCGTGGCCCGGGCCGACGAGGACTTCCGCGCCCGGGTGGAGGCCGGCGCCGGCATCTTCAACGTCTCGGCCGCGGCCCGCACGCCGGAGGTGGTGGCGGCCATCCGGGCCCTCTACCCCCGCTTCCCGATCCTGGCCACCGGCGGCGCCACCGATGAAAGCATCCGCGCCACCATTACCGCCGGCGCCAACGCCATCTCCTGGACGCCGCCCACCTGCGCCGAGCTCTTCAAGCGGATCATGGCCGCTTATCGCGAGGGCCGCGGGTATCACGACATCGATCAGTGACGCGTTTTGCTGCGGAAACAGTTGCAATCCGACAATTCCGATTGTATAATAGGGATTAGATCCCCCGCCGTCTCCGGCCGGCGGTTTCCATCGGAGGTGTCTGCGCATGAAAGTTTCCACCAAAGGACGGTATGCCCTGCGCATCATGATCGACCTGGCCCAGCACGACGACGGTGAGGCCATTTCCCTGAAGGACATTGCCCGGCGGCAGGAGGTGTCTGCCAAGTACCTGGAGCTGATCATCGCCATTCTCAACAAGGCAGGCTTCGTATACAGCACCCGCGGCAAGGCCGGCGGATATCGGCTGGCCCGCCCGGCGGCCGCCTACACGGTCGGCTCCATCCTGAAGCTCACCGAAGGCTCCCTGGCGCCGGTGGCCTGCCTGGATACCGGCACGAGCACCTGCACCCGCGCCTGCCGCTGCGAGGCGCTGCCCATGTGGGAGCATCTCGATCGGCTCATTGACGAATACCTGGAGAGCGTCACGCTGCAGGATCTGCTGAATCAGGCCGCTGCAGCGCGGGAGAACTCTGCTCGGGAATAACGTGTCCGCCGGGAGGTGCTCCCGGCTTTGCGGGCTGCCGGCAGCATCGGCAGCCCGCAGTCAGTTTCTGAAAAACTTTCATCGGCAGCTCTGTGCAGCCTGCCGAATTTTTTGTGAATAAATCGTTAAAATGTATCAAATTTATTCGTTTCGACAGAAATCGACACGATTTGACACGGCTTTCATGCAATTTTTGCTTGACTGTTTCCTGACGCGCGATATAATCATTTTCAGAAACAACGGCTGCAGGGCAGCCGACCCGGGCCCGCACTGTACGTCCCGGACCAAGCGGTGGGAGACGGCGGGATGTGTCGCGGCAGGCGGCTTGCACAGCGGCAGAGGGGGTGGTTTCTTTGTATCGGTTCCGCGTGATCGAGACGGAGGATTCGTTCCTGGGCGGGCGCTCCTACGGCATTGTGGGCGAAGAAAGCCGTGCGGCGGACTGGGTGCCGGTCGAATGCGTCCCGAACATCTCCTGCCGGCTGCCGTTCGTCACGCAGCTGGCGGAGCGATGTAACCGATACCAGCTGAGTCCGGTCCATCTGCGGGATGTAGTGATGGACGCAATTCCATAGCAAAGACGCCCGGCGGAATATCGTCGGGCGTCTCTGCGTTGTATGGGGAAAAAGGGAGGCTCAAAAGGGCGCCAAACGAAATCTCTGTCCGGCTTCTTTTGACAGTTTCAGAATACACGCGACCTTTGAATGGCGTGTGAACGGATTTCAAACAATTCGTGAACACGCTGCCGCCGTGTGTTCAGCCGCGGGTTGACACGGCAACGGGTTTCCAATAAAATGAAGGGGACACAGGGCGGGAGCCCGGCAGAAAGGGGGACCATCAGGATGCAGCACGACTGGGGACTTACGCAGGCGTTCTTTCTCTGCACCGTCAATCACCGGGGACATCACCGTGCCATTTCCATGGGCAATGCCGCCGGTCTGGCGGCCGCCGCGGTACTGGAGCTGGCCCTGGAGGGCGCCGTGACGATGACGAACGGCCGCCTGACCGTCACCGGGCCGCTGCCGGTGCCCCATCTGGCGCCGGTCTACCGGTACATCGAGGCGCGGCAGCCTCTGAAGGCGCGGAGAGTGGTGGAGGCCTTTGCCATCACCTTTACCAACCGGGGCCCCGACGCGCTGGTCGCCGCCGTCGTGGCGCCCCTGGAGGCCACCGGCGCCGTCACCCGGGACACCTCCGGGCTTCACGGGCGGCGGCCGCGGTACCTTCCGAACCCGCGGGCGCGGGACAGTGTCATCCGCCAGATCCGGACGGAGTTTCTGGAGGGAGGCGCTCTGTCCGATGAGGTGGTGATCCTGGCAGCGCTTCTGGATCGGATCGACGGCCTTTCCCAGTTCTTCCCCCCGTATGAGCGGCAGATGCTCCGGGCGCAGCTGCGGGAGATCCGTGCCCATCCGGCCAGCGAAACGGCGGCCGGCATGATCCGGTGCGTCGAGGAGCTCGTGATTATGACGCTCATCTCCGCTACCTAAGTCCCGGCGCCAGCCGGTGTCCGAATTTGAAACGGGCGCTGTTCCGCCCGAAGGGAGGCCTTTGCTTGAAGAAGCGCACCAATGGCTTTCGCCATGTGGAGAACCGCAAGCGAATGGCGGTGGTCTATATTCTGCTGCGGTTGTCGGTGGTGCTGGTGATGGTGGCCCAGTTCTTCAACCGGAACTACGAGAACGTGTTCCTGTGTATCCTGACCATGGTGCTGTTCCTGATGCCAACCATCATTGAGCGTCGGCTGCGCATCGACCTGCCGGACACACTGGAGGTCATCATTCTCCTGTTCATTTACGCGGCAGAGATCCTCGGCGAGATTCAGGCGTTTTACGTCCATCTGCGCTTCTGGGACACCATGCTCCACACGCTCAACGGCTTTCTCTGTGCAGCCATCGGCTTCTCGCTGGTGGACATTCTGAACCGGAATGAGCGGATCTCCCTGCAGCTCTCCCCGTTCTTCATGGCGGTAATCGCCTTCTGCTTCTCCATGACGGTGGGGGTTCTGTGGGAATTCTTTGAGCGGCTGGCGGACACCGTGCTGCTGTTCGACATGCAGAAGGACCACGTGGTGAATACCATCGCCTCGGTGGCACTGGACCCGACCCAGAGCAACCAGGTCGTCATCGTGCGGGACATCGCCGACGTGATTCTCGTGCACTCCGACGGCTCCCAGCAGGCCCTGGGGCTGGGCGGCTACCTGGACCTGGGCATCTACGACACCATGAAGGATCTGTTCGTCAACTTCATCGGCGCCGTGGTGTTCTCGGTCATCGGCTACTTCTTCGTGAAGAACCGCGGCCGCGGCCGATTTGCGCGCCGCTTCATCCCGCGGGTGCTGATGAACGGGGAAGCCGACGTGCCTGCCCAGGAGCCGGAAGACCCACAGGGCAGAGGGACGTGAGCGTCCTGCCGTACGGCAGCCTCGGCGGCCGGAATCCACAGAAATGTGGCTTCCGGCCGCTTTTTGCTGCATTCCGAATCTGCCGGGGCGAATGTCCGAAGATTCTCCCGCAGCAGCGGCGGCGCGTCCCACATCTTCCGGGCAAACCGTTCCTTGACGGAGCGGGAGTCTCCCGGTATGATAGTCGTACACCGGGGCGGCCGAGCCGCGGGACCGATTTGCGGAAGGGATGAATGACAATGAGCAACCAGGAAATCGCCCAGCGTGGCATTCTCGACGCATGGAAGCAGATGGAGGAAACCGGAGACCGGAAGCAGGAGTCCATCCAGAGCGAACCGCCCACCACGGATCTGGACATTGGCAGCCGTGTGGAGATGTTCGTGGACCGGTATCTGATCGATCAGATGTATAACACGACACTGCGGCTGGCGCCCCCGCAGCCGCAGAACATGGCCGTCACCTTCGACCGCCCGTGGGAGGGACCGGGCAGCGGCGCCTACGCCTCCGTATTCTTCGACGGCAAGCAGTACCGCCTGTATTACCGGGCCTGCGGAAACAACGCGGCCAAATCCGGCGGCGACCTGAGCGCCCGGCAGTATACGTGCCTGGCCCTGAGTCCCGACGGCATCCACTGGGAGAAGCCGGAGCTGGACCTGGTGGAATTTGACGGCAGCACCAAGAACAACATCGTCGTCTCCGGCATCATGGCGCACAACTTCTCCCCGTTTCCGGACGGGAATCCCGCCTGCCCGCCGGAAGAGCGCTTCAAGGCCGTGGCCGGCCATGCCAATACGGGCCTGATGGCCTTCTGCTCGGAGGACGGACTCCACTGGCACACGCTGCAGGACGAGCCGATCATCCGGGAGGGCGCGTTCGACTCCCAGAATCTCTGCTTCTACGACCGGCGGATCGGGAAATACCGCTGCTATTCCCGCTACTTCGCAAAGCCCATCGCGTGGGAGCAGGAGGCGCGGGACGGCACCTTCCGCCCGGTGCTGCCGCCGGATACGCTGGACGATCTGGGCATCGGCATCCGCGCCATTCAGAGTGCCACATCCGAGGACTTTCTCCACTGGAGCGACCAGGTCGCCAACACCTACCAGCGCGGCGTCCCGCTGGAGCACTTCTACACCAATGCCACGATCCCGTGCCCGGGTGCCGAGCACATCTACCTCTCCATGCCCATGCGCTTCCTGCATGACCGGCATAAGGTGCCATCCTGCCCGTTCCCCGGCGTTTCGGACGGCGTGTTCATGACGAGCCGCGACGGCGTGCGGTTCGACCGGACCTTCCTGGAGGGGTGGCTGCGTCCCGGACTCAGCGAACGATGCTGGACCCAGCGGAACTATATCACTGCCTGGGGCCTGCTGGAGACGTCGCCGGAGGAGCTTTCCCTGTTCGTCGGCGTCCACTATGAGTGGGATGACGGCGGAATCCGCCGGTACACCGTCCGCCGTCACGGCTTCGCCTCCGTGAACGCTCCGTACGACGGCGGCATCCTGGTGACGAAGCCCTTCCGCTTCCAGGGGGATGCCCTGTACCTGAACTACGCCACCTCGGCCGCCGGCGCCATCCGGGTCGGCATCATCTCCGACGGCAGCGGCTGGCCGGCCTGCGACTTCAGCACTGAGGACTGCGACCTGATCTACGGCAACGAGCTGGCACGTCGCGTAACGTGGCGCGGCAGCGGAGATCTCTCCCGCTTCGCCGGCCGGACGGTCCGCCTGAAGTTTGAGATGTACGACGCCGACCTGTATGCGCTGCAGTTCGGCACGGCGTCCCAGCCCTGATTTGTAAAAACATGGCCGCAGCAGGCATGCCTGCTGCGGCCAATCAATCTTCTGGGAAATGCGGCGGCGCTTACAGCTGATACCGGCCCCGGCGCAGGTACTGACCGTGGCTCCCGGCCAGCACGTTCCCCTGATCCACTGCCAGACTGCCCCGCAGATAGACGCTGCGGATGCTGCCGGTTGTCCGGTACCCCTCATAGGGATTGTAGTCCACGTTGGCCGTCTGGCCCTCCGCGGTGATCACCGAGTCGGCCTGGGGATCGTAGACGACGATGTCTGCATCGCTGCCCGGCGCGATGACGCCCTTCCGCGGCCACAGGCCGTAGAGCTTTGCCGGATTCTCCGAGAGCACCCGGGCCATCTGCCCGCAGGACAGCACGCCGCCGGCCACCAGGGCTGAATACGTCAGCACGCCGCGGGTCTCCACGCCGGGGAGGCCGCCTGGAATCTTCGTGAAGTTATCGCGCCCGGCGTCCTTCTGGGCCAGGGTGAAGCTGCAGTGGTCGGTGGAGACGGTCTGGATTTCCCCGGCAGCCAGCGCCTCCGTCAGCGCCCGGCAGTCGGCCGGCTTCCGCAGCGGCGGCGCGCAGACGTAGCGGGCCGCCTGGGTGTACGACTCCTGAAAATAGACCCGGTCGTCCAGCAGCAGATACTGGGGGCAGGTCTCCACGAAGACCTTCTGACCCCTGGCCCTTGCGGCGCGGATCTCCTGGAGCCCCGCCTCCGAGCTCAGGTGCACGATGACGACCGGCGTGTCGGCCACCTGTGCCATCCGCAGCAGCCGGCCGACGGCCTCGGCCTCCAGCGGTGACGGCCGCGTCTGCGGATGCGCCTCCGGCCCCGTCTGGCCGGAGGCCAGGGCCTCTGCGATCAGTGCGTCGATGACGCCGCTGTTTTCACAGTGCACGCCGCTGATGCCCCCCAGCTCCTTCAGGGCCACCAGGGCGGAAAACAGGTCCTGATCCCCGATCATCATGGCCGGATACGTCAGGTACATCTTGAACGACGTGATGCCCTGGTCGAACATGGCCGGCAGCTCCCGCCGGATGTCCTCGTTCCAGTCGTCGATGGTCATGTGGAAGCCGTAGTCGCAGGCGCTTTTGCCGTCCGCCTTCCGATGCCACAGCTCCAGGCCGTACTGCAGGCTCTCGCCCTTGTTGGGGCAGGCAAAGTCGATCACCGTCGTCGTTCCGCCGCGGAGGGCGCTGCGGCTGCCGGTGTAAAAGTCGTCCGCCGTGGTGGTGTTGCACACGTCCAGATCGAAGTGTGTGTGCGCGTCAATGAAGCCGGGAAACAGCAGCATCCCGCCAACATCGACCGTCTCCGCATCGGCCGCTTCCAGCCCGAGCCCTACGGCGGAGATCTGCTCGCCGTCGATCAGCACATCCGCGCGAATCGCCCCGCTGCCGGAGACCACAGTGCCGCCCTTGAGCAAACGCTTCATATCCCTCAGCTCCTTTGGTTCAGTGTGCTTTCATTGTACCACTCCGTCCGCCAAAAGGGAACGGTTTCCGCCCACGAAAAAAATCTCGGATTCACAAAAAAAGTGCTTGCTTTTTCGGGAGAAGTCTGCTATTATAATAAAGCTTTCTGAAGCAGAACAGAATATGGGGGTATAGCTCAGCTGGGAGAGCGCTTGAATGGCATTCAAGAGGTCAGCGGTTCGATCCCGCTTATCTCCACCAAA